>NC_011661.1:1237040-1546300 GCF_000021645.1 Dictyoglomus turgidum DSM 6724
CGAAGGCGGTTCATCAGGTTTTACCACGCTTTGAAATCCTTCTTTTACTTCTATAGTTTTATCTTTTGCAGTAAGGAAGACTATTCCTCTTAAAGTCCAAATTTTTGTTGTTCCATCTTCTGATACTTCCTGAATCCATTCCGTTCCTCTTACCCCAGCCACAGCTGTAGGAGTCTGAATTTCTATTCTTTCTCCCTGAGACAAAAGTCTTTCTACTGTTGCCCATATTTTTCCTATAAGCAATTTGAATATGGAAATCTCTTTTTTAGTGTCTTTCTCATAGTCTAAATTTAAAATATCAAGTTGGGTATTCGAGCCAAGCTTCAATGTAGATTTATCAGAAAACTGTAAAATAGCCTGAGAATTTTGTTGTACCCATACTTTATCTCCTGATGTAAGTTCCATCTTTACCTTAGCAGGAAGCCACAATTCTGAAGTTAGTTTTTTTACATACACATTCCCTTTTATATATGTGATTATGGCTACCCTTGGTTTAGGAGAATCTTGAGAGAACGCCAAGGAAAACAAAAAAATTAGAAAAACTAATACAAAAGTTATAAATTTTTTACTCATTTCCCCACCTCTATTTTAAAGTTTTATTAAATTAAACTTTAGTTAGATTATATCACAGATTTTTTAAGTAGAGGTAATACAATCCTTTTAGAGTAAGATATGGATCTATATCTTTTTCTTTTAAATATTTGGTATATGGAACAATCCTCTTTGCCCATCCTCCCGTACTCACAAGAACTGGTTTATATTTCAATTCTTTAATTTGTCTTTCAAGAATACCATCTACTAATCCAGCAAAACCATAGACAATACCTGCTTGAATAGCTGATATGGTATTTTTCCCCAGAGAACTTTCAGGGGCTTTTATATCCACCTGGGGAAGTTTAGCGGTTTTCTCAAAAAGAGCGAAAGCTGAAGTACCTACACCGGGGGCTATAGCAGCCCCCAGAAATTTTTTCTTTTCTACTACAGAGAAAGTAGTGGCTGTTCCAAAATCCACTGCTATACCACAGTGCCCATATTCTTCAGTTATAGCAACTACATTACAAATTAAATCTGCTCCTACCTCTTTGGGATTTTCTGTCTCAATAGATATTCCAGTTTTTATTCCTGGTTCTACTACAAAAGGAGGCTTTCCAAAAAGATACTTTATAGCATCAATAAAGGCAGAAGTTAAGGAAGGCACCACCGAGGAAAGAGCAACCCCTAAAATATCCTTTTCTTGCAATTTTTCTCTTTTTAGGGTCCACTCAATTATTAAAGCATACTCATAACTTGTAGAGAACTTTTTGGTCTCAAATTCATAGTGGGATACTATTTTATTTCCATTAAAGTAAGCTAAATCAATATTTGAATTACCAATGTCAATGGTCAAAATCAAGCCTAATCACTCCCTTTAAGGAATCTTTCTATAGCTAAAACAATGGGAGGACATATTATAGTAGCTAAAATAGCTTCAGGGATTCCTTGAACAATTCCTATGGTAATAATAACTTGAATAGGAAAAATTTTAGCTATAGCTGCAAGTCCTAAGGTACCAATGGTGTTAGTGATACTTCCTAAAAAAGAAGCCACACCAAGTCCTACAATTTTTGTTTCTTTTTCTTTTATAAGAAACGTTATTAAAATCGAAACCAAAAAAGCAATGAGCGCTATTAAGAAACTATACTCTATGGGATATAAAACAAGCGAACTTGAGAACCACTCATTGAGTATAAAAATTCCCGAAAGATATAAAAATGAAAATACTACTATGCTAATAATTATTAGAGCATAATTTTTAATTCTTTTTTGAGAATTGGTATATCTCATAAAAAAACTGTAAACTAAACCAGCTATTATTCCTATAAAGGGTCTTGCAGGGAGAAGTACCCAAAAAGGAGCAATATAAGAGAAGTATAAAACAGCAGAAAATCCAAACATTAAGCCTGCTAATGCCCCTATCCATGGACCTAAAAGAACACCCGAAAGAATAACAGGAATGTGCATGAGAGTCGCAGCTCCAGCAGGTGTTGGAACAGTTATGTATCCTATACGAGTAAGTCCCATGATTAGAGTTAAGGCAAGGAAGATTGCGGAAAGTGCAATTTTCTTGGATTTCATTTTTATACCTCCCTTCCAGCTCCCCAAAGGGGATGCCGTTTTGATTATTAAAAATCTTTAACTCCTTAAATTTGAGTCCTGCGACCCTTAGGTCTACAGGCTTATATGTATTATAATAGAAAAACATAAAAAATAAAAGGAGTTTAAAAGATGAACTTGGACAAGAAAATGTTAAGAATAGAGCTAAGAGAAAAAAGGAAAAAAATAGAGAATAAAGAAGAAAGATCCCATCAAATATTCCACAATTTGGAAAGACTTCTTATATGGAAAGAGGCAAAAATTATAAATACCTATGTGTCCTTAGAAGAAGAGGTAGATACAAAGTTTATAATCTATCATGGACTAATTGAAAGAAAGAGAATCTTCTGTCCTATAATTTACAAAGAAGAACTAAAATTTGGGGAGATATTTTCTTTTAATGACTTGAAAAAGGGAACATTTGGAATATTACAACCTGAAATTCCTACAGAGATAGATGTCTTTGATCTAATAATCGTACCTGGAATAGCTTTTGACAAGAAAGGATACAGATTAGGATATGGGAAAGGATATTATGATAAATTTCTGAGTAGAACAAAAAAAGGAATAAAAATAGGCCTCATCTTTGATGATCTCCTTTTAGAAGAATTACCTCATGAAGATCATGATCAAAAAGTAGATATAATAATAACGGAAAATAAAGTTATTGAGATAAAGTAATTTCTATTGAATCCCTATACAGGATAAGCATAAGAGAGTACTATTCCTGAAGACTTCTATAACTTCACTTCTTAAGAGTCCGATATAAATAAATATGCCTACTAAAATTATAATTAAAATTCTCAGAGTTAGTCTTTTAACCATTTTTCCAAATCCTTTTTAAATTCTTTTTCTGGTAATATACCTAGATATATCTTTCTCACTACGAACTTTTTATCAATTAAAAAAGATGTAGGAATAGCTAATATGTTATAAGCATATCCTACACTTCCCTTTTTGTCAGAAAGAACAAGAAAACTCACATTGACATTCTTTAAATAATCCCTAAGAGCATTTATATCACTATCAAGGCTAACTGCAACTATTTTAAATTTTTTATCCTTGTACTCTTTCTGTATTTTATCTAACATAGGTACCTCATATCTACAAGGAGGGCACCAAGTAGCCCAAAAATTTAATAATATTACGTTTCCCTTAAAAGAAGAGAGAGAATATTGCTTACCTTTAATGTCAGGCAAAGTAAAGTCCAGTGCTGGTGAATTTTCTGAGATCTGTGTCTGTTTAGGGTATATCGATGTTGTTAGAAAGAATACCATAAAGATAAATAGGATCAGGAATTTAAGGATTAAAGATTTTCTCATATTTAATTTTCACCTCCTTATAGAATAAAACTTCCAGGCGAGGTAGGGGGTGATGGGTGAGGGGGGAAGGGGACCCTCGCCTGGAAGTTTCGTTAACAAACTATTCTTGATTAAAATCATATACCACAATTTTATTTTTGTCAAGATTCCTAACATAATTTCTGATAAAAACTTTTTAAAAAAATTCCCAAATAAAACAAAAAAAAGGGAGGAAGGCTCTCTGGCGATGACCTACTCTCCCACCCCGTCGCCAGGGTAGTACCATCGGCGCTGGAGGGCTTAGCTTCCGTGTTCGGAATGGGAACGGGCGTTTCCCCTCCGCTCTAATCACCAGTAGCCTTCCTCCCTCTCCTTCTTCCATAACTCCCAAGAAGAATCATACAGTAACCAGCCAGGCGTCAAAGCCTCGGCATATTAGTACCGGTCGGCTCCACGCATTGCTGCGCTTCCACCTCCGGCCTATCTACCTCCTCTTCTCGGAGGTGCCTTACCGGGCTTCCCCCGTGGGAAACCTTATCTTGGGGTGGGCTTCGCGCTTAGATGCTTTCAGCGCTTATCCCGTACGGACTTGGCTACCCAGCTCCTGCACCTGACGGCACAACTGGTACACCAGAGGTCCGCCTGCTCCGGTCCTCTCGTACTAGGAGCAGTTCCCCTCAAGTTTCCTTCGCCCGTGGCGGATAGGGACCGAACTGTCTCACGACGTTCTGAACCCAGCTCACGTACCGCTTTAATGGGCGAACAGCCCAACCCTTGGGACCTTCTCCAGCCCCAGGATGCGGTGAGCCGACATCGAGGTGCCAAACCTCGCCGTCGATGTGGACTCTCGGGCGAGATCAGCCTGTTATCCCCGGAGTAACTTTTATCCGTTGAGCGATGGCCCTTCCACTCGGGACCACCGGATCACTAGGCCCGACTTTCGTCTCTGCTCGGCCCGTCGGCCTCACAGTCAGGCAGGCTTAACGCCCTTACACTTCAGGCACGATTTCTAACCGTGCCAAGCCTACCTTTGGGCGCCTCCGTTACCCTTTAGGAGGCGACCGCCCCAGTCAAACTGCCCACCAAGCACTGTCCCCCAAAAGGCTCTTCTTTTGGGGTTAGAACCCCAACACCACAAGGGTGGTATTCCACCGGCGGCTCCACGGAGGCTGGCGCCCCCGCTTCTCTGCCTCCCACCTATCCTCTACATGCAGTGCCAGAGTTCAATGCCAGGCTACAGTAAAGCTTCACGGGGTCTTTCCGTCCTGCCACGGGTAGTCCGTATCTTCACGGACACTCTAATTTCACCGGGCCCCTCGTTGAGACAGCGCTCCAGTGGTTATGCCTTTCATGCGGGTCGGAACTTACCCGACAAGGAATTTCGCTACCTTAGGACCGTTATAGTTACGGCCGCCGTTCACTGGGGCTTCGGTTCAGGGCTTCGGGTTCTTCACCCTAACCCTTCCCCTTAACCTTCCAGCACCGGGCAGGCCTCAGCCCCTATACATCGGCTTCTACGCCTTAGCAGAGACCTGTGTTTTTGGTAAACAGTCCCCAGAGCCACTTCACTGCGGCCCTTTCAGGCTATTCACCTTACTCGGGCACCCCTTCTTGCGAACGTACGGGGCCATTTTGCCGAGTTCCTTAACGAGGGTTATCCCGCGCACCTTTGGATCTTCACCTCGCCCACCTGTGTCGGTTTGCGGTACGGGCACCCACTGACCTCCCTAGGAGCTTTTCTCGGCAGTGTGAGCTCGATGCCTTCGCCCTCTCTCGAGGACTCCCCATCACCCCTCAGTTCAACAGGAGTGCGGATTTGCCTACACTCCCTCCCTTGGGGCTTGGACCTGGTATGTCACCACCAGGCGCACCTACCCTCCTGCGTCCCTCCTTCGGTAATAACGGTCAGTAGGTGGGGCCGGAATATTAACCGGCTGTGCATCACCTACGCCTTTCGGCCTCGGCTTAGCTCCCGCCTAACCCTGGGAAGACGAGCTTTACCCAGGAAACCTCGGGCTTTCGGTGGGAGGGATTCTCACCCTCCTTTTCGCTACTCATGCCGGCATTCTCACTTCCGCCTCGTCCAGCGGTCCTTCCGGTCCGCCTTCTCCCTACAGCGGAACGCTCCCCTACCGCCCTACCTACCCGAAGATAGGTAGAACCCAAAGCTTCGGTGCCGGGCTTTAGCCCCGTGTATTTTCGGCGCAGCTTGGCTCGATCAGTGAGCTATTACGCACTCTTTGAATGATGGCTGCTTCTAAGCCAACATCCTGACTGTCTTCGCCAAGCTACCTCCTTTACCACTTAGCCCGGACTTTGGGACCTTAGCTGTTGATCTGGGCTGTTCCCCTCTCGACTATGGAGCTTATCCCCCACAGTCCGACTCCCAGCCATCCACTCAGGGCATTCGGAGTTTGACTGGACTCGGCAGCGGATCCCCGCCCCTCGCCCAACCAGTGCTCTACCTCCCTGAGCTTCTTCGGCTGAGGCTAGCCCTAAAGCTATTTCGGGGAGAACCAGCTATCTCCAGGCTCGATTAGCTTTTCACTCCTACCCACAGCTCATCCCATAGCTTTTCACTGCTAACGGGTTCGGACCTCCACGGGGGGTTAACCCCGCTTCATCCTGGCCATGGGTAGCTCGCCTGGTTTCGGGTCTGATGCGTGTGACTTAGCGCCCTATTCAGGCTCGCTTTCACTTCGGCTCCGGGACTCCACTCCCTTAACCTCGCCACACGCATCAACTCGCCGGCTCATTCTTCAACAGGCACGCAGTCGAGCCAGCTCAAAGAAGGTGTTTAACCTCCTTTGAGCATCGCTCTCCTACTCCTTGTGGACGTACGGTTTCAGGTTCTATTTCACTCCCCTCTCCGGGGTTCTTTTCACCTTTCCCTCACGGTACTATGCGCTATCGGTCACCAAGGGTATTTAGCCTTAGGCGGTGGTCCGCCCAGATTCGCGCAGGATTCCCCGTGTCCCACGCTACTCGGGAGTAAGGTCCATAGGCTTAGTACACATTTCGCCTACGGGGCTCTCACCCTCTCTGGCTGGCCTTCCCAGACCATTCGGCTATGTGTACATCGCCTACGGGAAAGTCGCGGCTTTCCCCGACCTTATCCCTCTACCCCTGTGTGGCAACGCCCGCGAGCTTCTACACCACACAGGTTTAGGCTCTTCCCCTTTCGCTCACCACTACTCAGGGAATCGAATTTCTCTTTCTTTTCCTCAGGGTACTAAGATGTTTCAGTTCCCCTGGTTCCCCTCCCTAAGAGTTTCCCCTTAGGGATACTCCGGCATTACCCGGAGTGGGTTTCCCCATTCGGATACCCCCGGATCACAGCTTGCTCGCAGCTCCCCGGGGCGTTTCGCCGCCTGCCGCGTCCTTCTTCGGCCCTTGGTGCCTAGGCATCCACCGTACGCCCTTTCTACTTTGACGCCCGGCTGATTACTGTATCATCCCTCTTGGATCTCTTTCCCCTTATCTTTAATTTTCTAAGGTGCAAATGGTGGAGCTGACCGGACTTGAACCGGTGACCCCCTGCGTGCAAAGCAGGTGCTCTCCCAACTGAGCTACAGCCCCACCCTTTACTTTCAAAAATTAATTGGTGGGCCCTCCTGGACTCGAACCAGGGACCTCACCCTTATCAGGGGTGCGCTCTAACCACCTGAGCTAAGAGCCCATCTCTTAAAATTCAGGGAGGAGAGGAAGAAGGGAGAAGAAAGGAAAGCTCCTATCTCTCTCCGTAAGAAAGGAGGTGATCCAGCCGCACCTTCCGGTACGGCTACCTTGTTACGACTTCACCCCAATCATCCGCCCCACCTTCGGCAGGCTCTTCGCCTGACTTCGGGTGTTGCGGACTCTCGTGGTGTGACGGGCGGTGTGTACAAGGCCCGAGAACGTATTCACCGCAGCGTGGCTGATCTGCGGTTACTAGCGATTCCGCCTTCACGCAGGCGAGTTGCAGCCTGCGATCTGAACTGGGGGTGGCTTTAGGGATTCGCTCCGCCTCGCGGCTTCGCTCCCCTCTGTACCACCCATTGTAGCGCGTGTGTAGCCCAGGGCATAAGGGGCATACTGACTTGACGTCATCCCCACCTTCCTCCGGCTCTTCGCCGGCAGTCCCCTTAGAGTGCCCGGCTTTACCCGCTGGCAACTAAGGGCAGGGGTTGCGCTCGTTGCGGGACTTAACCCAACATCTCACGACACGAGCTGACGACAGCCATGCACCACCTGTGCAGACTCCAAATAGGAGAAACCTCCTATTTGGCACTCACCCTTTCGGGTGAGCTTACAGCCTGCATGTCAAGCCCTGGTAAGGTTCTTCGCTTAGCATCGAATTAAACCACGCGCTCCACCGCTTGTGCGGGCCCCCGTCAATTCCTTTGAGTTTTAGCCTTGCGGCCGTACTCCCCAGGCGGGGCACTTATCGCGTTAGCTGCAGCACGGAGAGTCTAACTCCCCACACCTAGTGCCCATCGTTTACGGCTAGGACTACCGGGGTATCTAATCCCGTTCGCTCCCCTAGCTTTCGCGCCTCAGCGTCAGGGACAGTCCAGAGAGCCGCCTTCGCCACCGGCGTTCCTTCCGATATCTACGCATTTCACCGCTACACCGGAAGTTCCGCTCTCCTCTCCTGCCCTCTAGCTTAGCAGTATCAGATGTCCTCCCCGAGTTGAGCCCGGGGCTTCCACATCTGACTTGCTAAGCCGCCTACACGCCCTTTACGCCCAGTAAATCCGGACAACGCTCGCCCCCTACGTCTTACCGCGGCTGCTGGCACGTAGTTAGCCGGGGCTTTTTCCTCGGGTACCGTCATGCCTTCTTCCCCGAGAAAAGAGGTTTACACCCCGAAGGGCTTCTTCCCTCACGCGGCGTCGCTCCGTCAGGGTTTCCCCCATTGCGGAAGATTCCCGGCTGCTGCCTCCCGTAGGAGTCTGGGCCGTGTCTCAGTCCCAGTGTGGCCGACCACCCTCTCAGGCCGGCTACCCGTCTTAGCCTTGGTGGGCCTTTACCCCACCAACTAGCTGATAGGCCGCAGGCCCATCCCAGAGCAGCATAGAGGGTTACCCCTCTATACCCTTTCCTTACCTGAGCATCTCGCTCGGTAAGTATATGGGGGTTTAGCACCCCTTTCGAGGTGTTATCCCCCTCTCTGGGGTAGGTTACCTACGTGTTACTCACCCGTGCGCCGCTCTCACTCCTATCGGCTTTAACCAATAGGAGCTACCGCTCGACTTGCATGCCTTAGGCACGCCGCCAGCGTTCGTCCTGAGCCAGGATCAAACCCTCCATCCGGTTATAATAACTATAACCTTCCTCCTCGGAAGGTTTAATCCTCGCTCTTTTCTCTCGACCGCTTCCCTTTCCTCTTTCTCCTTCTTCCTTCTCTCTCCCTTTGTCTAAGGTTCAGCCGCCCCTTTCCATCGGGCGCTTTAAATTCTACCACATCCCCCTCTAACTTTGCAAGAGGGTATTGGGATCTTTTTTTAATATAAATACAAATTTTTAAAACCCAGATTCTTAGCTATGCTAATAGCTTCTTGATATTCTTTATAATTTATAGTTCTGTTTATCTCAGGATATTTATAAGCCATATATAGAGGACGATATTGCTCCATTATGTTAATAAAAACTTCAGTAGATAATTCTTTTTTAATAAAAATCAACCATTCCCTTAACTCTGATATATGATTGGGCATTAAAAGATGTCTTATAATTAAACCCTTTAAGGCTATGTTTTCTTCGTTGAGAATTAAATTTCCAACTTGTCTATACATTTCCTTCAAAGCACTCTTAGTTACTTCAGGATAATCTTCTGCATTTGCAAATTTTTTAGCAGTCTCAGGATAATAAAACTTGATGTCTGGCATGTAAATATCAACTATTCCATCAAGTAATTTAAGCGTCTCTAAGCTCTCATAACCGCTTGTATTGTACACAATAGGAATTTTCAAACCAAATTCAATAGCTTTTAATAAGGCTTCTATTATTTGAGAAATAAAATGGGTGGGAGTAACTAAATTGATATTATGACATCCAAGATTTTGGAGATATATCATTATGTAAGCAAGGTCTTCTGTTGACATTTCCTCTCCCACTCCTAAATGACTTATAGTGTAATTCTGACAAAAAACACATCCTAAATTACAAAAGGTAAAAAATATGGTTCCAGAACCATTTTTACCCACCAAGATCTTTTCCTCACCAAAATGAGGAAAATAACTAGATATAACCGGTTTATAAGGTGCTTTGCAATATCCAAGTTCCCCCCTCTCTCTGTTTACCATACACTTTCTAGGACAAAGAGTACAATTTTTTAGTATTTCCTTTAGAAAGTTTACTCTTTTTTTGAGTTCTCCAGATTTGTAAAGAGTAATATATGAAGGTAACATACTTACAATGATTTTACAAATTCTCTTACTTTAAACTTCACTCCCAAATCTTTAGCTATTTTTTCGCACCTTTCAATGTCAACCGTAGGTAAGTTAACTACCGAAGCTGCTACATCTTTTATGTATATCTTTGAAAGCTTAATGAATTCAATTACTGCATTGTAAGCATCACTGAAAACAGGTCGGGATATTTTATCATACTTCTCTTTATCTTCTGCATTTAGACTTATGGAGATAGCATCTATGTAAGGGGCAATTTCAGGTAGAATATTTCTCTGATTAAAAACATTACCATGTCCATTCGTATCTATTCTTATAGGGAGATGAGGGAACATATCTTTTATAAACCTTGACACACTTTTTACAACCTCTACCCTAATAAGAGGTTCTCCAAACCCACAAAACACAACTTCTTTATAAGTCCTCAAATCTATCTTATTGAGGGATCCTATTATCTCTTTTGAAGACGGTTCTCTATCAAGTACTAACCTTTTGTTTCCAACCTGATCTGTAAAATTTTTGATACAAAATACGCATCGATTAGTACATCTATTTGTTATGTTTAGGTATAAGCTACTCCCTAAACAGTAGACAATTTCACTCATATTTCTTTCCCAAATAAATTTTTTAAATTTTCTCTAAACTTAATAGATAAATCTTCCAAGCTTACATTTTTCAATTCAGAAATTTTTTCAGCAATTTCAGGTAAATAAGCTGGTTCATTCATTTTTCCTCTACAAGACTGAGGCGGTAAATATGGAGCATCAGTCTCTATAACAATGTATTCAAGGGGAATTTTTTTCAAAACCTCTCTCAAATTTTTAGCGTTAGGATAGGTTATAGGACCAGAAAAACTAAATAAGAAATTCCATTCAGAAACGAGCTTAAAAGTTTCATAACTTCCACTATAGCTGTGCATTATTCCCCCTACTTCCCATACCTTCTCAGCTTTCATTATGTCAATAAGATCTTTCCAAGCATCTCTACAGTGAATTACAATTGGTCTATTAACTTCCTTAGCAAATTGAATAAACCTCGAAAAAACTTCTTTTTGTTTTTCCTTTGGAGAATGAAGCCTATAGTAATCAAGTCCTATTTCTCCTATAGCGAGAGTTTTTTCGGTCACCAAACTTTTCCAATCTAATTCATCTACATATGGGCTTGATGATTCGTGAGGATGAACACCGATAATCGAATAAATTCCTTCAAAAATACTTAAGTGATTAGCTCTCAAACTAGACTCCCAATCATATCCTACTACAAAGAATGAAACAACTCCATTTTTCTTTGCTCTCTCTACGTATTCTCTCCATTGGGGATAAATACGCTCATCATTTAAATGTACGTGCGTATCTGTCCACATATCTTCAATCGGAGCCCAGGGCTATGCCTCCACCGTCGATATGGCCCTACGGGTAGAAAGAGATAGGTAAGCTCCAGTCAGGTACACTGCGGCACCTAAGAGCCACCTCTTACCGTTGCTTCCTTTCGGACCTGGCGGGGTTCGAGGCACCCTTAGTGCACAGTTCCTAACCTTCATAGCTTCCTTTTCTCCTCCTATTCCCACAAGACCATACCTCGGGTGGCCTTTCGGTCCTGCTATAGCGGATTGCAGGTACAGGGCACCGCTAGCTCCCCACCTAAGCATAGCCCTGGGATTCATTCTTGAATTCTTAAAAGTATAAATAAAGAACTCAAAAGAACCCAAATAAAAGACGTAATAAAGAAAAACAATATTACTTTGCCAATAAAAGCTCCTATACTTTTTTCATTTTTAAAGATTTTCGAAAAATCTACTTCTTTGATCACTGCATATGCAGCTAAAAAGCCTACAATAAAACTTATAACCACACTTGAAGTACTCAACAATTCCCTAATACTACTCATAACTCACCTTTATAAAAATATGGCGGAGAGGGTGGGATTCGAACCCACGAGACCGCTTTCGCGGTCTACTCGCTCTCCAGGCGAGCGCCTTCGTCCACTCAGCCACCTCTCCGTTCCCTATTATTTTATCATAAAAATTCATGAACGTGAACTCCGCATATCTTTAAAAAACTCCTTTAGCAAAGACTCGCATACATCCTTTTTAATTCCAGAAATTATCTCTATGTCTTTCCATTTTTTATAATCCCTAATATTTACAAATTGTGTAAAGCCCTCTTCTCTGTTTTCAGTTCCATAAACTAACCTACTTATACGTGAATTCAGAATAGCACCAAAACACATTATACAAGGTTCCAAAGTCACATATAAAGTACAATTGCAAAGTCTCCAACCTTTTAGTTTTTTAGCTGCTTTCTCTATAGCAATCATTTCTGCATGTGAAATTGGATTCTTTTTGCTCTCTCTTAAATTATACCCTCTTCCTACTATCTGTCCGTTATAAACTATAACTGCTCCCACAGGAACTTCTCCTTTCCTTAGCGCTTTTTTTGCTTCTTTAATTGCTTCGTGCATAAAATATTCATCTATTGAAGAGAACTTTTTATCCATTCTAAATATTCAGGTAAACCATAGTTTATTGGAATCCCTATTATTTCAGGCAACTTGTAAGGATGTAATTCTCTTATCCTTTTAACAAGTTCTGAGAACTTACTCTTTTCAGTCTTTATCAACATGATTACTTCCATTTCAACTTTTTTTTCTCCCTGCCAAATATAAATTGATTTTGCTTCAGGAATTATGTTTACACAAGCACAAAGTTTTTCGTCCAAAAGTACATTTGCTATCTTTTCTGCATTCTCTAAACTATTAATGGTAACTACAGTAAGTATCATTGACCAATTACCTCCTTTCAAAATTAAGCACCTGTTGTATTATATAGTGAACAGACTCAGAAGGAGAAGCATCAATAACATAGTCTGCAATCTTCTTTAATCTTTCAGAAGCATTTTTCAAAGTTATGCCTAAACCTGAAAGCTTGAGCATCTCTTCATCATTATCGTAATCCCCAAGAGCTATAACTTCCTCTAATTTTATATCCAAATTTTTAAGCAGTTTTTTCAGTGCCTTTCCTTTTGAAGCCCCTTTAGGTAGAATTTCTAAGTATTTATAAGAGGAAAAAACTACATTTAAATAAATTTTTTCTAATCTATTTTTCAATTCTTTAAGAAGTTCTTTCTCTCCCTCTATAAAAATCTTGATTATTCCATTTTTATTGTCTTTCAGAAATTCTAAAGCCTCACTATCTTCATATAGTTTATCATCGTGGTAAATTCCTAATTTAACAAAACTTAAATAATAGTGTATAACCTTTAAAGCTCCAATCACCTCTTCCTTCGAAAGGTGCTGCAAATATAAAAAAGATTTTCTTAATGGATCATAAATTCCAGCCCCATTGTAAAGTATAACAGGAAGAGTTAAACTTAAAGGTTCCACAATTTTGGAGATAGATGACCATCTTCTTCCTGTTGCAATAGTTATTTCAATATTATTTTCTCTTAATATTTTTATAGCCTTAAGATTCTTAGTAGAAATAACTTCTGACCCATCCATTATACTTCCATCAAGATCTGTTATAAAAAGCTTATACATTTAATATCACTTCTCTTATTTGTTTTATTAATACGGGCTTTATATAAAAAAGCTCAAGAAATTCCTCCCCTCGAAGTATGGTGTTTTCTAATTTAATAGTTTTTAATTTAATCAAAAATATATTATCTCTTAAATTCTGATACGAAATTTCTTTAATATAGTCAAAGGGTTTTATTTCTTTAATACTATTTCCTCTCCTTGCTAATATTTTTCTATGCTCTAAAGAATCTAAATTTTTAAACTCAAGAAGAAAAGGATCCTTTAAATGAGTAAAAATATATAATTCGTAGTCAATGCCATAAGTATCCTCTATAAGAGATGATTTTTTAATTTTGTAGGCTTCATAAAATCTTATATCATTAGGAATTTGATCATTGAGCTTTTTTATCAGTTCTTTTTCCTCCATATCTTCTTGCAGAGTTAAATCAATGTATTCTCTTCTGCTTTCTACTCCTACAGGACAAGGAAAACCTAAAGATATAAGAGGTCTTGGATTATATCCTTCGGAATATTTTACAGGGATATTCGCTCTTCTTAGAGCACGTCCCAAAAAATTAAGAAAATCATTAGCTCCTACATACTTTAAAAGATTCAACTTAAAAAAAGCTAATCGATAGACTACTCTATTCTCCATGTTTTACTCCACAAAAGTCACACAAGACTTTCCACTCACATGCTCCACTTTCTAAGCCTTTATGTGCTTTTTCCCTTTCTTTTATTAAGTAATTTTTAGAGACAACAAAAATGTGATCCCATGGAAGCTTCTCATTTATGTCTATTTCTCTTGTATAAGTTGTAGGATCAATATTATTTTCACTAAAGGCTTCTTTCCAAAGAGTTAAATTTAAATACTCTTTCCATCCTTCCAACCTGCTACCTTTACTCCATGAATCAAAAATTACTTTAGCTAATCTTCTGTCCCCTCGAGAAAACACTGCTTCAAGAAAACTCATATTGTAGTCGTGGATATCTATGACAATATTTTTCTTTTTATTTAAATGCTTAAAAAGAACTTGTTTTCTTGCTTCTATTATACCTTTATCTTCAAATCTTTCCCATTGAAAAGGTGTATGAGGTTTAGGTATAAACACAGAAAAACTAAGATGTAGTTTTACCTTTTTATTTAACTTGAGTATCTTATAAACTAAATCTATAGTTTGGTAAATATCATCATTAGTTTCGGTGGGAAGACCAAGCATAAAGTACAGTTTTATATTATTCCAACCTTTTTGAAAAGCAATTTCAAGAGTTTTTAAAAAGTCTTCTTCTCTTAACCCTTTATTAATTACTTTCCTTAATCTTTCACTTCCAGATTCTATAGCAAAAGTAAGTCCTGATTTTCTTACTTTTGAAATTTTCTCAGCAAGAGATAAGGAAAAATTATCAGCCCTTAAAGAGGGTAAAGAAAAACTTACTAATTCTTTAGAAAATTCTTCAGTAAGCAAATTAACAAGCCTTTCTATCTCTGGATAATCACTACTACTTAAAGAGAGAAGACTTATTTCCTCATAACCAGTATTTTTAATTATTTCCCGTACATAATTTATAATCTTTTCCACACTTCTATACCTCTTAGGTCTGTATATATAACCTGCAAAACAAAATCGACAATTTCGTTGACATCCCCTCATAATTTCTACAAAACCCCTATCGTGAACTACCTGTTGAAGAGGAACAAGAGGTTTCGTTGGAAAAAATGTATTATCAAGATCATAAACAATCCTTCTTTTAATTACTTTTGGAGTCCAATCATATTTGGGGGTCAAATTAAAAAATTTACCATTTTTATATTCTACTTCATATAGAGATGGTATATATACCCCTTCAACTTTAGAAAGAGCCTTAAAAAGTTCTTCTTTAGACCTCTTTGTTTCTTCTTTCCACTTAATATAAATATCCACTATTTCATCGAGGGCTTCCTCAGCTTCCCCAATAAAAATAATGTCAAAGAAATCTGCTATAGGTTCAGGATTTAAAACTGTAGGGCCTCCTGCCACTATTAGAGGGTGACTCTCAGCTCTTTCTTTAGAAAAAATAGGAACATTAGCTAAATCAAGTATGGTAATAATTCCTGAGTATGTTAGTTCATAGGCAAGACTGAAAGCTATCCAATCAAATTCATTAATAGGTCTTTTTGTCTCTAAAGTAAATAAAGGTATTCTCTCATCTCTAAGTTTTCTTTCAAGATCAATTCCAGGAACAAATACCCTCTCACAAAGAACGTCCTCTCTTCTATTTAAAAGATAATATATTATTTGGAAACCCAAATGAGACATGCCGATTTCATACAAATCTGGAAAAGCAAGAGCAACTTTCAGTTTAATATCGCTCCAAGTTTTTATCACAATATTATGCTCGTTTCCTATGTACCTTGAAGGTTTTTCTACATCTGAAAGCAACCTGTCTACATCTATCATATTAGTTGCCTTTCTCCTCTTACATAAATGTTTACTATTAGGCCTAACATAGCATAGTTAGTGATAAGTGAAGTTCTTGCAAAACTTATAAAAGGCAAAGGGATACCCACTACAGGTGATATTCCTGAAACCATACACAAGTTTATAAAAGTTTGGAAAAACCAGCAAAAAAGTATGCCTCCTACTATATATTTGCCAAACTTATCTTTTAAACTCCCCCAAATCTCCCAAGTATATCTGAAAAGTAAATAGTAGAGGAAAACCACAAAAAGGCTTCCTATAAAACCAAATTCTTCTCCTATAGCTGAGAAGATAAAATCAGTGTGTTGTTCTGGTATTAAGTTCAAGTGAGTTTGGGTTCCTTGAAACCATCCTTTACCCCAAATACCCCCAGAACCAATAGCAATTAGCGATTGTATTACTTGATATCCACTTCCAAGAGGATCTTTCATTGGGTCTAAAAAAGTAATTATTCTTTGCTGCTGATAGGGTTTTAATATTAACCAAAAAAAAGGAAGTAATAATAAACCAAGTAGAATCAATCTCAAGAAATATTTAACAGAAATTTCTGATAAGAATATCATAAAAATCCCTGTCGCAAAAATGACAATTGCAGTACCTAAATCAGGTTGGATCATTACAACAATAAAAGGAATAATAACTAATACGAGAGTAAGAATAAATTCTCTCAAACCAAGAGTTTTCTTCTCATAATCTAAGTTAGTTAAAAATCCAGAAAGGGATATTACAAGTAGAAGTTTAGAAAGTTCGGATGGTTGAAAAGAAAAACCAAATATAGAGAACCACCTTTGTGCCCCTAAGCTTTCTTTTCCAAAAAAGATCACCATAACCAAAAGAAACAGATTGATTACATATACGTACTTCCACACCCTTTCCCATAATCGATAATAGGTAGTGGCAAAGAATGCAAAAAAAACTAAGCCTATTAAAAAAGCTATTACTTGTCTCTGTAGAAAAACATATGGGGAAAGTTCTTTTGCTATAAGACGAGTAGCAGTAGTATCATATATAAAGAGAAATCCTATAAAAGTCAACAAAATTACAACTAATATTAGTTTTATTTCTCTTCTTTTCATTTAGATCAACCATTCATTTTCCACAAAATTAATCCAGAAACAGGTTTTGGATAAAAATAAGTAGACTTTTGAGGAAGACGTTCTCTATTAATAGCAAGAGTATATACCATTTCAATAGGTATGGAAGGTAATACAAAGGCCGATCTATAGGTACCGCTATATAGTAAACTCTTAACCTCTTTTATATCATGAGAAAATCTTACTAATCCTCTCTCCTGTAATTCATTTTCCGTTTTTCCAAGAGTTCCTTCCCATATACCTTTATGTAAAAGAGTAGTAGGTAAAACCCACCAAAGTTCTGAATGCTCTTTATTTTCTTTCATGTAGTTAATCTTAGGTACTAATCTAAAAATCTTATTATTTACCACATAATATATATAGGGATTATTGGGTCTAAAAAGCAAATCCAAATTTTCAATCTTATTATCCTCTAAATATAGATCAAAATATCTTCTAAGATCATTAATTTCAATTTCTATATCTTTTAAAATCCTATGAGTTGGAAGAAGCTTAATTCCAGGATCATATAAGTCAGTCATCAAAATCATGATATATTTAGCATTAGGATCTTTAACTTCACTATAATAAAGCCATGAAGCCTCATATCTATGATGACCATCAGCAATTAGAATTTTTTTATCTACGAAAAAGTTCATAATTAGGTTAACATGCTCCGCCTTTTCTATTTTCCATATAAGATGATTCCTATTATCCCAACTGTGAGCTTTAATCATAGGTTCTTCTTTCTCAATTTCTATCCAAATACTTCGCAACATACTACTTTTGTCCTCATATATACCCCAAATTGGTTCTAAATTAGCTCTTAAATTTCTTAAAAGTTCAAGCCTATCAAGTTTAGGGCCAGAAAAAGTATGTTCATGGGGCAGTATATTCTCACCCAGAGGTTCCAATTCCAACAAAACAATTATACTGTAATTATACTCATCTCTATCTCCCCACTGAAATTCCTGTTTGTATAAATAAAAACCAGGACTCTCGCTAACTAATATATGAGAATCAATCCATTTTAAAAAAAGATTTTTTATCTCCCTATAGTCAATGGGAGATGAATCTCCCAAAGTTAAATGAGTTATGTTATATCGATGTTTCTTCAAATATTTCTCCCTATCTTCCTTAGGAATAACATCATAAGGGGGAGAGATTAGATCATTGATAGGAAGTTCTGAATTGAACCTAAATGCTGTGAAGGGATAGACATTAACCATTTTCTATTCCTTCCTTTCTTTTAGGGATTATAATCTCAAACTTTGTTCCTTTATTAACTTTGCTTTCTACTCTAATAGTCCACCCATGCCTTTCAATTAATTTTTTTACTATAGAAAGTCCCAAGCCTGTACTAAATCCATCTTCATTAGTCCTTGACTTACTAACTCTATAAAACCTGTCAAAAATTCTATTTAAGTCTTTTTCAGGTATTCCAATACCAGTATCTCTAATCCAGAGAATTACATTGTCCTCATTTTCATTGACCCCTATTTCTATTAACCCCCCTTGAGGAGTATATTTTACTGCATTCTCAACAATGTTAAAAACTATAGTATCAAGGTGTTGAGGATCAGCATTTATAACGAGCTTCTCAGGAATTTTCAAATTTACTTCTAAATTTTTCTTAGAAATATGTGGAGTTAATCTATCTATAACCTCCATTACTATTTCCGTAAGATTTACCTCTTTAAGCTGTAAGTCTATCACTCCTGCTTCAAGTCTAGACAGATTTAATAAATTACTCACAAGTTTTGACATCCTTTCCACTTCTTTTCTCAAATGTGGAAAAAACTCATTGTATATTTCATCTAGAGTAATCTTTTTTTCAGAAAACAAATCAATTAATATTTGGATCGACGTTAAAGGAGTCCTTAACTCATGAGAGGCATTTCCAAGAAACTCTTTAAAATTCTCTTCCATTCTATGAAGAGGGGTATAATCATTAATAATCAATAAAACCTCTTGATTTCCACTTAGATAAAAAGCCTCAACCTCAAGATATTTCTTTTCCTTTCCCCAAAAATTTAAACTGGTTTTATTATATGTTTTACTTTCAAGAGTTTTTTTGTAAAGATCATCAATTTCATAGTCAGGTATTAACTCTATAAGTTTTCTATTATTCTTACTATTATTTTGAATATCAAATAGCTCTTTTATCTTATTGTTGGCAAAAACTACAACACCATCCTTATCCACAATAAGGATACCAAGTTGAACATTCTCAGTAAGTACTTTCCATCTTTCTTCAATCTTGCTTATTTTCATTCCCCTCCTGGAATTTGTATCCTAAGTTCCTAACAGTAATAATATATTTAGGATGACTTGGATCATCTTCTACCTTTTCTCTCAACCATCTTATATATACATCTACTGCTCTGGGTTCACCCCAAAAGTTCTCACCCCATATGTGTTTTATTATCATATCTCTAGTCCACACTCTCCCTGGAGAAGAAAGAAGAAGCTTCAAAATCTCAAACTCTCTATAGGACAAATTAACTTCTTTTCCTTTTACTTTTACTGTCCTTTTCACAAGGTCCATCTCAAAGGGAGGGGCCACAATTTTTTGACTTTTTGATAAATCTGATTGATACCTTCTAAGTACTGCTTCTATCCTTGCCAAAAGTTCTTTTGCACCAAAAGGTTTAGTAATATAGTCATCAGCTCCCATCTTTAATCCTAATACTTTATCCACTTCTTCGTCTTTCGCGGTTAGCATAATGATAGGAACATTACTTATTTTTCTTATCTCCTTACATACCTCCCAGCCATCCTTTTCAGGCAACATAATATCTAAAAGCACAAGATCTGGATTGAATAGTTTAAATTTGTTTAAAGCCTCTACCCCATCATATGCAACTTCTACCTCGTATCCCTCTTTGTTAAGTAAGAGAGTCAAAGAATTTACAATCCCTTTATCATCTTCTACTAAAAGAATCTTTTTCATCTTCTCACCTCAAAATCTTTTTGAAATATTATTCTACCTAATCTCAAAATATTAGATCCTTCTTCTATAGCTATTTCAAAATCCTCAGACATACCCATAGAGAGATAAGGGAGATCTAACTTTGTTAATTCTATAAGTTTTTTCCATATATTATATAGTTTTCTAAAGACCTCTCTAATTGCATCTTTGTCTTGTGTAAGCGGTCCTATAGTCATAAGTCCCTTTATGTTTAAATTTTTAAGCGCAAAGATTTTCTCATATGTTCTCCAAAACTCTTCTTCCTTAAAACCATGTTTGGTAGGTTCTTTGGAAAGATTTAATTGTAAAAGAATGTCTACTTTTTTTCCTTCCTTTCCTGCATGTTTGTTAATTTCTTCTGCAAGATCAAGAGAGTCTACAGAGTGTATCAGAAAAAACATTTTTACCGCTTTTTTCACTTTATTTCTTTGAAGATGTCCCACCATATGCCACTCGCAGGGAAGATCTGAAAGTAAAGAGATCTTTTTCTCTGCCTCTTGAACTCTATTCTCTCCTATTTTATTTATACCTATCTTAACTGCCTCTCTTATATATTCAGGAGGATATCCTTTAGCAACAGCAACTACTGAAATCTCAGAAGGATCTCTTCCACACTCTTCAGCTTTCTTTATTATCCTCTCTTGAACTCTTTTCCAGTTTTCTGCTATGAAGGAAAGATCATTCATACTAAAGAACCTTTAACACCCTTCCTTTAATTATTCTCTCTTTTAATATTATATTGTCAATCTCAATTGGTAAAGTACTTATTTTGTAAAAATTTTTTAAAACTTCTACTTCTAAAATCTTTACCTTGATTATAATCCTATCATTACAATTAATTATTAGATATTTATTTCTTTCAAAAGGGGCTTTAGAGAAAAGGACTAAATACTTAGGAGGAAAATCTCTAATAACTCCAATTATTTCACCTTTTTTTACCTTCCGGTTTAAATAATACGAATATCTTGCTTTTTTTAAATCCTCCCAAGCCAGAGTCTTCCACTTTAAGTCATTTTTAACAAGGTTATCTATATGAAAAATTGCATAGCCAGATTTTTCTGAGATAATTAAATTTTCATATTTCTTCTTAAGTTTTTGAAGTTCCTCATAAATTGTGTCTAGCTTGATGATGTACTCCTTCCTCAAAAAGGATAACCTTTTTATGTTTTCTACAATCTCATTGTACCTACTAAAATCTCCTAAAAAAGCCTCAATCCTTAGTTCATCTATAGAAAGATTTATTTTTTCTCCTATTTCATCTAAGGTTTTTAATGTGTCTTTATATTTATCTCCTAAAATGTCTTCCTCAGGAGAAGTTCTTTTATTTGTATCTTCAATATATCCAACTACCTGTCCTACTCTTACTTTTTCCATTTCTCTAACATTAGTCCTAAGAATCCCATCTAAGGGAGCTCTAAGAACTTGCTCATCAAAAACAAATATACCTATAATCTCATAGTTCTCTTTCCATCTCGTGATAAGAAAAATAACTAAAGCAAAAGTTACCAATGTTATTAATAAAATCAAAAATCTTTTAGGTCTAAATAGTCTTTTATTTTTTTGAATTTTGTAAAAATCTTCTCTATATAAGGTCATTTTAAAAAGATGTATCCTAAATTTCTATTTGAATTTCTATCTCTACGAAAAGAGTAAAAATTTTTGTCACAAAAAGTGCATATATGAGAAATTTCTATATTTGAATCTGGAATATTTTCTTTTTTGAATTGATAGTTTACCAGCTCTACGAGGTCATAGAAAGTTTTGTGATTTCTTGTTATTATGAACTTTTTATATTCCTTAGGAAGTTGACTTATAAAGTCTTCTTTTACTTCAAAACAACAAGAATGAATACTTGGACCTACACTTATTAAAATCTCTTTAGACTCTATACTATAACTTTCTTTTATATGCTTAATAACCTTCAAAGGAAAGTCTCTTATGGTGCCTCTCCAGCCTGAATGTACTAACCCCACAAGTTTAATTTTGGGAACATATATATAAATGGGCATACAGTCAGCAAAAAACATGATTAATGGTCTTTTTCTTTCCAAACTAAGAAGGGCATCGGTTTTATACGCAATCTTAGGAAAAATTTTGTTTACCTCTTTTTTGACTAAGTATATTTTATCACCATGTACCTGATCTGCGAAAATCCAATTCCCAGAAGGCACTTTAATTAGAAAAAAGAACCTGAGATAATTATACAGGTAACGAAAACCAAATTTAAAGGGAAAAGAAAAAGGATAAGAAACAAACCCATGAGAAATTTCAGAAAACTCACTCAAAAGCTTAGATCTCCAGATCATGTGCATACTCCACAAGCATTACAATTTTTTCTACATGCCATAGTTAGCTTTCCTTCATATGCTTTTTCCCTTTCCCTCCATAAATAGTCCTTTCTCACCCCTGTATCTACCACATCCCATGGCAAAACATCATTTTTGTCTTTTTTATTAAGATAGTTCAAAAAAAGATCCTCATTATTCCTCATAAACTTTTTAAGAATTGAAACAGAAATCTCCTTGTTCTCATATATCTCTTTCCAAAGCTTATTTAAATTCCGGTCTCCTCTACTAAAAACTCCTTGCCAAAAACTCCAAAAATAATCTTCCATCTCTATTCTTACCCTTTTAATTTCCCTCAACTTCTCGGATAAAACTTTCTGCGTAGAAACAATATACTCTTCATTTTCCATTTTCTCCCATTGAAAAGGTGTGTGAGGCTTAGGTATAAAAGTAGAGAAACTAACACTTATTTCTACTTTGGGATTTAATTTTCTTATCTCTCTTACTAAGGAATAAATACCTTCTATATCTTCACTTTTTTCTGTAGGAAGTCCAAGCATAAAATATAATTTCAAGGTTTTGATCTTGTAATTTTTCAATTTATTCACAAAATTTAATATATCTTCATTGGAAAAGCCCTTATTCAAGACTATTCTCAATCTGTCTGTTCCTGTCTCAGGAGCTATAGTCACAGTTTTTTGTCCTGATTTCTCAATTAAACTAAGCAAATCTTCATTAATATCTTCAAGCCTTAAGGAAGAAAAAGAAAGGAGTACTTCCCCATTACAGAACATATTTTCAATTTCTCTCAAGTTTAAGTTAGGATCAATAGCAGGGACAATTAATCCAATTTTAGGCGAAAAATCATAAAACTCTTTTAACTTTTTATTTATCACTTCTATAGTAGAGGATCGATAGGGTCTATAAAAATAACCAGCAAGACAAAATCTGCATTGATATTTACACCCTCTAACCAATTCGCACAAGGCCATATTTGAAAATACGGCATTTTCAGATATTATAGGAGAGACCATGGGATCATTTTCAAAGTTTAAATATATTCTTCGTTTGATAGGTAATTTCTGTTCCACAGAAGGAATATAAATACCTTCGACATTCTTCAGGATTTCAAAAAATTCTTTTTTGTTTAGTTTTTTTTCTTTTTTAAAAATTAAATATTCTGAAAATTCCTTTACCAGCTCTTCTCCTTCTCCTATAAATAGGATGTCGAAAATATCTGCAAGAGGTTCAGGATTAGCACTTAAAGCTATACCTCCACCTACAATTAATGGATAAGAGTCATCCCTTTCGTAAGAGAAAAGAGGAATATTTTCTCTGCTTAAGATGTAGACAATATTAAGGAAGTCTAATTCAAAACTTACAGAAAAAGCTAAAGCGTCAAATTCAGATAAAGATTTAAAACTTTCTATAGAATAAAGTCTAAAGTCAGTTCTTTTCCTCCAATCATTAGGTATATAAGCTCTTTCACAAAGAATCCCCTGACACTTGTTAAAGATTTCATAAATACCTACATATCCTAAGTTGTTAATGCTAACAGAGTAAGCATTTGGATATATTAGTAGTATACTTACATCTCCACCCCTTTTTGTTAACTTAAATCCTTTTTCTTTTTCTCTAAGATTGATTATCTCCTTTTTTATGTTCCAGTTCAATTAATCTTTTTCTCCTTAGAATTGCTGGTATGTCTAAGTCCTCTTCAGAAATACTAGTATAATCTTTTCTTTTAGTACTATCTTCTTGACTCACTACCTCTTCTTGATGATCAAAACCAGTAGCAATTAAGGTGACTTTTATTGTATCCTTCATATTCTCATCTATAACTGCACCAAATTTTATGTTTGCCTCAGGATCTACTTTTGGGGTTATTACTTCTGCTATTTCTTCTACTTCATGAATAGAGAGATCTAAGCCTCCAGTTACATTAAATATAACACCTTTAGCTCCATTTATAGAAAAATCTAAAAGAGGACTATGAAGAGCATTTTGTGCCGCCTCCTTAGCCCTATTTTCTCCCTTTCCAATACCTATACCCATATAGGCAGTACCCGCTCTTGACATTATAGATTGAATATCTGCAAAATCTAAATTAATAAGTCCTGGAACAGTAATAAGCTCAGTAATACCTTGTACCGCTTGTTTCAGAACCTCATCTGCTTTCTTAAAAGACTCTAATATTGGAGTATTTTTATCACCAATCTTTAATAACTTATCATTAGGAATAATAAGTAAAGTATCAACCTTATTTCTTAGCTTTTCAATACCTTCCATAGCATTTACTCTTCTTTTTCTTCCTTCAAAACTAAAAGGTAAAGTGACTACTGCGATTACAAGTTTAGCTATTTCTTTGGCTATCTCAGCAATAACTGGAGAGGCACCTGTACCTGTACCCCCTCCCATTCCAGCAGTAATGAAAATCATGTCAGCATCTTGAAGAATATCTTTAATTATATCTCTACTCTCAATGGCAGCCTTCTCTCCAATCTTAGGGTCGCCACCTGCTCCAAGTCCTTGGGTAACTTGCTCTCCAATCTGAACCTTATGAGGAGCCTTATTTAAGGCAAGAACCTGAACATCAGTATTTATCGCAATAAACTCAACTCCTTGAATTCCAGCCTCAATCATCCTATTAACAGCATTTCCTCCTCCCCCACCAACACCAATAACTTTAATTTTTGCTCTCATCTCATCAAATTTATCTAAATTGTCTGACAACAGTGAGAACAATATAATACACCACCTTCCCCTATATTTACTCCTTAAAAGGACTAAATATATTTTTAAATATTTCCTTTAAATAGTCAAGGAAATTTTTACTACTTTCATCTGTAGAAACTGTCCTTGTAATCCTTTCCAAAGCGCCTACAGCTGAAGAATAAAAAACAGCATCTTTTTCTTCAAAAATATTATAAACCCGAAGACTACGACTAACCCTCACAGGTACTTTCAAATACTCCTGAGCAAACTCTTCTAATCCATCCAAAAGTGCAGTACCACCCGTAATTACTATGCCCCCTGGAATCAATTCTATTGGAGAATTTAACTCCTCTAATTTCTTCAAGACAAAATCTAAAATTTCCTCTACTCTTGGCTGAATAATTTCTCTAACCTGAGAGGTGTTAATTTTTATTCTTTTCTGTTGTAAAGACATCACTTCTAAGGATTCTTCTTTTTCTTCCTTAAGTGTACCTATGATCTTTTTTGCCCTTTCTGCCTCCTCGGTAGGTATTTTTAAAGTTATTGCAATATCTTTTGTAATTCTTTCCCCTCCCAACTTCAATATTCCAATAGCATACAGATATCCTTCCTTAAAAACAGCAAGATTTGTTAGATCTCCTCCAATATCTACTAAAACTACCCCCAAATTTTTTTCTTCTGGTGTTAATACAGCTTCCGAAGCTGCAATTTCTTGGGGAATAAAACCCTCTATATTTATTTCTGCTTTTTGAAAAGCATTTATAATATTTCTTAGCTGAACCTTATCATGGGTTACCAATAACAAGTCTGACTCAAGCCGTGTCCCTATCATTCCTATAGGATTCATAATACCATTTTGTCCGTCAAGCCTAAAACCTCGTACTACATGATATATGACTTCTCTATCTTCTGGAATTGACGTAGCTTTTGCAGCTTCAATTGCTCTTCTAACATCAGACTCTGTTACCTCTTGCTCCCGGCTTTTAACAATAATCATACCCCTACTTGGTATAGCTGTGATTTTTTCCCCACTTATAGTAGCTATCATTTTAGGAATACTTCTTATTCCTGCCATTCTTACTGCCCTTTGTACTGCCTCTTTTATACAAGCGCTTGCCTCCTGAATGTCATTAATAACCCCATAGCTGATACCCTTTGATGGTATCATAGAAAATCCAATTAATTCTAATTCCTCATTTTTTTCACTTAAATTGGCAATTACTACTGCAACTTTTGTAGATCCAAGATCAATAGCTCCTATAAAATCTGACATCTAAGTTCCTCCAATGAAAGGAATACGAAATCTAAAATCTAAGGTTTTTCCTTTCAAATTAAAATTCTTTACAATATCCATGATATATCTCTTTTTTTCCTGATAATCTTCAAGACTAATTTTTAAAATACAGTCTTCTCCGTATATTTCAAAATATTTATCATAAAACTTAATTCTATGGATTCTAAAAAATCCAAAATTTCTGAGTATGTCCTGTATAAGTCCTATATCATTTGTTCCTTCTATTTTTATTGTACCATCAAAAGGTGCATATTTTTTCATTATTGCAAATTTCTGATTATAGTAGTAGTTTTTTTTATTAAATTCAACATAGAGAAAAGTTTTTGCTTCATCATACCTCACATATATTCCCCATGGTATATAGCTTATCTTAGTAATAATGAGATTATATTTTTGCTCTATCTTAGGAACTAATAAGCTTACAAATAAAATATTCCTAAACTTTAAATCCTTTCTTATTACATTTAAAAGCTCATCAACTTTTGGATCTATTCTTATATAGAGGATCCAAGTAGAGGATATGACTATTAAAAGTATAAAAAAAACAAGTAAAAATTTTTTCATGTTACCAAATAATAATCTCTGGCTCCAAATCTATACCATAGGCCTCCTTCACTTTGTCTTTTATAATATTTATAATCTCTAAAACATCCTTACTTCTTGCCCTGCCAACATTTATTATAGTGTTTGCATGCTCATAAGAAACCATAGCATCTCCAATCCTAAAGCCTCTAAAACCTAAGTTATCAATAAAATATCCTGCAGGTCCTTCCTTAGGATTTTTAAATACACTCCCAGCAGACGGATATTTAGGAAGCTTTTTACTTCTTTCCTTTATAAAAAACTTAATCTCTTTTAAAGATTCTTCCTTAGGTTTTTCCTCTAATCTTAACAGCACTTTTTTAATAATCCAGTCTTTTGGAATGTTTGAGCTTCTATAATTAAAATTAAGTTCTTTTTTGCCCAAAAACATTTCCTCAAAATGTTCATTTAAAACATAGACTCCCTCTACAAAATCACCTATAGCTTTTCTAAAGGCTCCAGCATTGCCCATCACCGCTCCTCCTATAGTTCCAGGAATACCCATCATAAATTCAAGCCCACCCATATTTTTTTCAACCATAAAAGAGATTAATTTAGAGATTAAGCATCCCGATTCTACTTCCAGATGGCTATTATCTACAAAATTGATTTTCCCCAGGTTCTGATTCAATCTAATTACTGCTCCTTTAATCCCTTCATCAGGTGCAAGAATATTAGTACCTTGTCCCATTACTTTTGTTGGGATATTATTCTCTTTAAGAATTTGAAGAATTAAGATAAGTTCTTCCCAAGAATATGGAATAATGAATAAGTCTACTTTTCCCCCAATCTTAAAAGAGGTATAATGAGATAAATTCACATCTTTATAGATTTTGGATTTAAAATTATATTTATTGAGAATATTCCAAATTAGCATCTTTTCTACCCCGAGCAAGTAAAGCTTCCCCCACTTTCCATACATTTCCAGCCCCAAGAGTAAGTAATAAATCACCTTTTTTCAAAATACTTTTTGCTTTAGATGCTGCCTCAATAATATTATCCACAAGATACACCTCGAGGTTAGGATATTTTTCTCTTATCTCATCATAAATATTTTTACTACTAACACCAGGAATAGGTTTTTCTCCTGCAGAATATATCTCAGTCAAAATAATCACATCACCTAAGGATAAAGCCTCAGCAATCTCTTTGCTTAAGAAATACGTCCTTGTATATCTATGAGGCTGAAAAACTACCACTAACCTTCTATTATAAAGTCGCAATGTTTCTAAGGTAGCCTTTATTTCTGTAGGATGATGTCCATAATCATCAAAGACTAAAATATCATCTTCAATAATCCCCTTAAGCTGAATTCTCCTTTGCACTCCTTGAAATCTTTCAAGAGCTTTGGTGGTTGTCTCAAAATCTAAACCCAAAATCTTTGATACCGCAATAGCAGAAAGAGAATTTAATATGTTATGCTTTCCTGGCACTCTTAACTTTACCCTTCCTAATTTCTCATTTCTAAAATAAACATCAAATTCTGACCCGGAGAGGTTGAGGACTATATTATCTGCTTTAAAATCAGCGTTAGAAAAACCATAAGTGTAATATTCTTTATTTTTAATTTTTCTAATTATATCTCTGACATTTTCACAGTCTAAATTTAAAACTGCAAAACCACCCTTAGGCACCTTTTCTATTACTTTCAAGAATGTATCTTTGATTTTTTCCAAGCTCTTATAATAGTCAAGATGGTCATTATCTATATTGGTAATTACAAGGATATAAGGATCTAATTTTAAAATAGAGCCATCACTTTCGTCTCCTTCAGCCACTAAATATTCTCCATTTCCAAGTTTTGCATTACCTCCTATATCTTCAAGTTCCCCACCTACCAATATAGTAGGGTCTATTTTATTATTCTCAAGTACTAAAGCAATCATAGAGGTTGTTGTAGTCTTTCCATGAGCTCCCCCTACAATTATTGATTTCTTCTCTTTTGTCAAGTCGGCAAGAAGATCACTCCTATGAAGTATAGGAATATTTCTCTCCTTAGCATAAACATATTCCTCATTATCGGGAGGAATAGCAGAAGATATAACTACTAAATCCACATTATTCACATTTTCAGGATTATGCCCTTTATAGATCTTTACTCCTTTAGATTTAAGTCTTATAGTAGAAATATTTTCTTGAATATCAGACCCAGAAACTTCATACCCTCTTTCTACGCATATATATGCTAAAGCACTCATTCCAGTTCCCGCAATACCAATAAAATGGATCCTTTTAGCATTTAACAAATCAATTCCTCCCTTCTAACTTCTCCAAAATAAGATTCCAAAAATTTTCTCTTCCATTAGCAATAGATATTTTTCTACATGCTTCGGATGCTTTAGCAAGTCTATCCTTATTATCCCATTTATCCAAAAGAGTAATTAGTTTCTCAGAATTTAATTGATTTTCTAAGAGTAACTCCCCTCCACCTACTTTGACTACCACCTCAGCATTATATATCTGATGGTTATCCTTAGCATAAGGATAGGGAATATATATAGCAGGAAGTCCGGCTATCAAGAATTGAGCAATAGTAGTTGCTCCCGCTCTACTTATGGCAAAATCTGCCCCACATATAGCAAGTTCCATATTTTTAATAAAAGGCACAGGATTATAACCCTCTTTCGCCCATTCCTCTATGGGTATTCCTTCTATATAACTTACATAGTTTTTTTCTCCTATCTGATGGAGAATTTGCCACCCATTATTTAATAAATAAGGTATAATCTTTTTAACCTCGTAATTTATCTTCATTGACCCCTGACTTCCTCCAGTTATAAGAAGAAGCTTGCGATTTTCATCAAAGCCTAATTCCTTTTTACAACTTGCTTTATCCATTGTCAATAATTCTGTCCTTACAAAATTCCCAGTAAGATAAATTTTATCTTTATCTTTAAAATACTCCCTTGTTTCAGGAAAAGAAACAGCAACCCCTTGAGAAAATCTGTAGAAGAGTTTTGTTACCCTTCCTGGAATCACATTTTGTTCGTGTAAAAAGAAAGGAAGTTTTTTAATAATAGAAGCAACAATTATAGGAACTGTAATGTAACTTCCAAACACAACTAAAATATCAGGTTCTAATTCTCCTAATATCTTTAAAGCATCTTTTATACTCAGGTAATAACTTAGTTTTTTAATATCTGAACTCTTTATAATGTCTAACCCGTAGAAATCATATTTTCCTGCTATTAACTTTTCTTCAAAACTGTTTTTCCTACCTATAAAACTTATTTTCCAATGAGGAGCCCTCTCAGATATATAGTCAGCCATGTTTAAAGCAGGGATCACATGCCCCCCAGTACCACCTGCTACAAACAAAATATTTATCATTTTTTATCACCCAAAATTGCAATTTTCATGAGAAGTCCAACCTGTGCCCAATTAACCATCATGGAAGATCCTCCAAAACTTAAAAAAGGTAATGGAAGTCCCATTACAGGTAGAAAACCCAAGTTCATTAATATATTCAAGATTATCTCTACACACCAATAAACTAAAACCCCCATGCTTAAAAGTCCAGAAAAAACATCGGTCTTTGATGCTTTTATTGATAAATTGAATAAGGTTAACATAAGAAAAAAATACAGCATCAAGATCACTGTACCCGCCATTAAACCTCCTTCTTCATAAATCACAGGCAATAGAAAATCATTATAAGCCTCGGGGATATAAAATTTCAATACACCCCTTCCCCATCCTTTGCCGAAAATTCCGCCATCTTTTATGGCTTTTAGAGCTTGCTCCTGTTGAAAAGTTTTGAAAAAGGGAATGCCTTTATTTAACACTAATCTTTCCTTCCTATATTCTCCTGTTAATATTCCAAAGCTAAATACCAAGGATATTATTAACAACATAACTAAAACCTGTTTAAAATTCATTTTTGAAACAAATAGTATTACAAAGGTGGATAGGAAGAAAAGAACTATCATGCTCATGTTAGGTTGAAAGTAAAGGACAATGGATATTAAAAGAAGAAAGAGAATAATCCATAAAAATCTTGCACCATCAATTCTCTTTTTTTCACTATTTGAAGATAAAAAGCTTGCTAGAAATATTATCCATGAAAATCTCAAGACTTCTACAGGTTGTATTTGAATAGGACCTATTTCAATCCACCTTGCCACATTTCTTGAAACTTTTCCAAAAGGAGGTATAAAAACTAATATGAGTAAAAAGAGAGAAATAAGCAAAAGTAAAAGAGAGTTTTTGCGCCAAAAATCTAAAGAAAAAGCACTTACAATAAAAGATATTCCAATAGCAAGAGGTAGATAAATAAGTTGATGTTGGAAAAAATAAGAAGAATTATTTAAAGTTAAACTTGCCCATCTCCAACTCGCAGTGTGAATAATGGGAAGACTAAGTAATGATAAAATCAAAGCTAAAATAAATATTAACTTATCATACTTTTTCATTTTTCATTCTCTCAAAAACATCATTAAAAATTTTTCCTCTTTCTTTATAATTTCTAAACATATCAAAACTAGCACAAGCTGGAGAGAGCAGTATTACGTCTCCAGGCTCCGACACTTCGTAAGCTCTCCTTACAGCATCCTCAAGAGAATCTGCAATCACATAAGGAATTTCATACTCCTCAGAAAGCTCCCTCATGATTTCTTTCGTCTCTCCAATTAACACTACTCTCCTTACTTTACTCTTTTTTATATTCTCAAAAAGTTCATGAAAATCAAAATTTTTATTTCTTCCTCCAAGAATAAGTATGATAGGAGAATTTATACTATTAATTGCTGAACTTGTAGACACAGGATTTGTTGCCTTTGAATCATTTACGAAAACTCTTCCGTTGAGCTCTCCAATTCTCTGAAGAGCAAAAGGTATACCTTGAAAATCTTCTCCTGTTTTCTCAATAACCCTTTCTTCTACTCCTAATAATAGTCCTACTAAGGCAGAAGCCATAAAGTTGCTAATCAGTATTCTGTTCCAAATACCTTTTGGAATAGTTAATGAACCATATCTTTCAGATAATTTATAAAACACTTTATTTCTACTCTCATCATAAAATATTCCATCATTTTCATGCTTTTTAAATCCAAAAAATAATTTTTTAACTTTGTAAGGTTTTGCTAAATTAATTATTTCTTCCTGATCATAACTCAGAATTGCATAGTCCTCTTCTTTTTGGTTCATAAAAATTCTTGATTTTGCTAACATATACTCATCCATGCTTGAATACCTGTCTAAGTGATCAGGATAAATATTAATAAATAAAGATATAAAAGGTCTAAATTTTTCAATATCCTCCAATTGAAAACTACTTACCTCAAGAACAAAATATCCTTCCTTTAAGTCTTTTACAACACTAATAAAAGGTAAACCAATGTTCCCAGCTACTATATTAGGTATTCCTGCATTCTTTAAAATCTCACCAATTAAAGTGGTAGTAGTGGATTTTCCCTTAGTCCCTGTTATAGCTATTATGGGCACTTTAGCATACCAATATGCAAGTTCAATTTCACTTATAACTTTTATATCCCTTTTTTTAGCCTCGATATATATGGGATTTGTTTTAGGAATTCCTGGACTTATTACAACAAGGTCTATATTCCTTAGTATTTCTATAGGATGCCCCCCAAATATATATAATATATCATTATTTCTGAAGAAATCTAATAAGTTCTTAAAGTCTTCCTCTTCTTTATAATCATTTACTATAACTTTTGCTCCTTCTTCTTTTAGAAATTTTGTTGTACTTATCCCGCTTTCTCCAAGTCCAAGCACCAATACCCTTTTTCCTTTTAAGTCAAATTCCATAAAATTATTCCCCCAATCATCATAATTAGATGAATAATATAAAATCTCCAAACAACTTTTGTTTCTTTCCAACCCTTTAGCTCAAAATGATGATGAAGAGGGCTCATCAAGAAAACTCTCCTTTTCTTCCATTTGTAAAAAAAGACTTGGATAAAAACAGATAATGATTCAATTAAAAATATACCCCCCAAAAACACAAGCAATAACTCAACCTTATTAATGATCGATAGAGACGCAATAAATCCTCCTAAAGCAAAGGCACCTACATCTCCCATAAATATCTCTGCAGGATGAGAATTAAACCACAAAAAGGCAATAAGTGCTGTTATCATTAAAGATATTTCAAGAGTAAGCTCATTATTAAATTGAAAATTATAAATAAGAAAGAAAAACAGAGTTATAAGAGAAGTACCTCCCGCAAGTCCATCAAGACCATCGGTTAAGTTAATAGCATTAGGTACTGCGATGAAAACAACAAAAAAGAGAATTACATAAAAAATCCTTGAGCTTATAATAAGCTTAGATCCCCAATAAATCTTATAATCGTGGAATGAAAATATGTAAAGAAGAAGAGTTATTATGAACGAGAGAAAGATCTTTCTTAAAGGTCTTATACCATAATCTTTATTTACCATAAGTTTAAAATCATCAAGAAGTCCTAATAGTCCAAATAAGATAGTAGAAAGAGACGGAAAAAAAGTCTCTTTAAAAAATAGAAAAGGAATAGAAACTATCAAAAATATTATTCCTCCCATAACAGGAGTTCCTGATTTTTGAAAATGAGATGATGGTCCCTCTTTTCTAATGTATTTACCAATGCCTTTACTTTTTTGAAAATTAATCCAATACTTGAGAATTAATAAAAAAACAAAAAATGCTACAAGACTAGTAAAAAGTATGATATTCATAACTCATCCTCCAAAAATTTGACAAAATTTTCCATATACATTGCTCGAGACCCCTTTACAAGAATAGTATCCCCAGCACAAAGAGAATTTTTAAGAATACTTTTAATTTCCTCAGGATCTTTAGACCAATATATCCTTTTCTTGTCAAGATTCTGATATGTGTCTAAAGCTTTTCTCATTTCTGGACCATAAAATATAGCCATATCTATATTTCTCTTAAAAACCTCCTCTATTACCTCTCTATGCCCATCAATGCTATGATCTCCAAGCTCCAGCATGTCTCCAAGAAGTACAATCTTTCTTCCTGAACTCTTTAGAAGATCAAGATACTCAATAGCAGTTCTCATAGAGTCAGGGTTAGCGTTATAGGTGTCATCAATAATTACTAAACCATTTTCTTTTCTTTTCAAATTAAGCCTTTGCTTAGGTAAATCAAAATAAAAATCTTTTTCTAAACTATACACACTTTCTGGAGAAATAACCCACAGAACTAATAAGCTCAAAAGGAGATTTCTATATATGTTAAGAGGATAAATCGGCAAGGAAAGTTTTATATCCTTTCCATCCGGAAAGTTAATTTTCAAGAGATAATTTTCTTCATTTTTTTCCACTATCTCCCCTCTAAGATCACTTCTTTCATCAAAACCAAAAGTATATTTCTTAATCTTCAATTTTTCGTAAATCCTCATGGAAAAAGGATCGTCGTTATTCAAAATAGCAACACCATCCTGCTTTATATGCTCAAAAATTTCTGCCTTTGCTTCCATAATTGCTTCCCTTGACCCAAGTCTTCCTATATGAGCCCATCCAATGTTAGTTATTACACCAATATCAGGCTCCGCGATCTTACTCAGTAGACTTATCTCTCCTTTATTCCTCATCGCCATTTCCAATACTAAAAAATCTACATCTTCTTCTGCGTCTAAAATGCTTAAAGGAACACCAATTTCATTATTGAAATTCTCTCTACTCACATAAGTTTTGCCAACTATACTTAAAAGCTTTCCAATTAAATTCTTAGTAGTAGTTTTTCCTGAGCTACCTGTAACGCCAATAACTTTAGTCTTCAATTTTCTTCTATAATAGTTAGCAATATCCTGCAATGCTTTTAAAGTATCCTGAACTCTAATTACAAAAATGTTCCCTTCTACAGCGATTTCACGACTTATTATTATGCCCTTTACACCCTTTAATATGGCATCTTTCACAAAATCATGACCATCGAATTTCTCACCTTTTAATGCAATAAACACTTCATCTTCATTAATATTACGCGTATCAGTACTTATAGAATCTACCTTTTCTCTAATATCCCCTTTTATCAAAACCCCATTAGTAGCTTCTAATATATCTTCTACTGTCAGATCAAGCTTCATTATTTAATCTCTCCAATATATATTTTCTTGCTATTTCCTGATCACTGAAAGGAATCTTTATAGTTCCAATTATTTGATAATCTTCATGCCCTTTACCCGCTATTAAAACCGAGTCATCTTCTTTTGCTATCTCGATAGCCTTTTTGATTGCTTCTTCTCTATTTTCAATCACAAAGTAATCTAATCTTCCTACTCTCTTAATGCCTTTTTCAATTTCTCTTATGATTTTCATAGGATCTTCAGTTCTTGGATTATCAGAGGTAACTATAACCACATCTGCAAGCTTTGCAGATATTTCTCCCATTTTACCTCTTTTTGTAGGATCTCTATCTCCACCACACCCAAAAACTACTATTACCCTCCCCTTAGTAAATTCTTTTATCGTTTGTAAGACATTATAAAGTCCATCGGGGGTATGAGCATAATCTACAATAACATTGAAATTTTGTCCTTCTCTTATAAACTCAAGTCTTCCTTTTACTCCTTTAAAAGTAGAAAGAATCTTAGAAATGTCTTCTAAAGGTTCCCCTAAGCCAATTAGTACTCCCACAGCAAAAAGAATGTTATAAATATTAAACTTCCCTCTCAACTTGGTGTCAATTACAGTGTCCCCCAAAGGAGTCGCTATCTCAAGTATCATACCACTGTTAGTATTTTCATATTTTTTTAAATATATGTCCCCTTCTTCTAGTGATGCCCATAGAACTCTCTTATCGGCTAAATTTATCCTTTTAGTCCATTCATTATCCCTATTTATTACAGCAAAACCCTCATCTTCAAGGTGATCAAATATCTTTAATTTGGCTTGAAAATAATCTTCCATGGTCTTGTGAAAATCAAGATGATCTTGAGTTAAATTAGTAAAAACAACAGCCTTTAAAGACACCCCATCAATTCTCTTTAGAGAAAGAGCATGAGAAGAAACTTCCATAGCTAAAAATTTTACCCCTTTATTTACCATTTTACTTAAAATTTCTTGAAGCTCTTGAGGTTGAGGAGTGGTGAAATTAGAAGGATAAGATTCTTCATCTATTCTATAATCAATAGTCCCAATTAAGCCTGATTTTAAACCCTTACCTTTCCAATAATGGTATAGTAAGCTTGTGGTAGTAGTTTTTCCATTAGTACCTGTAACTCCCACAATATTTAGGTGTTTAGAAGGAAAATTATAAAAGTACAAAGAGACCTTACTTAACACGTCAAATATTTCTTTTACTCTTATTAAGGCTACGTCTCTTTCAAAATTATCAACCTCTCCCTCAAAAAATACTGCTCTTGCTCCTTTTGATATAGCATCACCTATGTACCTTCTTCCATCGTCTCTCGTGCCAGGAAGAGCAAAAAAGATATTCCCTTCTTTTACCTTCCTTGAGTCCGTAGCTATTCCTGTAATATTCCCATCTAAATATCCCCTAGTTTCAATAACATACTCTCTCACATATTCAACTATTTCTTTTAATTTTCTCAATTTATCATCCTCCCATATATTGCCAATCTTTTAATTATTTCTCTAAAAAGTGGTACTACCGTTTCTGCGGCAAATCTTCCTTTTTTAGGCTCTTCCAACATAATTAGAATACTATATTTTTTATCTCCTAAAAAGATATAGCCTACAAAAAAATGATTGTATATATCTATATATCCCTGAGATGTAGAGACTTGAGCAGTACCAGTTTTACCTGCAATATAATATTTTAAACTTGAAAGATTCTTAGCTGTACCTTTCTTTACAACCTCCCTCATCATTTTTAGTACCTCTTCAGAGGTTTCTTTTGAAAAAACCTGTCGGAAAATTTCTCTATGACTTTCTTCAGAAGGTTTTCCAATACCCTTTATTAATCTTAGTTTTAATAAAATTCCATCATTGCCAAAAACGCTTAGAATCCACAACATCTTTAGAGGATTCATAGCAATACCATGACCAAATCCAATAGTTCCCCTATTTACTAAGCTTTTTTCAATATCCGCAACTGTAGCATCCCTATCCACAAATTTAGCATCAATAGGAACAGGATTATTTATACCGAGCAAATCAAAATACTTATTCCAAATCGAATAAGGAATTTTTTTTGCAAGGTGATAAAAGTATATATTACAAGATTTAACAACAGCCTCTTCTAAATTAACTATCCCATGGGGTTCTGTGCATTTAACTTTATATCCGTCACTTATTTCTTCACCTTTACAATAAACAGTCTCTAATGGATCTACTAATTTCTCTTCTAAAGCAATTCCCGCAGTTATGATCTTAAATAAAGATCCAGGCTCATAAAGAGAATATATGGGACACTTTATATTCTGAGAACTATTTATTATTTCTGTTAAGCTTCCATTTGTGTCTATATCGGGAAGAGAGGCTAAGACCAAAATCTCTCCTGTATTAAGATCCATTATTCCAACAAAGCCCCCTTTTGCCTCATATTCTTTAACATAATCCCTAAGATAAAGAGAAACAATTTCTTGAAGATTTTTATCTATAGTAAGATAGATATTTTTACCTTTGTTTAAATAATTATCAAGAAAAGCCTCTAACCCATATAATCCCTGAGAATCTACTCCCACAAAACCCAGTAAATTTGAAGTCCCTATTTTTAAGGGATAGGATCTATAATTTTCTTCTACTACAAAAATCTTTCTTCCATCCACATACTTCTTTATCCTATCATATTCCTTCTCCGAAAGAATTCTTTTAATCCAAATAAAGCTTACCTTTAAATTTAATTTACTAAGAACATCTTTTTTATCTAAATTTAACTCCTTACTCAATAAAGTAGCGATTCTATTCCTTTCTGCATTATTAAGGATAGATGGATTTACTGCCAAGGATTTTCTCTTTATATTAAAGGTTAGTTCATACCCATTTCTATCAAAGATAAGTCCTCTTTCCGAATTTGGAGGAATAAATACTATATTCTCAGGTTTAGAAACCTGAGAATAAATAATAAACCCTTCAACAAAAAACAAGATTAATATCCAAAATGTGAAAAATATTCTTGCCCTTAATATACTCATTCAATCCATTTCTATTTCTCTAAACTCAAAGCATAATATTTTTCTTTATTTATTTCAGATATTCTTCCATTATAAATTCTAAATTCTACCACATTTTTAGGATAAACAAGTCCCATTTCTAAAGCCTTCTTTTCTATTTTCTTTAGATCTAAATTAGATTGAATATAGTTTTCTAAATATGTTTTCTCTTTCTCTAAAATATCAATCTCGTTAATAACTTTCTTAATTTCACTTCGTAGTGCAGAGACCTTGATATTTAAAAAAACAGTACTTAAAAAAAGGAGAAAAAAGAACAAGATACTTAAAAACTGCTTCAAATTTATTCCCTCCTTTCTCCCACCCTTAATTTGGCACTTCTTGCTCTCCTGTTCTCTCTTATCTCATTAACAGATGGTCTTATTACCTTTTTGTTTACAGGAAAAATCTTATCTGAATGACTTTTAAAAAAGTTTTTAACTACCCTATCCTCTATGGAATGGTAAGTTAGCACCACGATTCTTCCCCTTGGTGCTAAAATAAAGGGAATCTGATCTAAAGCCCTTTTAAGAATATTTACCTCGTCATTCACTACAATTCTTAATGCTTGAAAAACCTTTGTTGCTTCATGCCTTTTTCTTTTAGGTATGACCTCCTCAACTACTTCTAAGAGATCCTTAACGTATACAAATTTTTTCTCTTTTCTTCTCTCAACTATTTTCTTTGCAAGTTTTCTTGAAAGAGGTTCCTCCCCATATTCCCAAAAGAGGTTTGAAAGCTCTAATTCATTGAAACTGTTTAATATGTCTGCTGCAGTTAGAGTAGTATCCTTAGAATATCTCATATCTAAGGGCTCCTCAGGTCGCATAAAGGAAAAGCCCCTTTCACTTTTTTCTATATGAAAGGAGGAAAAACCTAAATCAAACAAAATTGCATCTATGAACGACAATTTCAATTCCTTTAATATCTCCTGAACTTTGTCATATGTGGTATTAAATAATACGAAATTATTTGCTATTTTTCTTAGCCTTTCTCTTGCTAAATTAAGAACTTCCTCGTCTCTGTCTATACCTATAAGAAGTCCTTCTCCTTTTAACTCTCTTAAAATCTCACTACTGTGTCCACCAAGTCCTAAAGTAGCATCTACCACTATTTTTCCTGGAGAAAGTTTCAAATAATGAATAACTTCTTTTAACATTACAGGTTTATGAATGATTTCTATCTCTTCCATAATTCAGACACCTTTTCGTTTATTTCTTTCATACTCTCAAGAATATTCTCTTCCTTATTAAACTCTTCCCATCTCTCTTTAGCCCAGATTTCTATATGTCTTCCAGCCCCTATAATTACTACATCCTTATAAAGCTCAGCATAATCAATTAAAAAAGATGGAATAAGTATTCTGCCTAATTTGTCAGTAGTAACCTGTACCGATCCAGAAAACCAAAACCTACAGAGTCTCCTCATTAAATCATCTGTGGGAGAAAAACTACTAATAATTTCAGAAAAATTATTCCAATCAGTAATAGTATAGATATTCAAACACCTCTCAAAACCCCGGGTAAGATAAAAAGTTTCCCCCAAAAGTTGCCTAAAATTATTTGGAACAATTAGTCTTCCTTTTTCATCAAGTGAGTGATAATACTCCCCAACAAACAATTAATTTTCCCCCATCTTTTACCACTTTTTACCACTTTTTACCACAAGTATAGCATAAGACTTAACAAATAAAAAAAAGAGATTTATAAGGATTAGTCTATATTTGGAGTTAGAGAAATTAATATGATTTAACTTTTGTTTAATTTTTGTTTAATAAAAAAGAGGAGGAAGAAGCAGATCATAAGCCGAATTCTGTTCCCCATATATATGGGGCGGCAACCATCTATCTAGGGCAAGAATTACTTCTTGCCTCAAGCGGCCAACCCGAGGGTCGGCGGGCCACCTCAACCCCTCCTATTTGGCCTTGCACCAGGTGGGGTTTGCCAAGCCAGGAAGGTCACCCTTCCTGCTGGTGAGCTCTTACCTCACCTTTTCACCCTTACCCAAGGCAAAAACCTTGGGCGGTTTATTTTCTGTGGCACTTTCCTTCAGGTCACCCTGACTGGGTATTACCCAGCACCCTGCCCTTTGGTGTTCGGACTTTCCTCGGAATCTCTCAATTCCGCGGTTGCCTGATCTACTTCTTCCTCCTCATATAATTTAGTCCAAGGTACAACCTCAAATCCTCTTAAACCCTCTTTTCTAATGATCTTCCAATAAGGAACATTATAGGTAACTCTTTTCTCATATCCACATTCACAATACATAATTTTCTCTTCAACTCCATCTTCAAAAGGTGTAGGAGCTTTTAATAGTCTATACCTTGTGAGCAAAATTTTCCCGCATTTAGGACATTTAGGCGTTGTAAAGTATTTTATCAGCTTATCTCCAAGGTACAGTATTAACAAAGCCCCTACTATAAGAAGAATTGCTTCCATGTTATATCATTCCACCCATAAAATTCTACCACAATTTGGGCAATTTACAATTTCATTTCTCTTTACCCTTTCAAGAACTACCTTAGGAATGGCTATCTTACATCCTTCACATACATCTCTATTTACCCTTGCTATAGGTTTATAATTTTTTTGTTTTGACAATTTATCAAATTCCTCTAAATCATCAGTAGGAATCTCCTTTCTTTTATCCTCAATTTCTATATGTAAAAGCTCTATCTCATTCTCTACATTTTTTATCTTTTCTTCATATTCCTTCACTTTATTATCAAAGGCTATTTTAGACTCATTAAAAGCTTTCTCCAATTCTTTCTCGGTCTTTGTTTTCTCTTCTAACTCAATCATTAGATTCAAAATTTCGTCCTCAATTTTTGAGATTAAACTCTTTAAATTTTCTATCTCCTTCTCCATATGCATTACTTCCTTAGGGTTTTTTAAAATTAATATTCTCCTTTCTTCATTAGTAAGCTTCTCTTTTAATAAAACCAACTGATCTTCTTTTTCCCTTTGTTGATCTCTTAGCTTTTTAATCTGATCTCTAATATTGATTAGATTTTCTTCTTTCAACTTTATTTCTCCTAATTTTTCATTCTTAAAGATATCAAATTCTGCTTGAAGCCCCTTTAAATTTTTTTCAGATTCTCGGTATTTTAATTGTAAATCTTGTATTTCTAATAATTTTGGAATTAACTCTCTCTTCATACTAACTCCCTTCCTAAAAGAACATAAAGATCCTCGTTTATTTTAGACTATAAAGGAGGAAAAGAAAAGAGTAAAAAAATTGGTGGGCGGAGCAGGATTTGAACCTGCGACCTCCTGCGTGTGAAGCAGGCGCTCTAACCTCTGAGCCATCCGCCCACCACAATAGTTCTTTATATAAAAAAATTGGTGGGCCCGCCAGGATTCGAACCTAGAACCAACCGGTTATGAGCCGGCTGCTCTGCCGTTGAGCTACGGGCCCAACCATCGAAGAAAATTATAATATATTCTTCCCTAAAATTCAAGTGCCCTCTAAATAAAACTCATCGGGGAATGGAAGCTAAAAGCCCATTCCCCGACTTTGGATTTTAGATCTTAGGTAGTTCTTTCAATGCCTCTTCAACCTTATCTTTTGGATAGAAATAGTCTTCAAGTTTTCCAGAAAGATATTGATCATAAGCAGACAAATCAAAGAATCCATGTCCACTCAAATTAAATAATATTACTTTCTTTTCTCCTTTTTCTTTTGCATCTAAAGCCTCATCGATGACAGCTCTAATAGCGTGAGTGGATTCTGGAGCAGGTACAATACCCTCAGTCTTTGCAAAGATCACTCCTGCTTCAAATACTTTTGTCTGGGGATAAGCTACAGCTTCTATGTACCCATGGTGATATAAAGCACTAACCAAAGGAGCCATACCATGATAACGAAGTCCTCCAGCATGTATAGCAGGAGGTATAAAATTATGCCCCAAGGTATACATTTTGAGAAGAGGAGTCATCTTAGCTACATCTCCATAATCATAGGTATAAACTCCCTTAGTCAAACTTGGACATGATTCTGGTTCAACTGCAATAATTCTTATTTTTTTACCTTTAAATTTTTCTCTTATAAAAGGAAAAGAAATACCTGCAAAATTGCTTCCTCCTCCTACACAACCTATAACTACATCAGGAAACTCTCCTGCTATCTCCATTTGTAATAAAGCCTCTTCTCCTATCACAGTTTGATGAAGTAAGACATGATTTAATACACTACCAAGGGAATATTTTGTATCATCCCTTTTAACTGCATCTTCCACTGCCTCACTTATAGCAACTCCTAAGGATCCCGGAGAGTCAGGATCTTGTTCTAATATCCTTCTCCCTGACTCAGTATCAGGACTTGGACTTGGTACTACTTTAGCTCCCCAGATCTCCATCAAGGATCTTCTATATGGCTTTTGATAATAACTTACTTTAACCATATAGACTTTACATTCTAACCCAAAGAAATTACAAGCCATAGCAAGAGCTGAGCCCCATTGTCCTGCTCCAGTCTCTGTAGTTAATCTCTTAACCCCTTCAAGCTTGTTATAAAAGGCCTGAGCTACAGCAGTATTTGGCTTATGGCTTCCAGGAGGGCTTACTCCCTCGTATTTATAATATATATGAGCTGGAGTATCCAAATATTTCTCTAAATTAAGAGCCCTATACAAAGGAGTTGGTCTCCATAACTTGTATATTTTCCTTACTTCTTCGGGAATTTCAATATATCTCTCTGTACTCACCTCCTGCTTTATAAGCTCCACAGGAAAAATAGGTGCAAGATCCTCAGGTTTTACTGGTTGCAGGGTCACAGGATGATAGACCGGGGGAAGAGGAAAAGGCAGATCAGGAATAATGTTGTACCAATCCTTAGGTATTTTAGACTCGTCAAGAATAAATTTGACCTTTGACATAATTGTACCTCCCCTATAAAAATTTAAGCCTTCTCATCCTGAAAAGGACGAGAAGGCTTACTCTCGCGGTACCACCTTAATGGAGTCTAAAAAGACTCCACTCTTTGCTCTATAACGGGAGCAATACCGTCTTTGGCTACTCAAACCTTTCGCCTCGAAGCTCCGGGGCCCATTCACTATAAACAGGATAGTTAGCTTTCAGCCTCAGACTAACCTCTCTGTAATCCTGTTTTATAGTTACTCTTCCCCTTCACAGCTTTTGCTAATTTCAAATTGCTTTTTTTATTATTATACAACAAAGATTTAAAAGTGGATATACTATTGATAATTTTAAAACTATATGTTATTTTTATACCAAAGAAGTATAAATTGGGGTGAAAAAGTAATGAAAAAAATTATTGAAACTATAATTGCGGATTACAAAGCTGTCTTTGAAAAAGACCCAGCAGCAAGAAATTTCTTAGAGGTAATCTTATGCTATCCTGGATTTCATGCCATTCTTTTGCATCGTATTGCTCATTTCTTATGGAAATTGAAAATACCTATAATTCCGAGGCTCATATCCCACATAAATAGATTTTTAACAGGAATAGAGATACATCCAGGAGCCAAAATAGGCAAAGGATTTTTTATAGATCACGGTATGGGCGTAGTAATTGGCGAAACCACCGAGATAGGTGACAACGTACTAATTTACCAAGGAGTTACCCTTGGAGGTACAGGTAAAGAAAAAGGAAAAAGGCATCCTACTATAGGAAATAACGTGGTTATAGGAGCTGGAGCAAAGGTTTTAGGCCCTATAACCATAGGAGACAATACCCGAATAGGAGCAGGTTCTGTAGTATTAAAATCTGTACCACCTAATTGTACTGTGGTTGGGGTACCAGGAAGAATTGTAACCCAGGAAGGAAAAAAATTAACCCCTAAGGAGATGTTAGAACATGGTAATATACCTGATCCGGAACTAAGGTTAATAGAAGAATTGAATGCTAAAATAGAAAATCTTGAAAAAAGAATAAATTATTTGGAAAATCTCATCAGAGAAAAAATAAAAGAGATGTGATATAATACACAAAAATTGAAGATGGTTCCCGGGGGAGCCTCTGATCCGAGGCTGAGAGGGTAGCAGGAGCTACCGACCCTTTGAACCTGATCTGGGTAATGCCAGCGTAGGGAAGGGATAAAAAATTTAAGGTTCCCTCCTTATGGCTGGCAGGGAGCCTTAAATTTTTTATGGGAGGTGCTCACATGGAAAGAAAATCTATAAGGATGCTTACTGAAGGTGCCTTAAGTATTGCATTATCTCTTTTACTCTGGTACTTAAGGATAGGAGCTATGCCTCAAGGAGGAAGTATAAGCCTGCAAATGCTTCCTTTATTTATTTTTGCCCTAAGATGGGGATTCGTTCCTGGTTTACTCGTGGGAGTTACTTATGGATTGATTCATTCCTTGCAAGATATGTATGTGGTACATTGGCTCCAATATCTCCTCGACTATCCTATAGCCTTTGGCTTAATTGGACTTTCTGGCATAGTAAAAAACTTAAAAATTTCGAAATTTATTACTTATATAATTGCTGTACTCTTTCTCCTGGGAACAATCTTTTTTGTAGTAAATATATCTTCGGAACTTCCACAAACTCAAACAACTTTAGAAGAGCTAAAAGCGAAACTACAAACTGCTACAGGGGAAGAAAAGTCAAAAATAGAAGAAGATATTAAGGATTTAGAGTTTAAAATCAAATGGTATCCAGTTTCAAGGATTGTATTAATAATAGCAGGAATCTTAGGAACTTTACTCCTTCTTTATGGAGGTTATATAAGAAAAACTCAAGAACCTATAGAACTTGGTGTTTTCATTGGAGGCTTAGGAAGACTTTTTGCTCATTTTCTTTCGGGAATAATTTTCTTCTCCGAATACGCTCCTCCAGGAACTCCAGCATGGATATATTCTCTCATCTACAATCTTTTTGTAGTGGTACCCTCTACCTTTGTATGTTTACCTTTTGTTTTAATAATTATGCAGAGGCTAAGAGAAAATGAATAAAGAAGTTAAAAAAATCTTGATTTTTGTAAACGGAGAAACTAAGATAACTACTTTTGATCTTGATGAAATCCTACCAGTAGATAAAGTAATATGTGCCAATGGAGGAACTAAGATTGCATTAAGGCTTGGAATCTTTCCAAATATTATAGTTGGAGATTTAGATTCAATCACTGAAGATATTGAAAAAAGGCTTGCCAAACACCAAGTTGAGTGGAAAATTTATCCCACTGAAAAAGATGAAACTGATTTAGAACTTGCTATAAGGGAAGCAGTAAAATTTAATCCAAATTCCATATACATCGTAGGGCTTCTAGGAGGACGTATAGATCATACACTTGCCAATATATTTTTCCTTGAAAGAATAAAAGATTTGAATATAGAGCCACATGTTATTGATAGAAAACTTAGGATTTACATTATGAAAGGAGAAGAAGAGAAAACCATCTGGGGGAATAAGGGGGACATTCTCTCCCTTATTCCCCTATCAGAAATAGTAGAAGGGATTTATTTAGAAGGACTTAAATATAGTTTGAATTATGAACCTCTCTACAGAAATCTTACTCGTGGTATAAGTAATGTGTTTACTGATTACCAAGCTAAGATCAGCATACAAAAAGGAACTTTATTGGTTATACATCTATACCAAACCTGAAATTTATGCTAAAATTAAAAGACGTTAGCTTATTTTTTAACCAAGATTAAACAAGAAGGAAAAATATGGCTGAGAAAAGTAAAGTTATCTTAGTTGGTTTAGAAAGAGAAATGGAAAACTCTTACCTTGATTACGCCATGAGCGTAATCGTAGGTAGAGCTCTACCCGATGCAAGAGACGGCTTAAAACCAGTTCAAAGAAGAATCATCTATTCCATGTATGAATCGGGAATACTTCATAATCGACCTTACAGAAAAAGTGCTCATGTAGTAGGTAATGTACTAGGCAGATATCATCCTCATGGAGATGCAGCAGTTTATGAAGCTCTCGTAAGAATGGCACAAGACTTCTCTTTTAGATATCCCCTTATAGATGGTCATGGCAACTTTGGCTCTATAGATGGAGATGAGCCTGCCGCAATGAGATATACAGAGGTTAGACTATCTCCTATAGCCTCTGAGCTGATAGCAGATATCGAAAAAGATGTAGTTGATTTTGTACCTAATTATGATAATTCCTTAAGAGAACCGGTAGTGTTACCTACTAAAATCCCTCAACTTCTTATGAATGGTTCATCGGGAATTGCTGTAGGAATGGCAACAAACATTCCTCCCCACAATTTAGGAGAATTAATTGATGCCCTTTTATATCTTATTGAAAAACCTACAGCTGAAATAGAAGAGCTTCTCAATTTTATAAAAGGGCCTGATTTTCCTACCGGGGGAATAATAATTGGTACTAAGGGAATTAGAGAAAGTTATTTAACAGGTAAAGGAAAATTAACAGTAAGAGGAAAATTAGTCATTGAGGAAACTAAAAAAGGCGATAAAAACATAATAATCAAAGAAATACCGTACATGGTGAACAAATCAAATCTCCTCACTCAGATAGCCGAATTAGTTCAAGAGAAAAAAATAACTGGAATAAAAGATTTAAGAGACGAATCCGACAGGCACGGAATAAGAGTCGTTATTGAGCTTAAAAAAGATGCTGATCCTAAAATCGTTATAAATCAACTATACAAGCATACTCAACTTCAAACAACCTTTGGAGTTATAATGCTTGCCATATTGGACGGACAACCAAAGATTTTTAATTTAAAAGAGCTACTAACTATATTCCTTGAACATAGAAAAGATGTAGTTATAAGAAGAACTAAATATGATTTAGAAAAAGCAAAGGCAAGAGCTCACATATTAGAAGGTTTACTCATAGCCCTTGATCATCTTGACGAGGTAATCTCAATTATTCGGCAAGCAGAGAACTCAGAAAAGGCGAAAGAGAAGTTAATGTTGAGATTTAAGTTGACCCAAAATCAAGCCCAAGCAATCCTTGACATGAGATTACATCAACTTACAAGACTCGAAAAAGAAAGATTAATGGAAGAGATGAAGCAAATAAAGGAAAATATATCAATTCTTGAAAGAATATTAAAAGACGAAAAAGAACTTTGGCGCGTTATTTCTGAAGAGTTAAAGGAGATAAAGAAAAAATATGCTGATGAGAGAAAAACTTCTATAGAGGAAGAAGAAAAAAGCGATATTACTATTGAAGATATTCTGCCTGACAATCCTGAAGTGATATGTATAACTCAAGACGGTTATATTAAAAGACTTCCTTTATCTACATATCAGCTTCAAAGAAGAGGAGGAAAAGGTCTAAATACTCTTGCTAATAATAATGATGATGTAATAACGTCTTTCGTGGTAACTTCTACAAGAAGTACATTATTCCTATTTAGTAATAAAGGTAAAGTCTATTCTATAAAAACCTATGAATTAGATGAAACCTCAAGACAGAGTAAAGGAATAGCCATAAAAGAATATCTTAATATAGAGAACGAAGAAAGAATAACAGAAATAATCTCCCTTAGTGAACTTCCAAAAAATCTCTACTTCTTTTTTATCACATCAAAAGGAATCGTCAAGAAAACTCCTGTAGAAGAATTTGAAAATGTAAGAAAATCAGGAATATATGCTATAAAAATTGGAGAGGGAGATTTTCTTGTAAATGTATTCCTTACCTCAGGAAATAACGAAATAATTATATTTACACGAAAGGGCAATGCCATAAGGTTCCATGAAAAAGACACAAGACCCATGGGTAGAGTAGCCCAAGGAGTTATAGGCATAAAGTTGAGAAAAGACGACTCTGTAATAGGAGGAGTCATACTTCAAGAATCTAAACAGATAGTACTCGTAACCAAATATGGAATTGGAAAAAGAGTTAATCCACAGGAATTTTCAACCCAAAAAAGAGGTGGCATTGGAATAAGAGCAATTAAAATTACATCAAAAACTGGAGATCTTATAGGAGTAAAAAATGTCTCAGAAAATGATGAGATACTAATAAGCACGAAAAAAGGACAGATTATAAGAATTCCAGTAAACAACATTCCTATTCTTTCAAGAAATTCACAAGGAGTTAAGTTGGTAAAACTCAACGAGGATGATAGTGTAGTTAGTATGGATCTGGTGGAAAACGAAACATGAAAAATTATGAACTTTTAGATCATACTGCAGATATAGGAATTATAGTATATGGAGAAACAAAGGAAAAAGCCTTTGAATCAGCTGCTGAAGCAATGTTTGACCTTATGTGCCCCTTAGAAAAAATTCAAGAAAAGGAATGCTTTGATATTGAGGTTGACGGAGAAGATTTAGAATCTCTTTTAGTCACTTGGCTTAACGAACTTCTCTATGTATTTGAAGTACAAAAACTCTTATTTAGAAGGTTTGATGTAACCCTTATTGGACACAATCAACTTATAAGTCATTGTTATGGAGAAAGATTTGACCCTAAAAAACATGAGATAACAAGAGAGATAAAAGCAGTTACCTATAATCTTTTAAAAATAGAACAAAGAGAAGATAAATGGATGATACAGGTGGTATTTGATATATAACTATGGCAAACCTAATTATAGGAGAGTCCCAGTCTGGAAAAACCACATTTTTAAAAGTACTCTCAAAGGGAAGAGCCCATCTTAAATTTTCCGATATTAATGTATGTGCTGTTCCTAAGGAAGACTATAGATTGATTCAACTTTGGAAAACCTTTAATAGTAAATCTATTAATTTCATAAATATGGACTTTATTGATCTTCCTGGAAATGCTAAGCTTTCCTCTCTTACTCCTCAGTTTTATGAAAGAATTCAAAAATCTGAGATACTCTTTTATATAATACCTCTCTTTAGAGAAGATTTGGATATAAAAAATTATACGAATAATGAACAAAATGAAATTATATTGAGAGATTTAGAAATATGTGAAAGACTGTTAAAAAATAGAAAACTTAACATGGCAGAAAAAAGCGTATTAGAAAAAATACAGAAAAATCTTTTAGAGGAAAAACCCTTAAACGAAATTGAACTTAGAGAAGACGAATTAAAAATAATATCTTCTTGGAACTTTATCTCCATAAAACCCATTTTTTATGTAATAAATGTCTCTAACAATCAATTAGAGGATAGTAAATTTATAGAAGAAATTAAAAACAAACTTAAAAACAAAATTTATTTTATATTTCCTGCCCAATTAGAGGAAGAAATAATGGAGCTTTCTGAAGATGAAGTAAAAGAGTATTTATCTATTTATAACCTTAAAGACCCCATAAGGAACCAAGTTCTTGATAAGATTTTTGAATATAATGACCTGATCTCCTTTTTTACAGCTGGAGAAAAGGAAGCCAGAGCATGGAAACTCAAGAAAGGAAGTACCGCATTAGAGGCTGCAGGGACTATCCATTCAGATATAGCTAGAGGTTTTATAAGAGCTGAAGTGATAAGATGGGATGAACTTGTCCAAATAGGGGATTGGAAAAAAGCCTATCAAGAAGGAAAAGTAAGAATTGAAAAGAAAGATTACATAGTGCAGGATGGAGACGTGATTTACATCAGATTCCACGTATAGTTCTTATTTAATCTTTTCTTCTTCCCTTAAGAAGTCAGCAAGGGTGTATTTTGCTAAGGTTTCTTTTAAACTTTTTGTCATCTCCATCCATAAAGGTCTTGTAGGGCAATAAGCCATTCTTTTGCATTTTATCCCATGAAGACAATCTACAAGATTAATCCTACCCTCAAGAGCTTCTACCACGTCAAGAATCTTAATATTTTCAGGGAGCATGCTCAAATAATATCCTCCTTCAGCTCCTACCTCTGCTCTAACATAACCCTTCTGAGAAAGGATCCTCATGATCCTTTCTAAATACCTTAATGGTATCTCCTCAGCTTCTGCTATCTTTCTAACACTTACAGGATTTTCTTCTTTTTGATTTTTAGCAATATAAATCAAAGCTCTTAATCCATATCTTGACCTCGTTGGTAATTTCATTTTCTCTACACCTCATAATTCATACTTTTTTAGACATATTTTAACCTTCTATACTAAAAAAGTCAAATTATTATTTACCTTGTAAAATCCTTTTAAGCCAAAAAATAGACTTATTAGCATAAATCTCATGTCCACCATCAAAGAATTCACAATCTATATTTTCAGAAACCCCTAAAAAATCATATACCTCCTTAATTTTTTTAAAAGCAAAAACAGTGCTTTCTATGGGAAAAATAGGATCCTTTTTTCCATGCTCAATAAATAGGAATCTTGGAGCAATAAGAGAAGCTATATCATACATTTCTCCATATTCTAAAATCCCTGGAATATAATTGCATTCACAGTGAGACATTGACAAAATACTATCTCTAAAGGTATTAAGATACCCACTAATCACTGTAGCTTTTATTCTATCGTCAATAGCTGAGGTAAAAAGTGCAGTGGTTCCTCCTCCCGAGATTCCATAAATTCCAATAGCATCGCTTTTTATCTCAAAATTTTCCAAAAAAAGATCAATAGTCCTTATAATATCCCAAACCCTTAATCCTATTAGAGTCTTGCCTTGCATTAAAGCCCAAAAAGCATAAGTTCTACAGGAGCTTTTATCTTCTCTTTCTTCTATATCTTTTTCCTCTCTTCTTTCTCCAAATCCAAGCTGCTCTATAACAAAAGTTAAAAAACCACTTTGAGCAAGTAGAACTCCAAAATTCTTCATATATCCTGAAGAATCCCCAAAAACTGCATCTTTTGCTCCAACTCCATGTCCAGGAACAGCTATTACAAAAGGAGCAGGAAGATTTATTTCAGGAGTTAAAACATAACCTATAACTTCTATATCTTTTGAGGAGTTAAACTTAATTTTTTCCACACAGATATTTCTAAGCTTACTTTTTTCAAGAATCTCTAATTTAAAATCTGAACTTTCAGGAAATTCTCCTAAAATCCTGATCAAGTCCTTCCTAAAATTTGTTTTCCAATCTTCCCATTCTCTAACATTTTTTGCTTTAAATTCATACTTCCTTTCCCTTCCATAAAGCCTCAGAAAGTATTCAAAGTTCATAGTTCCCTCCCTTGAGAAAATATTAACAATCTAACCAATTTATTATAAACTAATGAGAATAAAAGAGGTGATTTCTTTGAGATTCATAGCAGATTTTCATATTCATTCCAAATATAGTAGAGCCACAAGCAAAGATATGAATTTAGAAGGGATTTCAAAATGGGCAAAGATAAAAGGTGTAGCCCTTTTAGGAACAGGAGATTTCACTCATCCTTTATGGTTTGAAGAATTGGAGGAAAAATTAAAAGAAGAAAACTATGGCATTTACTCTTATAATAGTACAAACTTTATATTAACCTCTGAAGTAAGTTTGGTATATTCTCAGAATAAAAAATTGAGAAGAATTCACCTGATTATTTTCTCACCCACGTTAGAAATTGCCTCCAAGATTAACAAAACCTTAAGTAAATTTTGCGACCTTTCTGTTGATGGAAGGCCTACTATTGGAAAATCAATATTAGAAATCTTACCTCTTCTTTGGGAGATATCTGAGGATGTTCACATAATTCCTGCCCATGCTTGGACACCGTGGTTTTCTCTATTTGGATCTAACTCAGGGTTTGATTCTATAGAAGAAGCTTTTGATAGATATAGTAGTAAAATCTTTGCCCTTGAGACAGGATTGAGTAGTGATCCTCCTATGAATTGGAGATTAAGCTCTCTTGATAAAATATGTCTGATTTCTAACTCTGATGCCCACTCGCCAGGGAAAATTGGAAGAGAAGCTAATGTATTTAACTGTGATATGAATTATAGAGAGATTTTTAACGCTATAAAGACCCAAGACAAAAATAAGTTTTTGTTTACCATTGAATTTTTCCCAGAAGAGGGGAAATATCATTATGATGGACATAGGAACTGCAATGTGTCTTTACATCCTAAAGAAAGCCAAAGATTAGAAAATTTATGTCCTGTATGTAAAAAACCTCTTACCATAGGGGTACTCCACAGAGTAGAAGCTCTTGCAGATAGAGAAGAGGGATTTATACCTCAGAATAAAATCCCTTATGTAAACTTAGTTCCTTTAGAGGAGATTATAGCTCAAGCCATGGATAAAGATGTATCTTCTCCTTATGTTCAAAGAGAATACATGAGGTTTATAGAGAACCTTGGTGATGAACTAAGTATTCTTCTTTATAGAGACATCTCTGAAATTGCTAAAGTATCTGAAAAAGTAGCTATAGGTATAAGACTCATGAGAGAAGGAAAAATTTCTATTAAACCAGGGTACGATGGGGTCTATGGAAAAATTGAAATATTTGGAAATGAAGACAAAAGACAAATATCCTTTTTCTAAAATTGAAATTTGAAAAGATCAAAAATTTTTTCCTTAAGGGAGGTCTCTGGAACAAAATTTTTAAAATCCTCTATTGCTTTGTCAAAGCCTATATCATATCCTCTTTTTTGGCTTTCAAGCCATTTATGATCGGATATGTATACATATAAATCTGATTCGGTTCTTCCAGGAAAAGCATCAAGAAGCTTTTCTTTCCTAATCTTCTCTACAATAGGTAGGTATATATTTTTATACCAATCTCTTGCTGCTTCTTTTATGCTAACTTCCTCTCCCCTTCTCTCACTCATATAATATTTATGTTCTAAAATCTGGCTTAGAAGCTTTCTATACTGCCCTATCTCTGTAAGAATTATATCTCTTAAACCCGTTATTAGTTCAAAATCTGATCTTTCCCGAGCTAATATATTTTCCATACTAGTCTCTGCAGGAATATACTCTATTATATGAGCATCAATTTCCTTTTGTCCTAATTTCTTTGCTACCGCCACTCTATGATTTCCATCTACAACATAATATTCATCTTTTATCTTATAAACTTCAATGGGAGGTAAGATCTTCCCTCTTAATATGGCATTCTCAAGCTCTTGTAATCTGCTTTTTGAGCTTCCCTTTAATGGTCTGAACTCTTCATCAAAATCTCTATACCTTCCTACACTTCCCACAATTTTATCAACCTCAATGGTTTGATAGCCTAAATCTCTCCATCCAATAAAATCTTCCTCTTTTAATTTTTCGTCAAAACTTTTTAGATGTCTTTTTTTAAATAAGCCTCTAAAAAACCTCATCCTCAAAGCTCCAATATCACTATCCCAGAACAATTTATAACCTTAGTTTTTCCAATTTCAGCAATTCTCTGAGAGTTATAAACATAGTTCATATGAGTATGCCCATGTAAAAAATACTTAGGCTGGTACTTTATAATTAATTTAAGAAAAGATTCAAAGCCCTTGTGAGCAAAATCACCCGTTTCATGAACCCCTGCTGGGGGAGAATGGGCAACCACAATATCTATACCCTTTCTTAATTTAAAATAAAGTCTCCTTATTCTTCCTTCCATCTCTTTCTCTGTAAATTGAAATTTCCCATCACTGTACTTAATAGATCCTCCAAGTCCTAATATTTTTTTTCCTTTAAATTCAATTATCCTACCATCAATGTTTTCACAGCCTTCAGGAGGACGTTTCAAATATATCTCATCGTGATTTCCATATACATAAAAAACAGGTACGTTTAACATGGTAGCAATGTAGGTTAAAAGTTCGGGCATAACATCACCACAAGATATTACCCCCTCCACCCCTCTATATGGGCTAATATCAAATCTTTCGTAAAAATTGGGAGACTCTATATCTGCAAGGGCTAATATCTTCAACTTAAAGCCTGTCCAATCCTTAATTTAAGCTCATTTATATAGCCTATGGAGAAGGGATCCTTATCTGCAAGATAAGCAAGGTAGACAGTAGCAAAATCCCCAAGATAAGTTAGGGAGAAAAATTGAGTCAATGGATTATTACCTTCTGCTTGCCAAAGAAATACTGGAACTCCTCTTGCCGAGATCTTCTCTTGCATAAACTCAACTCTTATCTTCATCTCTCCCTCAAGAGATGTGTAAAGGAAAATTAAAGTTAATGGCTTTATAACATTGTCTATAGCTTCCCACGCCATAATTTCGTTATGATTTAATTCGGGAAAGAAATGATAAAAAGCAGGATATTTCGAATTCTCATTTATTTGACATTTCCATCTATAAGCAGCTACCTTCCATTTTTCTTCCACAGCATAAATAACAGGAATATGTTTGAACATCATTTTTGCAACTTTTTTTGCCACATTTTGTTCAGTGGGAACCTCAATCTTAAATTCTTCTCTCTTATTTCTCAAATATGCTACTGTCTCTTCAATATCCTTCTTTTTAGAAGAAATAAGTCCTAATCTTTCCAAAATTACAAAAGATGGTATAGTCACATAACCTATGGCTGCCCTTGGAGCCATTCCACTCGGTATCTCTACAAGGGTAAGATTGTTTTCTTGAGCAAATTCTTTCAATACTCCGCCACTAGTTACAGCAACCACTGATGCACCCCTACTATAGGATAGTTTTGCCGAATTTATAGTTTCTACTGTATGCCCCGAATAACTAACAGCAAAAACTAAGGTGCTTTCATCAACCCAATTTGGTAAATCATAATCCCTATTTACAAAAACTGGAAATTTAGCTTCTTTAAAGAGTACACTTTGTAAGACATCTCCACCTATGGCAGAGCCACCCATTCCAAGTACAAGAACTTTGTCAATTTTATCGGATATGTTCTTAATTTCAGCATTGTATGCAACTTCTGCTGCTCTTTCAATCTGTTCAGGTAGATTATAAACCGCAGAGTACATATCTTTGGGATCTAATTTTTTAAGTTCTTCAATCTGATCTAACTTTTCTACCATCTCTGATCCTCCCTAAAATTATTTTGTTTATCAAGATATTTTATCTTATAATTAAAGCATTGACAATAATTTACCACTCTGTATACTTTTAAAAGTATTAAAAAAATAAAAAACTAAGGAGGGATTTAAGGATGGAAACAAAAGTAGTATGGGATGGAAAAATGCAATTTACAGGTACTACACCATCAAATTTTAATATTGTAATGGACGCAGTTCCTGAGCACGGTGGAGAAAACAAAGGACCAGCCCCAATGGAGCTTATTCCCGTAGCTCTTGGTGGGTGTACTGGTATGGATGTTATTTCCATTTTAAACAAAATGAAGGAAAAAGTAGAGCATTTTGAGATGAGAATTACCACAGAAAGAGCTACAGAACATCCTAAGGTATACACTAAGGTTCACATTGAGTATATTTTTAAAGGCGAAAATCTCAATGAGGAAAATATTAAAAAGGCAATAGAACTATCCCAAAATAAATACTGCTCAGTCTCTGCTATTTTAAGGGGAACAGCAGAGGTAACTTATTCATACAAGATTTTATAGGACCCCAAAGAAGGGAGTGGTGTCACTTAATGGATAGTGTAAGAGTAAGAATTGCTCCAAGTCCAACAGGTTATCTTCATGTAGGTACGGCGCATACCGCTTTGTTTAATTGGCTTTTTGCAAGACACAATAAGGGAACTTTTATTTTAAGAATAGAAGATACTGACCTTGCTAGATCTACAAAAGAATATGAAGAAAATATAATTGAAGGACTGAAATGGTTAGGACTTTATTGGGATGAGGGACCATACTATCAAACCCAAAGATTAGACCTATATAGAAAGTATGCTGATGAACTATTAAGAAAGGGACTTGCTTATTATTGCTATTGTACCCCTGAAGAATTAGAAGAAAGAAGAAAAGAAGCTCTTGCTCAGAAGAAACCACCTAAATACGACAGAAAATGTTTATATCTATCGGATGAAGAAAGGGCAAGATATGAAAGAGAAGGAAGAAAACCTGCCATAAGGCTTCTTGTTCCAGAAGGTAAAACAGTATTTAACGATATTATTCGAGGAGAAATAGAATTTAATAACGAAGATATTGGAGATTTTGTCATTATGAAATCGGACGGAATACCCACATACAACTTTGCAGTAGTGATCGATGACTACACTATGGGAATAACCCACGTAATAAGAGGAGAAGACCACATATCCAATACTCCAAAACAGTTATTTATATACCAAGCTTTTGGATGGAGTCCCCCTGAGTTTGCTCATCTTCCACTTCTTCTTGGCCCTGACCGATCAAAACTCTCTAAAAGACATGGCGTGACATCGGTTACGGAATATAAGAATATGGGTTATCTTCCTCAAGCATTAGTGAATTATCTTGCTCTTTTAGGATGGACTCCCGAAGAGAACAAGGAAATTTATACTGTAGAAGAATTAATTGAGCTTTTTGATCTAAGAAGAGTTACTAAAAATCCAGGCATATTTGATGTGACAAAGCTTGAATGGATAAACACCCAACATATAAGAAGATTATCCTTAGAAGAGCTTGCAGATCTTACATATCCTTTTTTAAAAGAAGCAGAATGGTTCAAAGAGGAAAATTTCAAAAGAGAATACTATCTTAAAGTGCTTACTCTTCTCCAGGAGAGACTGAAAACTCTTGCTCAAATTAGAGAATACGCTGATTACTTCTTTGTAGATGATTTAGATTATGATGTGGAAATAGCTAAAAAGGTATGCAAGCATCCTGATACTCCACTTTATTTAGAGAAAATAAAAGAGGTATGGAGCCAAATACAAGAATTTACTGCTGAAAATTTAGAAAACTCATTAAGAAACTTAGCTGAAGAAAATCAAATTCCTACCAAAAACCTTGTTCATCCAATTCGAGTTGCTCTAACTAACAAAACAGTAGGACCAGGACTTTACGAGATTGCAGAGGTGCTTGGAAAAGATAAGACTTTGAAAAGATTAGAAAAGTTTATTGAATTTTTGAGAAGTCTTTAAAGATTTAACTATGATAAGGCGCTCTCCCTATAAAAACCTTTTAAAATATGAGAAAAAATTATCTACTAATTTAGGAGAGGGAGAGCGTTTCTTTCTTCACTATACATTAATACAAGCAAAAAGTAATTTAGAAATAGGAGAGAAATCCGATTATTTTGTTTCCCCCTTACTATTTTTTTATGGATTAGTAGCTCTTTCCAAAATAATAATTTTAATGAAGTCAAAAACTATCCCACGAGAAGTTCTCCATGGACTTACCGTAAGAGTAGCAGGAGATAAATCTGTAGATTGGACAAAAGATTATGATCCAAGAGTTGAGACTGTACTCATAAAAGAAAAGGGACTTTTTCCTACTTTTTACAAAGCCATTTCTCCCTATTCCCTTCCAGAAGGAGAAAAATATACCTTAGGTGATTTATTTTTATTCCTTAATAGAAAAACATCTCTTGATAACTTAGCTATTCATTACTTAATACTTTTTCTTCTGAGCATGCTTGCAAGATATGAACCTCAGAAATGGGGATGGGCTTATGAAAGATCTTCTTTCTCAAGAGAATTACAGACTTATTTAAAAATTGTGGGAAGAGACATTTATGATCTCTGGAGAGAAAAAATCAAATTATAATAGTCTTCAAAGAGTTTTCTTAGGAGGGAAATATTGTACAAGTCTTGAAAAGATAAAAGTTTTTTATACCCCTCATCAAAATATTTTTCAGCAAGATTGAAGGTCGCCTCTTTAACTCTTTTCCTTTCTAAATGGTCTAAAAGATATTCGATATCCTTCTCTGTAACAATCTCTCTCCCCCATATCTCTTCTATTCTTAATTTTTCTTTTTCAGAAGATTCGGAATATAAATATAGAATAGGATAAGTTTTCTTTTTTCTCCAAAGATCTACAAAAGCATTTTTTCCCGTTTTCTCAGGATCACCCCATATACCTATAGCATCATCAGCAATTTGGAAAAATAAACCAAAATCTCTCCCTATTTCTTGAAATATCTTTGAAAGATCTTCTTTATAGGTAGCCGAGAAAGCACCAAGATAAAAACTTGTAGAAAATAATTTAGCAGTTTTTTTATCTATCATCATTAAATATTCCTTAAGACTAATATCCTTTCTCTTTTCAAAAGAAATATCAAGATATTGCCCTTCGATAAGTTCTCTTATAGTCTCTGTCAGTTCTTTTAAGGATTTGGAAAGCAAAACAGGAGATTTTAAGTTTGTAAGTACCTGAAAAACCATGTTAAAAAGTAGATCTCCCACATTTATCGCTTGAGCCTCTCCCCATATCTTCCAAACAGTCCATCTACCATGCCTTTTCTCATCTCTATCCTGAATATCATCATGAACTAAAGAAAAATTATGTAAAAATTCAATAGCAGAACCTATCTCTAATGCATCATCTAAGAAACCACCTAAGGTTTGATTTACTAAAACACAAAATAGGGGTCTTAATCTCTTTCCCCGCCTAATATTAGCAAGAGGAGTTAAGTCTTCACCGACCCACCCCATATGATAGGCTGTGATTAAATGAATTGATATATTAGAAGAGAATTTATTCCAATTCTCTTGAAGTTTATTTTCTATAATTAACAAAAACTTTTGAATTTCATTCACATCCATAATATTAAATCCCTTAGTAATTTCCTTAAATTCTCATTAGCTAAAGCCTCATTATGGGCAGGAGTAAGACACAATATTTTCCCTTTTCCATACTCATGATACCATCCTGCAACAGACTCTCCATCAAGGGAGGTAGAATACAAGAAAATATTTGTACTTTCTTTATCCACCTCTACAAAATAATGTTCATCAAAAATCTCGAAATATATATCTTTATCCTTATCAGGATACCTACCATAGTATTTTACCATTTTTCTCTCAGGATGATACTTAAAATATCCTCTTGTAAGTTCTCTCACATATTTTCCACTTACGTCATAGGAGGCTAAGCCTGAATGCATCACCAGAAGTCTCCCTCCATTAGACACATAATCTACCAAAAGATTTTCAATTTCGTCATCCATCCAAATAAGAGAATTTTTGTCTTGAGGGTTTAACTTATTTTCTCTTCCTATAATAACTAAATAGGGATCTTCTCTTATTAGCATAGAAAAATTATTAATTGAAGCATAATCAACCCAATAAGTGTTCTTTAAAACAAACTCTAAGGTCTCTTTGATTTTCTCTTCAGGATGATAATAATCTCCAACAATTGCAAGGACCCTTTCCATTTTTAAAAATTCTCAAGAAGCTCAATTATAAATTTTAACTTTTCAAAGGAGTCAAGATAAGTATACTTTCCTCCTGTGTAATCCCCTTTTTGAGCTACTTCAATTCCATAATTTTTAAATCTTCTCACAATTTCGTCTGTTCCTTTAACCAAAAAAGCCAAATGATGAACTCCTTCTCCGTGCTTATCTAAAAATTCTCTCCACGTAGAGGGATTTTCGTCAGGTTCTATAAATTCTATCTCCACATTTTTAAAATTCTTAAAAAACGCAAGCTTCGCTCTTGCAGATGTAGGTTTCCCTTTATACTCTGTATGAGCTTTCTCGTAAACATCAGTAATTATTATTTCTGGTTTTACTACATTAAAAATCCTTGAAAATTCCTCCACAGCTTTCTCTATATCCTTTACAATAATACCAATCTGAACCACCATATCGGTGCCTAAAATTTCATTTGACATCCTTTTGATCCTCCTCACAATATACACTATTTTTAATAATATACTCTTCCACATTCTCAGGAACAAGATATTTTATAGACAAGCCTTTCTTTACCCTATCTCTTATCTCTTTTGCGGATATTGGATAGTAAGGAAAGTCTAAAAAGAATATCTTATTTTCAAAAGTTTTAATAAAGTCTTTCAAATCATTAGTATAATATTCTTCTCCTCTACTTCCAACTATAATACTGACTTTTTCAACAATTTTGTAAGGATCTTTCCATTTCAAAAAATCTCGAAAAGCATCATTTCCTAATAAAAGATAAAGCTCTGCATTAGAGAAATATGTAGAAAGATCTCTAATAGTATCTACCATGTAAGAAACCCCTTCTCTCTCAAGTTCAATAGGAAGAACCTCAAAATAAGGATTATTAAGAGTGGCCAAAAGGACCATTTCATATCTCTGTTTTGAGGTTGCAATAGGGATTTCCCTATGAGAAGGTACTCTATTAGGTATAAAAAATACCTTGTCAAGTTTAAATTTCTCTCTGGCGTATTCTGCAAACCAGAGATGCCCATAATGTATTGGATCAAAAGTTCCACCTAAAATACCTATCTTCATTCTATAAGCTCCAGAGAATTATTTTTCGAATTGTATTTAAACACATAATTTCCTATCTTTATTTCTTCATCGTCCTTTATTTTTGCTCTATTTATCAATTTTATTATACCTCGTCTTTTAGCATAGTTTAAGAAGTATGAAAAAGCCTGAGGATTGTATAAATCAAGTTTATTAGCAAGACTTTCCGTCTTTTTATCTTTTAATATCCAAAGATCTCCCTCTTTAATTATCTCTGGAATCTCCTGCTTTTTATTCTCTTGTTTTAGTTCCTCTATTTCTTTCTCTATTTCAACCACTGGAATACTTTCTTTTTTTTCTTTCACATATTTTTCCATTAGCTCTAAAAGTTTGTCTATATTAATACCTTCTTTTGCTGATATAAATACATAGGGAACACCTTCATTTTTTAGCCATTCTTCTATCTCAGGAATTCTTTCCTGAGCTTCAGGAAGATCTATTTTATTAATAGCTATAATCCTTGGTTTTTCTAAAAGTTTTGGACTATAAAGATATAGTTCCTTCTTCAATATCTCATAAGCCCTCTGAGGAGGATTTACCATATCTGCAGCATCGAGCACAAATACTAACACTGAGGTCCTTTCTATGTGCCTAAGAAACTCATCTCCCATTCCTTTATTTTCATGAGCACCTTCTATAAGCCCAGGTATGTCAGCAACAGTAAAAGTAATATCTTCTCTTTCTACCACGCCTAAGTTAGGAGTTTTTGTAGTAAAGGGATAAGGAGCTATCTCTGGGGTTGCATTTGAAATTCTTGAAAGGAGAGTTGATTTTCCAGCATTCGGAAGGCCTAAAAGTCCCACATCTGCAAGAAGTTTTAACTCAAGATAAAGCCATCTTTCTTCGCCTTTTTCTCCTTTCTCAGCAAAATACGGAGTTTGCCTTGTAGAAGTAGCAAAGTGTGCATTGCCTCTACCCCCTTTACCTCCTTTTGCTACTACAACTCTCTGTCCATGGCTTACTAAATCCGCAAGAAGCTCTCCAGTCTCAACATCAAATATCAATGTCCCTACTGGTACCTTTATCACAAGATCCTTACCATCTTTACCTTTTTGATTCTTCCCCTTACCGTGCTCTCCTCTTTCCGCATAATAGTGCCTCTTATAATGAAAATCAAGAAGAGTATCTAAATTTTCATCTGCCTCAATTATTACATCTCCACCTTTACCACCATCACCTCCAGCGGGTCCACCCTTGGGTACAAACTTCTCCCTACGGAATGCTATACACCCGTTTCCACCATCTCCAGCTTTTACATATATTTTTGCCCTATCAATAAACATTCATCTATTGAATAGAAAGTACATTTACATACTTTTTGCCATGCTTTATGGAGAATTTAACAATTCCAGGCTGCAAGGCATAAAGGGTAAAATCTCTACCCATCCCCACATTCATCCCAGGATAGATTTTCGTACCTCTTTGTCTTACAAGTATATTGCCTGCTTCTACCAATTGTCCCTCAAATCTTTTAACTCCCAAATATTTAGGATTACTATCTCTTCCGTTTCTGCTTGCACCACCTGATTTTTTGTGAGCCATTTAAATTCACCTCCTCTTGCCTAATGAGGTAGAACTATTTCTTTAATGGATAGTTGAGTATAAGGTTGTCTGTGTCCGTATTTTCTTCTGTAATGCTTTTTTCTTTTAAACTTAAATACAATTACCTTGGGATACTTATCCTGTCTAACCACCTTTGCTATGACCTTTGCTCCCTCCACATAGGGTTGACCAATAATTACCTCATCTTCTTTTCCCACCAATAGTACTTTATCTAAAACTACCTCATCACCTACATTTGCTTTTAGTTTCTCCACATTCACCATACTTCCAACACTTACTTTGTATTGTTTTCCTCCTGTCTCTACTACCACAAACATTTCCTAACAACCTCCTATATATAATGAATAATTTTTAAAATATCCTAATCGACATTACAATTTATCACTTTATTATTACTCTTGTCAAGCATTAAGGGAGAGTAAGAATATTTTTCCTTAACAAAATTGACACTTTAATAATAAAGCATTATACTTTATTGTTTATTTAATATAGTACATAATCTTTGCATAATATTAAAATATTAAGACTAGGAGGTTCTCCATGAACAAGGTTGCTATAACAAGGACAAAGGATGATATATACAAATCAGTTGGAGATGCTATAGACCTAATTGGTGGAATAGAAAAATACGTAAAAAGAGGAGACATAGTCTTGATAAAGCCTAATGCATTTATTAGCAAGGAAGAAAAAGGATTCATTTCTGACTCTCAAGTAGTATTATCTCTTGCTAAACTTTGTAAAGAGCAAGGAGCAAAAGAAGTATATATTGGAGAAAGAACTCCTACCGTTTTTAAATGGTACAAGAAAGAAGAGATAAATTTTGCAAAAGTTATATGTTTCGACGATCCTCCTCATAATTTAAAAACTTTACCTGAGGCAGAAGTAATTAAATCTGCAGTTCCTATTCCTCCAATTGTGGAAGAATGCGATGTGTTTATAAATGTTCCTGGACTAAGATTTCATGCTTTAACAATAATTTCTAATGGAATGAAAAATATAATGGGAATTATGCCTAAAGAAACTACTTTGCTAATTCATGTATCAGGTTTAGAAGACGCCATAGTAGATCTAAATAGATTTAGAAAGAGTGACCTTGTAATAACTACTGCAATAAACACCCTTGTAGGAAATTTCCCTGTGGGTGGCTATGGCATAGAAAGCAATACACTAATCGTAGGAGACAACGTGGTAGCGGTAGATTCTATAGCTGCAAGAGTATTAAAAGTAGATCCTTATAAGATAAGACATCTAACTCTTGCAAAGAAATTTAGCCTTGGTCCTATAGATCTTTCCGAGATTGAGCTCTTGGGTGTACCTATAGAATCTCTTGAGTGGAGAGAGAAAATTGTAGAGCCAACATTAGAATATGAAGAATTTAGAGATAAAATTAACATTATTGACCCATCAAAAAGTTGTCCTAGTTGTAAAAGAGCAATGGCAAGTGGAATTGCTGGTATCTTTGAAGAAGATCCAAACGCTGATTTGAAGGATATAACTGTGGTAATTGGACCTGTAGAGGATTTAAACAAATATAAACTCACAAAAAAATTAATCCTTTTTGGAAATTGTACTTTTCCCTATAAAGATCAAGGATTATATGTACAAGGATGTCCACCAAGAGCAAATATGGCAAAACAGGCCATAAAAAAGATCATGGAAGGTAAATAATCTTATTTTTGTCTGCTGATTGCCTAGCTAAAAGAGCTACTTCTGTAGCATAAAAAGACTCTTCTGCTGTTACCATACAGCTCCCATTACCTTTTATTTCTTTCAAAAAATCCACAAATATATTTCCTCTACCTTCAAGGGGAAGCTCTTGATTTTTATAGTCTTTGTTAGTCAAAAACACCTTATTAAATATAACTTCTATTACTCCATCAGTACCTACAATTCTCATACGATCATCATCGTGAGATAAAGCATTTTCAGGACGAAGATAATCTATGCTCAAAGAAGCAAAAATTTCGTCCTCCAACGTAAAATGACAAAGAGCTGTAACTTCAAGATCTCCATGATCTTTATTGTATTTCCTTGAATGGGTTGCATATATAGTCTTAAACCTTTTATGAGTAAACCAATGAATCCAATCTATAGCATGAATTCCCACCCATGGAATAGTTCCACCATAAGTCTCTCTTTTTTTATAAAATTCATCTCTTCTACCCAACTTATAAGACTTTTGAGTATTTATTAATCTTATCTCTCCTATGGCTCCTTCTCTTACGAATTTATAAGCAGTAAAAAACCATGGTTTATACCTTATTCCAAACATAGCACAAAGTCTTTTACCAGACTGATAATAAACTCTTTTTAATGCTTTAAGATCTTCCATTGTAGTAGCTAAGGGTTTCTCTGTAAAAACATGGCAACCATAACTTAAAGCTTTGATATTAACCTTAGCTATATCTCCAAAATGACAGGCAACCACTGCAACATCAGGAGAAAGCTCTTCTAACATTACCTCATAATCACCATAAACCTTTCCCTTAAAATTTTCACCAAGCATATTTAAAACTTTATCTATGCTCTCTCCTTTGGAACCGGGGGCTACCCCAACAACTTCGCATTCTTTATCAAGCCCTATACCTTCGATAGCATAATTTATGTGTCCTGAAGAGCCAATTATAACTATCTTCATAATCTTAAAGTCCTCCTACTTCGGTATTATAAGGTATTATAACAAAAGACGGGTTATTGAAAATTATGTATTTTTTTGGTAGAATACTTGTCGGAGAAGTTAAGGAAAATTTTGTACCTTGGAATTATTGACAAAATAAGACAAATATAGTATATAAAAATACTCGTGTGAGCCGCTAGCTCAGTCGGTAGAGCACCTGACTTTTAATCAGGGGGTCACAGGTTCGATTCCTGTGCGGCTCACCAAGATAAAGCCCTCATCGTCTAGCCCGGCCTAGGACACCGCTCTTTCAAGGCGGTGACGGGGGTTCGAATCCCCCTGAGGGCGCCATAAAGTGGGCGGATAGCTCAGTGGTTAGAGCGCCTGCCTTACAAGCAGGAGGTCGTAGGTTCAAGTCCTGCTCCGCCCACCATCTTTTTTAAACTTAGTTTTCATCTCTATTTTCTCTTTTTTAATCTTATTCTTAAATCTTCATCTCTGCCCCTCTTTTTGAAGGAGGCAGGCGTACTATGAAAAACCAAGTTAAATCCTGGAAATCCCTCCTTGATAATTTTTTCTTTGTCTCCCAAGTGAATGGTAAAAGACCTAAAACCCTTCAGTGGTACAAAGAAACTTTAATTCCCTTCACTAAGTCTGTCCCCTTAGAAGAGCTTTCTGTTTACTCTATCCAGAAATATATTTCATCCCTTAGAGAAAGGGGACTAAAGCCTGCCTCTATTGACACTCACATTAGAGCTATAAAATCTTTTCTTCACTTCCTATATGATGAAGGATATTTAGAAGAAAATATTTCAGCAAAAATTAAAAGATATAAACTTCCAAAAAGTTATCCTCATATTTTAAACGATGAACAAATACTTAATTTACTCAAGGTTTGCGATAAAAAATCATGGGATAGTTTTAGAAATTATGTAATTGTTCTTACCTTTTTAGATACTGGGATAAGGCTATCTGAACTTTTAAACCTCACTGTAAATGATGTAAATTTACCCAAAAGGAGTATTTTCATTAGAAGTGGAAAGGGAGAAAAAGATAGAGAAGTTTACATGGGAAAGACTCTTGTAAGGGAGATGGCAAAGTGGTTAAAAATGAGAGGATATTTTCCATATGAAGAAAGAGTATTTATTACAAAACAAGGATATCCTCTAAATAAAAGAGGAGTAGAAAGGATATTTACAAAGATACCTAAATAAAAAAGGGAGCAAGGATTCTCTCCCTGCTCCCCAACCCGTCACTTATCACTGAGTAGGATATGGTCCTGTATTTCCTTCTGAATCTGTTTTTATTATGTAAAAATCAGCAGATCCTGCACCAAAAGAAGATGTCCCTCCTGCAACTATATATCCTCCATCACTTGTCTGCTGTATGGAATAAGCCCGATCATAACTGCTTCCTCCATAGGTTTTCTCCCAAACCTTATCCCCATTACTGTCAAGCTTTATTATGTAAAAATCCCCATTTCCTGCACCAAAAGACTCTGTATATCCTGCAACTATATATCCTCCATCACTTGTCTGCTGTATGGAATAAGCCTCATCATAACTGCTTCCTCCATAGGTTTTCTCCCAAACCTTATCCCCATTACTGTCAAGCTTTATTATGTAAAAATCAGAACGTCCTGCACCAAAAGAATTTGTATATCCTGCAACTATATATCCTCCATCACTTGTCTGCTGTATGGAATAAGCCTCATCATAACTGCTTCCTCCATAGGTTTTCTCCCAAACCTTATCCCCATTACTGTCAAGCTTTATTATGTAAAAATCATCATATCCTGCACCAAAAGAATATGTCGTTCCTGCAACTATATATCCTCCATCAGTTGTCTGCTGTATGGAACGAGCCCATTCATCATTGCTTCCTCCATAGGTTTTCCCCCAAACCTTATTCCCATTACTGTCAAGCTTTATTATGTAAAAATCAGAACCTCCTGCACCAAAAGAAGATGTCTCTCCTGCAACTATATATCCTCCATCACTTGTCTGCTGTATGGAATAAGCCCAATCCCAAGAGCTTCCTCCATAGGTTTTCCCCCAAACCTTATTCCCATTACTGTCAAGCTTTATTATGTAAAAATCAGCAGATCCTGCACCAAAAGAATATGTCCCTCCTGCAACTATATATCCTCCATCACTTGTCTGCTGTATGGAATAAGCCACATCATTCTCGCTTCCTCCATAGGTTTTCTCCCAAACCTTATTCCCATTACTATCAAGCTTTATTATGTAAAAATCCATATTTCCTGCACCAAAAGACTCTGTCCATCCTGCAACTATATATCCTCCATCAGTTGTCTGCTGTATGGAAGAAGCCCAATCCAAATTGCTTCCTCCATAAGTTTTTTGCCAGACTTGCTGTTGAGCATTTTGCACATTTACAGTTATACTTGCACTTCCTACATTCCCTGCATTATCTATTGCTCTAACCTGTATTGTATGATTCCCATCTGCATATTGAGTAGTATTCCAGCTATACTCATAAGGACTTGATGTATCTTCTCCCACTTTTGTTCCATCAATGTAAAATTCTACTTTTGAAACTCCTACGTTATCACTTGCGGTTGCCCGTATTATGACAGTTCCAGAAACAGTTTGACCATCTTGAGGATTTGTAATTGTTACTTGTGGTGGAGTTGTATCCTTTTTAGGTGAACATCCTGAAATTAAAAGGGAAAAGATAAGGAAAACTGAAAGAAGAAGAAAAAATTTTCTCATTCCTCTTTCACCTTCTTTCTTAACTAAATTAAGATGAGATAAGTAGGATAAAAGATTTAAATTGTGGTTTATTTTAAGCTATATGCCCTAATTTTATCCTTTTTTCACTTTCTATTTTAAGTAGCTCTTTTAAAAAAGTCAATTCTTCTATTCCCTGACCTGTAATCAGTATTTAAAAAAGGATGCCTCCTTGTGGTAGAATTTGAAGGCGATTTTATATGTTTATTTTACCAAATTTACCTCAATAATCGTAGAAGATTTCCGCTAATATTTTTGTAAGAAGATAAAGATAAGCAAGAAAAGAAAGTTAGTCCTAATATTTGAGGGATGATAAAAGTGATTACAGGTCAGCCATTTTATCCCTTCTTTCCATACACAAAATTATTTTATACTACCGGATATGCTGTTGATCCTTTAAAATATGCAAGAAAATTAATAAGTCAAAAGATTGGATAAAAAATATTACACAAAATAAAAAAGGGGAGCAAGGATTCTCTCCCTGCTCCCCAACTTATCACTTATCACTGAGTAGGATATGGTCCTGTATTTCCTTCTGAATCTGTTTTTATTATGTAAAAATCCCCTCCTGCACCAAAAGAATATGTCCCTCCTGCAACTATATATCCTCCATCAGTTGTCTGCTGTATGGAAGAAGCCTCATCATCATTGCTTCCTCCATAGGTTTTCTCCCAAACCTTATCCCCATTACTATCAAGCTTTATTATGTAAAAATCAGAATATCCTGCACCAAAAGACTCTGTATATCCTGCAACTATATATCCTCCATCACTTGTCTGCTGTATGGAATAAGCCTCATCATAACTGCTTCCTCCATAGGTTTTCTCCCAAACCTTATCCCCATTACTGTCAAGCTTTATTATGTAAAAATCCCCATTTCCTGCACCAAAAGAATTTGTATATCCTGCAACTATATATCCTCCATCAGTTGTCTGCTGTATGGAAGAAGCCCGATCCCAAGAGCTTCCTCCATAGGTTTTCTCCCAAACCTTATCCCCATTACTATCAAGCTTTATTATGTAAAAATCAGCAGATCCTGCACCAAAAGAATATGTCCCTCCTGCAACTATATATCCTCCATCACTTGTCTGCTGTATGGAAGAAGCCCAATCATCATCGCTTCCTCCATAGGTTTTCTCCCAAACCTTATTCCCATTACTATCAAGCTTTATTATGTAAAAATCCCCTCCTGCACCAAAAGAAGATGTCCCTCCTGCAACTATATATCCTCCATCACTTGTCTGCTGTATGGAACGAGCCACATCATTCTCGCTTCCTCCATAGGTTTTCTCCCAAACCTTATCCCCATTACTATCAAGCTTTATTATGTAAAAATCAGCATATCCTGCACCAAAAGAATATGTCCCTCCTACAACTATATATCCTCCATCACTTGTCTGCTGTATGGAACGAGCCCAATCATCATTGCTTCCTCCATAGGTTTTCTCCCAAACCTTATTCCCATTACTATCAAGCTTTATTATGTAAAAATCCCTATTTCCTGCACCAAAAGACCATGTATATCCTGCAACTATATATCCTCCATCACTTGTCTGCTGTATGGAATAAGCATAATCAGAACTGCTTCCTCCATAGGTTTTTTGCCAGACTTGCTGTGGTGGAGTTGTATCCTTTTTAGGTGCACAGCCTGAAATTAAAAGGGAAAAGATAAGGAAAACTGAAAGAAGAAGAAAAAATTTTCTCATTCCTCTTTCACCTTCTTTCTTAACTAAATTAAGATGAGATAAGTAGGATAAAAGCTTTAAATTGTGGTTTATTTTAAGCTATATGTCCTAATTTTATCCTTTTTTTACTTTCTATTTTAAGTAGTTCTTTTAAAAAAATCAATTCTTCTATTCCCTGACCTGTAATCAGTATTTAAAAAAGGATGCCTCCTTGTGGTAGAATTTGAAGGCGATTTTATATGTTTATTTTACCAAATTTACCTCAATAATCGTAGAAGATTTCCGCTAATATTTTTGTAAGAAGATAAAGATAAGCAAGAAAAGAAAGTTAGTCCTAATATTTGAGGGATGATAAAAGTGATTACAGGTCAGCCATTTTATCCCTTCTTTCCATACACAAAATTATTTTATACTACCGGATATGCTGTTGATCCTTTAAAATATGCAAGAAAATTAATAAGTCAAAAGATTGGAACCTATAGATTTAGGATTGGAGATTATAGAGTTATCTTTGATAAGGATATTTACAAAGATACCTAAATAAAAAAGGGAGCAAGGATTCTCTCCCTGCTCCCCAACTTATCACTTATCACTGAGTAGGATATGGTCCTGTATTTCCTTCTGAATCTGTTTTTATTATGTAAAAATCACCATATCCTGCACCAAAAGAATTTGTATATCCTGCAACTATATACCCTCCATCTTTTGTTTGCTGTATTGAATTAGCCCAATCATCATTGCTTCCTCCAAAAGTTTTCTCCCAAACCTTATTCCCATTACTATCAAGCTTTATTATGTAAACATCACCTGCACCAAAAGACCATGTCACTCCTGCAACAATATATCCTCCATCGCTTGTCTGTTGTATGGAATAAGCCCTATCATCACTGCTTCCTCCAAAGGTTTTCTCCCACTTCATATTTCCATTACTACCAAGCTTTATTATGTAAACATCACCATATCCTGCACCAAAAGAATTTGTATATCCTGCAACGATATATCCCCCATCACTTGTTTGCTGTATGGAACAAGCATAATCAGAACTGCTTCCTCCATAGGTTTTCTCCCAAACCTCGTCCCCCTTGCTATCAAGCTTTATTATGTAAAAATCAGCAGATCCTGCACCAAAAGACCATGTCACTCCTGCAACAATATATCCTCCATCACTTGTCTGCTGTATGGAAAGAGCATAATCATCACTGCTTCCTCCAAAAGTTTTCTCCCACTTCATATTTCCATTACTATCAAGCTTTATTATGTAAACATCACCCTCTCCTTTACTAAAAGAATTTGTTCTTCCTGCGACAATATATCCCTCATCACTTGTTTGCTGTACGGAAAAAGCCTCATCCCAATCGCTTCCTCCAAAGGTTTTCTCCCACTTCATATTTCCATTACTATCAAGCTTTATTATGTAAACATCATAACTTCCTGCACCAAGAGAAGATGTTCTTCCTGCAACAATATATCCCCCATCAATTGTTTGCTGTATGGAAAAAGCCCAATCAGCATTACTTCCTCCAAAGGTTTTCTCCCACTTCATATTTCCATTGCTATCAATCTTTATTATGTAAACATAGTAAGATCCTGTGGCAAGAGGAGATGTCCATCCTGCAACAATATATCCTCCATCATTCGTCTGCTGTATTGAAGAGGCCTCATCACCAGAATCGCTTCCTCCATAGGTTTTTTGCCAGACTTGCTGTGGTAGAGTTGTATCCTTTTTAGGTGCACATCCTGAAATTAAAAGGAAAAAGATAAGGAAAACTGAAAGAAGAAGAAAAAATTTTCTCATCCCCTTCTCACCCCTTTATTAAGTAAATTAGGAGAAAAAGCAGGATAAAAAGTGGATTAAACGATGCTTTATCTTTAACTCTAATTTTTTATCCTTATTTTTATTTTCTATTTTAAATCTTTCTTGAAAAATTTTCAATATTTTTTCAATCTCCTTCCCCCTCATACACATCTAAAAATTTATAAAGCAAAAAAAATTTGCATGTAGGTCATTAAAAGGAAAAGGAGCACATTCAGGAATTAGAGTAATCTACGCTTATTATGAGGAAAATAGAGAAAGGATAAAAAAATATTATACAAAATAAAAAGGGGAGCAAGGATTCTCTCCCTGCTCCCCAACTTATCACTTATCACTGAGTAGGATATGGTCCTGTATTTCCTTCTGAATCTGTTTTTATTATGTAAAAATCCCTATTTCCTGCACCAAAAGACCTTGTCCATCCTGCAACTATATATCCTCCATCAGTTGTCTGCTGTATGGAACGAGCCCAATCATCATTGCTTCCTCCATAGGTTTTCTCCCAAACCTTATCCCCATTACTATCAAGCTTTATTATGTAAAAATTAGAACCTCCTGCACCAAAAGAATCTGTCAATCCTGCAACTATATATCCTCCATCAGTTGTCTGCTGTATGGAATAAGCCTCATCATAACTGCTTCCTCCATAGGTTTTCTCCCAAACCTTATCCCCATTACTATCAAGCTTTATTATGTAAAAATCATCATATCCTGCACCAAAAGAATCTGTCAATCCTGCAACTATATATCCTCCATCAGTTGTCTGCTGTATGGAAAAAGCCACATCATTCTTGCTTCCTCCATAGGTTTTCTCCCAAACCTTATCCCCATTACTGTCAAGCTTTATTATGTAAAAATCAGCAGATCCTGCACCAAAAGAATATGTCAATCCTGCAACTATATATCCTCCATCAGTTGTCTGCTGTATGGAAGAAGCCCAATCATCCCAATTGCTTCCTCCATAGGTTTTCTCCCAAACCTTATTCCCATTACTGTCAAGCTTTATTATGTAAAAATCCCCTCCTGCACCAAAAGACCATGTATATCCTGCAACTATATATCCTCCATCAGTTGTCTGCTGTATGGAATAAGCCCCATTATCCCAATCGCTTCTTCCATAGGTTTTCTCCCAAACCTTATTCCCATTACTGTCAAGCTTTATTATGTAAAAATCATAATATCCTGCACCAAAAGAATATGTCCCTCCTGCAACTATATATCCTCCATCACTTGTCTGCTGTATGGAAGAAGCCCGATCATAATACTCTCCTCCATAGGTTTTCTCCCAAACCTTATTCCCATTACTATCAAGCTTTATTATGTAAACATCCCTATTTCCTGCACCAAAAGACTCTGTCCATCCTGCAACTATATATCCTCCATCAGTTGTCTGCTGTATGGAAAAAGCCTCATCATCATTGCTTCCTCCATAAGTTTTTTGCCAGACTTGCTGTGGTGGAGTTGTATCCTTTTTAGGTGCACATCCTGAAATTAAAAGGGAAAAGATAAGGAAAACTGAAAGAAGAAGAAATATTTTTTTCATTCCTCTTTCACCTTCTTTCTTAACTAAATTAAGATGAGATAAGTAGGATAAAAGATTTAAATTGTGGTTTATTTTAAGCTATATACCCTAATTTTATCCTTTTTTTACTTTCTATTTTAAGTAGCTCTTTTAAAAAAGTCAATTCTTCTATTCCTTTTCCTCTCTATACCTTTCCAAAAATATCATTAAAATTATCCTTTTTTCCTTCTCAAAATATTTTTTCAGCCTGTAGATTAAAAAGTCCTCGTCATATCCACAAGAAATAAATCTCTCAACTGCGGTATCCATTACCTTTTTAAATTCTTCATATTCCCTTTCAAGATCCAAAAGCTCAATTAAATCTTTTATCTTTACTTCCATTTTATTAGCTCCAAAAATTTTTCCATGTTCATCACAACCAAAAATTCTTTTCTATCTGCCCTTAAAAATAAAAAGTCTTTTCCAAAGAGTCACTTGTAAATCTCTTTGAAGCCTTCTTTCCTTGCCTTTACCTCTCCTATATATTCTTTTCCATTAATGCTTACTCTTCATCACTCCAGCCTATTTCTTTTATTAATGCATGGATATATGCCACTTGTTTAACTGTTGCCTTATCAATTATTTGGGTCTCTTGATAATTTTTCATTTTTTATACCTCCTTACTTCCCATATGGGAATTATATTACAGTATAAATTTCTATTTGGGAATTGTCAATAGGAAAATTTATGTTTACATTTTGGAAAATATGTATTAAAATATACCTAAGTGGAAAAAGTAAGGTGAGAGAGATGGACGAGGACAAAGAAATAAAGATCATAAGTGAAAGACTCAAAGAAGTTCGTGAAAAAAGAGGACTAACTAAAAAAGAACTTGCTCTGAAAATAGGAGTATCTCCCTCCACAATAACAAGATATGAAGAGGAAGGAAGAGTACCAAAGCTTACTATATTAAAAAGAATCTCTGAAGTGCTTGATGTTTCCATAGACTATCTCCTTGGAAAGGAAGAGGTAAAAATTGCAACATGTCTCTCTTATGGAGATCTTTCTGACCTTCCTGAACCCGCAATAAAAAGCATTGAAGAATTCGTTGATTTTGTAAGAAAGAAGTATGGAAAAAAATAAATTAAATGTGAGGTGATGAATGCTTTCTAATCTTCTTGAGATGGTAGAGGAAGAAGGTATTCATTTAGAATGGTGGGACTTTAAGGAACCAATTTCCGCAGTTTATTTAGAGATGGAAGGGGTAAAGGTTATAGGGTTAAGAAGGGATATTAATAGAAGCAAAAAAGAGTTTAAATGTGCACTGGCAGAAGAGCTTGGACACTACTTTACAGGATCAACTTACAGTGATAGGAAGCCAGAAAATTACAGAGAAGAGATTGAAATATCAAGAAAAGAATATAGAGCAATGAAATGGAAAGTATCTTATCTTATTCCTGAGGAAGAATTTTTAGAGGCAGTAAGGAAAGGAATAACAGAAGTTTGGCAATTAGCTGAATATTTTGATTTACCTGAAGAATTAATAAAATTTTATTTAAAGCTTCCTAAGGTGCAGGAAAGTTTAGGAGGGTGATTGAGCCTTTCCTCACAAGATTTACCAACGCCATCCCATATTGGGAGCCCCTCAATGCATAGGAAAATGTAAATTTGGAGGATAAGGAATGAACACCATCCAGAAATTTCAAGAACTATTAAAGAATCTTTTTCAATTTGAATCCTCTGATTTGGACTTCGGAATTTACCGCATTTTAAATTACAAGCGTGAGATGATTGAGAAGTTTATTGAGAAAGACCTTGTAAATAAGGTTGAAACTGCCTTTGCAAGATATAAGGATAAAAGGATTGAAGACATCCAGCAGAGATTGGAAGAAGCAAAAAGAAAGATTATAGATACATTAGGAAATTCCGCTCTTACTCCAACTGGAGAATTAAAACCTGAATATAAAGACACACCTGTCGGTAAGGATTATCTTTCCATAAAAGCACAAAAGGAAGAAGCAGAAAAGATTGATGAGATAAAACTTCAGGTTTTCAACGACCTTTACAACTTCTTTTCAAGATATTATGAAGAAGGTGATTTTGTTCCCCAATACCGCTACTCAATAAAAGGGCATAAATATGCTATCCCCTATAACGGCGAGGAAGTAAAACTCTACTGGGCAAATGCCGAACAGTATTACACAAAGACAGGTCTTCTTTTCCGGGACTATGCCTTCTTTACCGATGCAAGCAAATCTTATAAGGTTTTATTCCGCATAGTTTCAGCAAAAGAGGAGTTGGGCTCAAATAAAGCAACAAAGGAGAGATTCTTCATCCTTGATGATGAAAAACCTGTAGAGTTAGAAGATAAGACCTTAATTATCCGTTTTCAGTATAGAGAGTTAACGGATGAGGAGGTAAAACATTACGAAGTAGAAGGTGGAAGCAACACAGCAAAACAAGAAAAAATCAATCAAAAAAGTTATGAAGAAATTTTAAATAATCTGAAAGAACTTTCACTTAAAGGTTTCTTGATACAAAACAAAAATGATAAACCACTACTTCTTTATCACATCTCAAGGTTTACTGCCAAAAACACCAAGGATTACTTTATCCATAAAAACCTCAAAAAATTCCTCTCCGAGCAACTGGATTACTTCATAAAATCCGAGGTTTTGGATATTGAAACACTGGAGAAAGAAAGATTTTTAGATAAACATATCACCAGGGCAAAGGTGGTAAGGGAAATAGGTTCCGCAATCATTGATTTTCTTTCACAGATTGAAGATTTTCAGAAAAGGTTATGGGAAAAGAAGAAGTTTGTTTTAAAGACAGATTATGTGATTACCATGGATAGGATTAAAGAGTGGACTGATGATGAGTTTTATAAAGAACTAATTGATAAGGTTTTGAGAAACAAGGAGCAGCTTGAAGAGTGGAAAGAACTTGGTTTTGGAGATATAAAAGATGAGAAGGATTTAGAAGGTAAAAAATTTCCGCTTGATACAAATTATTTTGATGAGGAGTTTAAGCTAAAACTTCTTGAAAAGATATCTGAAAAATATGATTTAGATGATGTTTTGGATGGAATTCTAATCAAGAGTGAAAATTGGCAGGCACTGAATTTGCTTTTGAATAAGTATAAAGAAAAAGTTCAAACAATTTATATTGACCCACCATTTAACAAAGAACAAGATGCTGATTATCTTTACAATGTGAGGTATAAGGATTCTACCTGGATAAGCATGCTTGAAAACAGGTTGCGACTTGCCAGGGATTTACTTTCCGATAAAGGAAGCATATTTGTCAGGTGCGATTACAACGGCAATATGTATGTTAGGCTTTTGATGAATGAGATTTTTGGAGAGGAGAATTTTAGGAATGAGATAACTATTAAAAGGACAGAAGGTAAGAGTAGAACAGAAGGACTTTCTTATTCTATTGCTACTGAAAGCTTATTGTTTTACGCCAAAAGCGAAAAACAATACTTTATGATCCCTTCTAGAAAGACTGATTTTTACAAGAATATGCTGGTATTATTAGAGAGGCTGAAAAAAGACGAAGAAAAATTAGAAGTCGTCAAAAATCTTTTTAAAGAAATATTTTGGATAGATTTAGATCACAGACCAGGTGAGCGAACTACTTCATCAGTAGTAAATGTTTTTGGAATAGAGTTTAAAGCTCCTGCTGGAAGACATTGGTTGTATAATCAAAATCGAATAGACGAAGCAATAAAAAAAGGAAAGGTTAGAATAGTTTGCGTTAAGTGTGAGGTTCCTTATTACTCTACAATTTCAAAATGTGAAATATGTGGCAAAAAAGAATTTAAAATTCAAATATTTTATGATGAAGAAAGCTTAACTACAAACTGGACTGATGAGATGAGTTATGCTCAATCTAATTTCTGGGGTATAAAATTCCCCACTGAAAACTCCGAAATCCTTTTAAAGCGTGTTATAGAATCTACTTCTAACCAAGGCGATTTAGTTATGGACTTCTTCCTCGGCTCAGGCACAACAACGGCAGTAGCACACAAACTTAAAAGAAAATGGATTGGAATTGAGATGGGAGAGCATTTCTGGACAGTAGTTTTGCCAAGAATGAAAAAAGTTTTGGCTTATGATAAATCAGGAATTTCAAAAGAAAAAGATGTTAAAGAAAAATACAATGAAAAAACAGCAGGTGGCTTTTTCAAATACCAAATCCTTGAACAATACGAAGACACTCTTGATAACATTGAGCTTAAAGAAAACAAAAAGGCACTGGAACTTTTTAAAGACGAATACCTTTTAAAATACTTCCTTGACTACGAAACAAGGGAAAGCCCATATCTCTTAAATATGGAAAGCCTCAAAGACCCTTTTGCTTACAAATTAAAGGTAAATCTCTCTGAAGTTGGTGAGCCACAGGAAATGGTGGTAGATATTCCGGAGACATTTAACTACCTTTTAGGATTAAAGGTAAAGAAGATAAAAGCAAGAGAAAACGATGGCAAAAGATACCTCTTTATCCTTGGAGAAAAAGAAGGAAAAAACATTGCGGTTGTCTGGCGCAAGTATTGTGATGATTGGAACGAAGAAGATTTCAAAAAGGATAAAGAGTTTATTGGAAGTGAACTAAAAGAATGGCAACCAAGCATTGTATATGTGAATGGGCAGAGTGTTTTGACACCAACAATGGGGGAAATAAGATACATTGAGCCTGAATTTAAGAGATTAATGGAGGAATAAGAATGAACAAAAAATTGCAGAATATAATAAAAACTATTGAAAGCTTAAAAGATAAGATAAAAAGGGATTATAAGGCAGAAATAGTGGGAATATTTGGTTCTTATGTGCGTGGAGAGCAAAAAAGGGGAAGTGACCTTGATTTACTCGTGAAATTTTATGATGGGGCTACTCTTTTTGAGTTTGTAGGGCTTGCTATCTTCCTTGAAGAAAAACTTGGCATTAAAAAGGTTGATATTGTCCCTTATGATACGGTAAAATCTGAAATCAGAGATAAAATTTTTAATGAGGCAATCTATTTATGAACAAAAGAAATGTAGAAATCTATCTAAAAGATATAATACAGGCGATGGAAAATAATGGTAGGTTTTAGAGACAAACTTATTCATTTTTATTTTGGGATCAAATATGAAATTGTTTGGGAGACAATAAAATCAAAAATTCCGGAATTAATTGAAGATTTGGGAAACTAAAAGATGAAACTTGAAAAATATCTCGTCTTAAACAAATATTTTCTCTCGCTTTTCGGCGTGGAGGAGTTTAAAGACTTAAAAAAGGAGTTAGAGAATACAAGTCCGGGCTATGATAGTGATGGCAGAAGTTATTTTGTCAATAAACTGAGGAGCCTGGATAATTTGAAAATCCCTCATGATGATCTTTTAAGATATGACGAAAATATCTCAAATTATGTCAAGAAAATAAATGAGAAGAGAGAGCCTAAGGTTACTCTTAAATACTTTCAATATTTAGCTGTCCTTTTCACGGAGATTTTCCTTGACAACTTAAAAAACAGAAAGCAGGAATTCCTGTATGAGCTTAACGATTTTCTTGGTAAATATAGACAGAAGGAGGAAATCACCCTCCTTGATAACTTCTCTGAGGATGACTTGAAAAAGCTTGCCTTCTGGATGGCAACTGGTTCAGGAAAAACATTAATTGCTCATATTAACTATTATCAATTCTTCCATTACCGATTATTCTCACCGGATAACATTCTTTTTATTACCCCAAATGAAGGTTTATCCAAACAGCATTTTGAGGAATTACAGAAGAGTGGAATCCCCTGCCTGCTCTATGGAGGGAGTCTAAATGGTGGTTTGAAAAGCGAAAGAGAAATTCTTGTCATTGAGATGACAAAATTTGTTGAAGAGAAAAAGGGAGGAGGTGTAACCCTACCCATTGATACTTTTGAAGGTAAAAATCTTGTATTTGTAGATGAAGGACATAAAGGCAGGAGGTCAGAAGAACAAAAATGGGCAAGATTAAGGAATGAACTTGCTAAAGATGGCTTTACCTTTGAATACAGTGCAACTTTTGGGCAGATTTTAAGTGAAAACCAGCCCGATATTCTTAAAGAATATGCCAAATCCATTATTTTTGATTATTCCTACAAATACTTTTATCTGGATGGCTATGGCAAAGACTTTTCTGTTTTGAATGTGAAGCAGGCAAAGATTTCTGAGCAGAGATTCCAGGAAACAATATTTTCTGCAAACCTTTTATCTTTCTACCAACAGCTTCTGGTTTATGAAGAAAACAAAGACTTGGCAAAAGAGCACAACCTTGAAAAACCACTATGGATATTTGTGGGAACAACAGTTACCGGTAAAGAAGAAGAGTCAGATGTTATCCAGATTGTGGAATTTATAAAGAAGGCAATAGAGGAAGAAGACTGGCTAAAAGAACAGGTAGATAACATTTTAAATGGTAAAACTGGATTAAAGGACGATAAAGATGAAGATGTGTTTAGCCGAAAGTTTGAAATTCTCAAGAAAAAAGGGGTTGATTTTGATGATCTTCAGAGGAAGGTTTTTGGTGGGAAAGGGGGATTTGGCATTTATGAGTTAAAAAATGCCGAAGGTGAACTTGGGTTAAAAGTAGGTGAAAATGATTACTTCGGCGTTATAAACATTGGCGATGTTTCTGGATTTAAAAAAGAGTTAGAAAAAAGGGGAATATCGGTTAGCGAGGATGCGATTTCAGGTTCACTCTTTGAAGACATTAAAAGGGAGAGCTCAAAGATTAATATTCTGATTGGTTCTAAAAAGTTTATTGAGGGCTGGGATACCTGGCGGGTATCCTCTATGGGTCTTTTAAATATAGGCAGAGGACAGGGGCCGCAGATTATTCAGCTTTTTGGTCGAGGGGTAAGATTAAAGGGCAAAGGGATGACGCTCAAAAGAAGTAGCGAGGAAAAGATTAAACTTCTGGAAAATCTTAATATTTTTGCAATTAAGGCAGATTATCTGAGCAAGTTCTTAGAGGCAATAAGTAAGGAAGAGATTGAGCTTGAGACCATTGAGATACCTGTTAAGCCACAACATGAAGATAAGTGGGCAAGCCTCCAGATTCCCTGGAAAGATGAAAGCAAGAAATTCGAAGAGGCGAAAGTTTTACCGTTAGAGATTGATAGCACGATTCATTTCACATTAGAGCTTTTGCCAAAGGTTTCTGAGTATTTAGCAAAGGAAAGAAAAGAGGCAGGAATAAAGACAGAGGAATTAAAGGTGGAGCCTGAAAGAGAAAGAATACCTGAAGACATTATAGAACTGCTTAACTGGGAAAGGATTTACCGCGAGATTTATGATTTTAAGATTGGGAGAGGATACTGGAATCTAATTTTTGATAAAGAGATGCTTAAGAATTTACTCATTTCAGATAGATACAAGATCTCCGCACTTCCAGAAATTTTAACTGTTAAGACCCAGGAAGATGTGAGGAGAATAGAAGACATAGCAATTTTGGTCCTTAAAAAATACATAGATATGTTTTATAAGAAATATGCCAGACAATTTGAGACAGATAATCTACACTATTACACTGTGGGGGAACAGTTGCCTCTATTTGCTTTTGAAAGCTCAGATGGACAGTATATCTACAAAGTGCAAGTAGACAAAAAAGAGAAGGAACTTATCCAGAAGATACGAAATCTGGTGAGGGATTTAAATAAATTACTTAAGGATGAAGATGAAACCCTGCCACGGGTTTATTTTGACAAGCACCTCTATGTACCAATCCTTCTTCAAAGTAAGAAGATAGAGAAGATAACTCCACCTGGGCTTGTTGAAAGTGAAGTAAGGTTTGTTAAAGGGTTGCGAGAACATTTAAGATCGCATCAGGAGCGATTTAAGGAATGTGAAATTTACTTGCTCCGCAACTTCCCGAAAATAGGCTTAGGTTTTCAACTTCAGTGGCATGGTTTTTATCCTGACTTTATTATGTGGCTAAAAGCGGGCAATAAACAGACTATTGTCTTTATTGACCCCAAAGGATTAGAACATACCAAAGGATTAGATGACGAGAAGATACAGTTTGCAAAAGAAATCAAAGAATTGGAACGAAAACTTGGCAAAAATAATATAAGACTGGAATCTTTCATACTTTCAAAGACTAACTATCAATCTTTAATAGATGGTATAAGTAGTCCACCAGAAAAAGACAAATACATAGAAAATCATGTCCTATTTTTAGAGGATAACAACTGGCCTGAAATATTATTTAGCAGTTTGATGAGGAAGAATGCACCATGAAGTTTAAAAGTTTAATCAAGAGATTAAAAAGCACGGCACAGCGTATAACACAGCATAAAAGGTTCGTGCCTTACAGTGCTTGCTTAAATTCGATTTTGGCTGGACTTCTTTTATCCGCAAACCATTATGCTTAAAAATCTTGCTTGATTTTTTAACAAGTAGTGTATAATTAAACCATAATTTAGATAATGGCGACCGAAAAATGGTTTATGCTAATCTTCCTCCCCCATCATAAGGGGGAGGATAAAGGTGGGGGTGAGCGGTTAAAAAAGAAATATGACGGAGGCCGAGAAAAAGTTATGGTATAGGAAGTTTACTATGTTTATTTTTATGGATATGTATGATAGAGATTGGTATAGAAAGGAATCTCCTAAAACTCATAGGCGTGTTGATGGTTTTAAAGTTTTAAAAATATTAGGAAAAATCCTTCTTATAATCTTTATTGCCATATTTCTTTATATTAATATCCAACAAGAGGACCTATTTTTAGCGCTTTTCTTATTGTCCTTTTTAGGGCTTATTGTTGGATTAGTCAGCCTAAATTAGTTATTAGATGGGGGAATAAAAGGACACGTGGCAGAGTGCTCTTAACTTATGGTCTGGCCATGTTTGTCTTTTTTATATTATTTGGTATTACCACCAATCCAACCGAACAAAAAGGGAAGGAACTAGCGGTATTATCTTCGCCTAAAGTTACACAAGAAACTCCAACTCAATTTAAGAAAAGTTGCAAATTCATTCCCTACAAAAAACTTGCAAGAAACATAGAGGATTACATAGGAGAAAGAGTCGTGTATAAGGGTCGAGTATTTCAAGTTGTAGAGAATTTTAGAAGTACTACCATTCTTATGAAAGTAACAGGTAGAAAGGTTTTTGACCAAATTATTTATGAAGATGATATCTTTGTTTCTAGAAATGGAGAGAACAAAAATCCCCGTGTCCTTGAAGATGATATCATTAGAATCTATGGGGTAGTTAAAGGGAATACTTCCTATATTACGGTCTTAGGAGCAAAAAGAACTCTCCCTGAGATAGAAGCTAAATATATTGAAATAATAGAATAAAAATGATTTACAGAACTAAAGGAGGGAATAAAATGAAGAGAGTGACTAAGAAATTTTTGTGTATTTCTTTAATAGCTATGCTTATACTGGGTTTCAGTATTCCTATTTATGCTCAAATGGGTCCTAAAGAAATAAGAAAAGATCTTAGAGAAAGAGAAAGAGAAAGAGAATTTAGAAAATTAGTTATACCGGGAGAAAGGTATAAAGGTGACTATGATATTTTTGTGGTATATGTTGAACCTAAGGGCATCATTATTTCAATCGATTTAGGTTATTCTAATTATGAGGGTATAACTGAGGAAGGTTTAAATTCTTTCTTTTCTTCCATATGGAGAGTTTTTGGATATGGAATCTCAAAATATCCACCTACAATAAAAGTCAATTTTTACATTGAATTGGGAGATGAAGATTCTTTGATTGTTGAATTCCCTATAGGTGCTTTACTTGACTTCTTCAAAGAAAAAATAACAAGAGCGGAATTTCTTAAACAATGTGAAATATGGATAAATGGAGAAAAAGCAGTTATAGAAGGAGATGTAATCAAAGTTTTAGGAAAAGAGTTTAAGATGGATTTTACTTTCTAAGTTTAAAAAGATTTTTCTGAGTCAGGCGAACTTTTAAAGTTGACATGGAAGTGATGTTATGGTAAAATCTGACTTGTCAAAAACAAGGGCGAAGCGCCTGCCTTACAAGCAGGAGGTCGTAGGTTCAAGGCCTGCTCCGCCCACCAACGTGTTGTATAATATATAATGCGGGGTCGTGGTGTAGCCCGGTTTAACACACCTGCCTGTCACGCAGGAGACCGCGGGTTCGAATCCCGTCGACCCCGCCATTTTTTTTATTTATAAACCCAATTTTTCTAAATCACTCTTAAGGCTAATCTTGAAAATCCAATTTCAAAATTTGACTTATGATATTAATTGAAGCTATAATTACTTTGAAAACTTGGGGCCGGTGTAGCTCAGTGGCAGAGCAGCCGATTCGTAATCGGCTTGTCGCCGGTTCGAATCCGGCCTCCGGCTCCAAAAGTAAGGTGATAAATCATGAAAGAAATTGGCCAAGTAATTGAAAAAAATGGAATAATACTAAAAGTTAAGTTTAGTTCATCAGAAGCATGCCACAGTTGTGGACTATGTAAGATTAATGAAGAAGACTTAGTACTCGATGTTATTGACGAGTGCAACGCTAAAATAGGAGATTTTGTTATGGTAGAAGTAGAGAGAAAAGATTTTTACCAAGTTACTTTTTTAATATATTTATTTCCCCTTATTTCTTTTATTTTAGGAGTTCTAATAGGATATTTAATTGGAGAAAGGTACAGACTTGATACCCAACTTCTAGGACTTTCCATAGGTTTAGTCTTTACCGTCTTGAGTTATCCTCTAATAAAGTCTATATATAAGAAGCTTTCCCAAAAACAAAAATTTATCCCAGTCGCAAAAAAAATTGTTTAAAGATTTTACCCCTCCTAAAGGATACAGAATATTAAAGATAGCTCCTAACTATATAATAGGAGAACTCATATATAACCTTTTGGTGTCCGAGGGTTTTCATCCCCAAATACTTTCCTCAAGCTTCCCTTATACAGACCCTGTATACATGGGGAGAGGCTTACCTGTATATGTGATAATCCCAGAAGGAGAATTTGAAGAAGCCCAAAAAATCCTTGAAAGTCAAAATTTTGAAGAATAGGGGTGAAAGGCAGTGGAGAATCTTATAGAAAAACTCAAAAAAGCCAAAGTTTCAAGTTATACCCTTGCTCTCCTAAATACTAATGAAAAAAATGAAGCATTACGTGCCATAGCAAACAACATAGAAAAAAATATAGATAAAATCATAAAGGAAAATGAAAAGGATTTAAAAAGAGGCGAAGAAAAAGGACTAAGTAAGGCAGTACTTGACAGAATACTTCTTAACGAAAAAAGACTAAGAGATATAATAAAAAGCATAGATGATGTCATAAAACTCCCAGACCCTGTTGGAGAAATAGTATCCATGCAAAAAAGGCCCAATGGAATCCTTGTGGGACAAATGAGAGTTCCTATTGGGGTCATTGCCATAATTTATGAGGCAAGACCAAATGTAACTGTAGACGCTACAATTCTTGCTCTTAAATCAGGAAATGCCATTGTATTAAGAGGAAGCTCTGATGCTTTAAATTCAAATATCATCATCACTGAGATCATGAAAGAAGCGTTATCAAATACAAAGGTTCCTCCAGATACAGTACAGATAATTGAGTCTCCAGAGCATTCTGTGGTAGAAGAACTTTTACAGATGGTGGACTATATTGATGTGGCAATACCCCGTGGAAGTGCAAAATTTATCAAACATGTCATGAATATCTCGAAGGTTCCTGTAATTGAGACAGGAGCAGGAAACAATCACATTTATGTGGAAGAGGATGCAGATTTTGAAATGGCACGAAAAATAATAATAAATGCAAAAGTTCAGAGACCTTCAGTATGTAATGCTATTGAAAAGCTTCTAATACACAAAAATATTGCAGAAGAATTCTTACCGATAATAGCTAAAGATCTAAGAGAATACAACGTAGAGATAAGAGGATGCAAAAGAACTTTAAAGATACTAACAGATGCTATACCAGCCACAGAAGAAGACTGGTACACAGAGTATTTAGATTACATAATTGCAATAAAGATTGTAGAATCTATTGATGAAGCAATAGAGCATATCAATAAATATAATACCAAACACTCGGAAGCAATTATAACTAAAGACTATTACAAAGCATTAAAATTCCTAAGAATGGTAGATGCTGCAGCAGTATATGTAAATGCTTCTACAAGATTTACTGATGGGGGAGAATTTGGTTTAGGAGCTGAAATAGGAATATCTACCCAAAAACTACATGCGAGAGGGCCTATGGGCCTTAAAGAACTAACTACAACAAAATATGTTATTTTAGGTGAGGGCCAAATAAGAGAGTAAGGAGGATCTAAATTATGAAGCTAGGGATAATTGGTGGAGGAATGATGGGAGAAGCCATTCTTTCAGGAATAATTGATAGCAATTTCTTGAAAAATGATGAAATAATAGTTTCAGAACCTATAGAGAAAAGAAGAGAATATCTAAGAGATAAGTACAATGTAGAAGTTATTTCAGATAATAAGCTTATTGCTAAAAAAGCTAAATACATCCTTATTGCTGTAAAACCACAAAACATTAAAGATGTTTTAAAAGAAATCAGCCCCAATATAGATGAAAATAAAACTATTATTTCTATTGCTGCAGGAGTAAAAATATCCTTGATAAAGAGATATTTAAATAAATTTAAATGCATTATAAGAATAATGCCTAATCTACCTTGTACCGTCAAGAAAGGAGCTATTGCTTTAACTTTTGATAAATACGATAAGGAAGAAGTGGAATTTGTAAAAAATCTATTTTCTACTATAGGAAGTGTTTGGATTGTTGATGAGAAATATTTTGATACTATCACTGCCTTAACAGGAAGTGGTCCTGCTTTTGTTTCTACCATTCTTCAGGGTTTTACTCTTTCGGGGGTTAAAGGAGGACTTTCTTATGACATTTCTAAGGAGATGGTATTAAAGCTCTTTGAGGGAGTAATTGAATATATAAGAGAAAAAAATCTATCTTTTGAAGAAGTAGTAAAAATGACAAGCTCTCCAGCAGGAACAACTATTATGGGACTTGAAACATTGCATAAAGAGGGAATAGTTGGAATAATTATGGAAGCAATAACGTCAGCTAAATTAAGAAGTGAAGAAATAAGTAAATATTTAGAGGAGGGAGAAGCATGAGGAGAGAAAGAGGAGTATGGCAGGTTCTGTTAATCATATTCATACTGGGAGCCTTAATAGGCGGCTTCATTGGAAGTGTAGGAGGATACTATTTATTAAATAAGAATTCCCCTGCATCAAGTGAAACGAAGATAAATAACGTGGTTCCAACCCAAGAAGTGTATATACCAAGTTCTCTTGGAGCTTTTGAAAAGGATATTGTTGCTGTAGTTAAAAAATCAATGCCTGCAGTAGTAAACATAAGTACCATAACCTTAGTTGAAGATTTCTTCTTTGGTATATATCCATCTTCAGGAGTTGGTTCTGGTTTCATTATTGACCCTAAAGGATATATTCTAACCAATTACCACGTGGTAGAAGGAGCAAGAAAAATTGATGTTACTTTATCAGAAGGGAAGAAATACTCAGGAAGAGTAGTTGGATATGACAAGAGATCAGATCTTGCGGTAATAAAGATTGATGCTGAAAATTTACCTGCCCTTCCTTTAGGGGATTCTGATAAATTAGAACCTGGACAATTTGCTATAGCAATTGGAAACCCTTATGGTTTAAATAGAACGGTAACCCTTGGTATTGTAAGCGCTCTTAATAGAACTATTGTGGAACCCAATGGTGTAAGACTTGAAAATCTTATTCAAACTGATGCCGCAATTAATCCTGGAAACAGTGGTGGACCATTAATAAACATTAAAGGAGAAGTTATAGGAATAAATACAGCTATAAAAAGCGATGCTCAGGGGATTGGATTTGCAATTCCTATTAATAAAGCAAAACAGATTGCAGATAAACTAATAAAAGAAGGAAAGATAACCTATCCATGGTTAGGAATAAGAGGCTATGCTATTACCTCTGATATGCTTGATTATATAAAATTCCCTGTAGATAAAGGTGTGGTGATAGCAGAGGTAGTACCGGGAAGTCCTGCAGACAAAGCAGGATTGAAGGGCGGAGATAGAATAATCTATGTAGACAGTACTCAAATCATTGTAGGAGGAGATATTATCACAAAGATTGACGGAAAACCCGTAGAAAGTATGGAGGAACTAAGATCGGAGATCCAAAAGAGAAAAGTTGGAGACACTGTTGTCATTACATATATAAGAAGCGGGAAAGAATATACAGTAAAGATACAATTAGAAGCAATGCCTGATAATTTGAGTGGATAAAATTGCAGTTTAAAATTCTTGTAGTAGGAAAGTTGAGAAACGAATTTATAAAGGCAGGAGTCAATGAATATTTGAAAAGACTCCTGCCTTTTATAAATATAAAAATTGAATTTCTACCGAGTTTCTCAGAACTTCCCGAGAAAATGGCTTTATTAAAGGAAGAAGAAATTATTCTCAAAAATATAAAGAATAATGAATTTATAATAATCTTAGACAAAAATGGAGAAAAATTATCTTCTGAAGAATTCTCAAACAAACTTTTTAAGCTTACCACATTAAATCCACAAATTACCTTCGTAATTGGAGGTATATACGGAGTTTCAGAAAATATTAAAAAAAGTTCAAAATTTCTTTTATCCTTATCTCCTATGACTTTTACCCACGAATTTGCCCTTTTAATCTTATTAGAGCAGATCTATCGTGCTTTTAAAATAAATAGGAATGAGCCTTATCACTATTAGTTAGCGCTTTTTATTTAGAAGGTAAATTCCAATAATAAGAAAAACTATATTTCCAAGCCAAGCTCCCAAAAAGTATGGGACTATACCTGCCTTTGCTAAGGATCTTCCTATGGAAAAAATAATGTAGTATACAAAAATTGAAATCACACTGAGTCCAAAACTTAATGATCTTCCTCCTTTTCCCATGTTTAAGCCAAGTCCAAGAGCAAGAATTGCAAATATAGGACAAGTAAAAGGCAAAGCAATTCTAATATGAAATTCCGTCTTCAAGTTATTTAAGTTCAAACCTGTTCCCTCTAAAAGCCTAATTTGATCTACAATTTCAAATATACTCATCTCTTCAACCGGTTTTGAAGATGGTACTAACTGATATGGAGCTCTATTTAAAGTCACTTTATATTCCTTAAATTTTCCTTGAAATATCATTTCCCCTTCCTTATTCAAGGAATATACTTCTCCATTCATAAAAGTCCATCCTTTAAACTCGTCCCATAATGCTTTCTCGGCATGGATTATTAATCTGACATTACCTTTCTCAAGAAGTTCTATTAAAAGAATATCTTCAAATTTCTTATTTTTAGGATCCACTTTTCTAAAAAAGTAAAAACTATTATTTTCATTAAAAAATACATTTTCTCTACTTGGCATAATAACGTTATTGTAGGCCTTATTCATTAGTATTTTTTCTCTCTCATAAGCTTTTGGCGCTACAAATTCATTAACATAAAACATAATTAATTGGGCAGAAAGAGAAAACATAAGTATGGCTGGTAAAAAATATTTGATAGAAGCTCCAGAAGCCTTCATTGCCATTATCTCACCATGTTCACTAAACTGACCTATCACATAAACCACAGCAAGAAATATGGCCATAGGAAAGGTATATGTTAAATAAGGTGGAATTTTGGTAATAAATAACTCAAGAGCAGTCTTCAAGGGTATAGATCTTGCAACCACAAGATCCATTATTATAAAAAGAGGAGAGACCAGCAAAATTGTAGTAAAAAGTAACAATCCAACAAAAAAAACAGGTATAAAATTTTGGAGAAAATACCTTGAAATTATCTTCATAAATCTAAATTGAGCTATCCAAAATTACTACCGTTGCACCCTCCCCTCCTTCGTTAGGAGGAGCAAGATAGTACTCTTTCACATAAGGCACCTTAGAAAGATAATCATGAACTGCATTTCTCAATTTCCCAGTACCCTTTCCATGAACTATTCTCACCCTTTTTAACCCTGCAAGAAAAGCCTTCTCAAGATATTTTTTAACTTCTTCTAATCCTTCATCCACGGTCATCATTCTTATATTTATCTCCCTTGGTATGCTCTCTTGATTTATTTTCTCCACTTTTACATAGGAAAACAATTGGCTCTCTTCTTTCAAAGAGGGAGCAAGCTCTGTCCATGGAACTTTTATCTTTAAAAGTCCCACTTGTACTAAAGCAATTTTTTCATCAGCATCTACCTCGATCACATATCCTTCCTTTTTTGTAGATCTTAATACTACCCTATCACCTACTTGAGGAACATAACTCAAAGCTTTAGGTTCTTCTCTTTCTTCTAAAACAAGTTCTTTTTTAAGCTTTTTAACTTCTTCTTGTAAACTTTGTGCGTCCTTCATGCTTAAACTTTCTTCTTGTAATCTCCTTATAATCTCTTTTAACCTATTTTCTATTTTAGAGATATCCTTAAATAGCTCTTCTTTATATTTAGTCTTCAATTTTTCCTTTTCTTTCTCTAAAATTTCCCTTTCCTCTAAAATCCTTTTCTTCTCTTCCTGCAACTCTTTTTTCACTTTATTAATCTTATCAATCTCTTCTTGATACTTCCTCCTGTCTTTTTGAAGTTCTCCTATTACCTCTTCTAGTTTTATCTCGTTTTCAGAAAGCAAACTAACAGCCCTATCAAGAATCTTTCGGGGAAGACCCAATCTTTTTGAGATCAATATAGCATTACTTTTCCCTGGAATTCCCATAGCTACTTTGTAAAGAGGTCTTAAAGAGATCTCGTCAAACTCCATAGAGGCATTTTCCATACCTGGATATTTGGAGGCAATCACTTTGAGCTGAGGATAATGAGTAGCAATGACATTTATAGTTCCTTTCTCATGAAAATATTCCAGAAGAGCCACAGCAAGAGCAGCACCTTCTTGAGGATCAGTTCCCGCTCCCAATTCATCTATAAGAACAAGTACTTTTTTATCCCCAGTCCTTTCTAAATAATCTATAAAAGAAATTATATTAGTCATATGAGAAGAAAAAGTACTTAAATTTTGCTCAATGCTTTGCTCATCCCCTATATCGGCAAATACCTGATTAAAAATACCAAGAGTAGTTCCCTCTTTCGCAGGAACAGGAATCCCAGCTTGATTTAACAATACAAAAAGACCAATAGTTTTCAAGGTTACAGTCTTTCCCCCAGTATTCGGTCCTGTGATCACAAGAGTATGGAAATAGCGGCCTACCTCAAGAGTTATAGGAACTGCTTTATCTCCAAGAAAAGGATGTCTTGCCTCTCTTAAGATAACAATAGGCTTATCTTTCTCAAGGATAGGAGTAATAGCCTTATACTTTTCTGCCCATTTCACTTTTGCATAGACAAAATCAAGTTCAAAGGAGGTTCTCAGGTTTTCTAATATCTCCTCTTTATAACTTAACAATACAGAAGTAAGCCTAGTTAATATTCTCTCTATCTCCCTTTTTTCTTCACTTTCAAGAAGAGCTATCTGGTTATTCAATTCTACAATAACTTGAGGTTCTACATAAACTGTAAGTCCTGATGTAGACTGATCATGTACAATTCCTTGAATTTTTCCTCTAAATTCTTGTCTTACAGGAACTACATATCTCCCATGTCTTATGGTTATTATTTGGTCTTGTAAATAGCCTCTCCATTCCTTTTGGATTATATTTTCCAATGTTTCCCTTACCTTTTGATTAAGTCTTTCCTTCTTCTGTCTTATCTGTTTAAGCTCTGGAGAGGCAGAATCTATCACTGCCCCATCCTGAACACATTTTCTTATTTGGATATAGAGATCATGAAGGTTATGTAGAGTATTTTTCCATAAATTGGGAGCTGTTTTCCTGACTTTTTCCTGATAATCTCTTAATTTCCCCCATACTTCCAAAGTTTTTACTATCTCCTCAAATTCATCAGGATAAACAATACCGCCTTTTTCTGCCTTATCAATATATATTTCAATATTCCTAATTCCAGAAAAGGATGGATATCCAAAAGAATAAATAGTCTTAAAAGCTTCTTCATTTAATAAGTGCCATCTATCTATAATTGAATAATCAGTTATAGGTTTTAAAGAACGGATTTTTGCCTTTCCACCTTCTGTCTCAGCTTCTTTCTCTATCTCGCTTATTATCTTTTCCCATTCAAGGATCTTTAACGCCTTTTCCATTACTTCTGCCTTAAATAAACTCCTTTTATAGATAAATCAATTAGTATTTTATTTATTATCTCGTCTACCTCTTTATCTTCAAGAGTATGATCATCAGCAAGGAAGAAAAGAGAAAAAGTTACACTCTTATATCCTTTCTCAACCTTCTCACCTTGATAGAGGTCAAAAATCCTTATCATTTTTAATAGATCTCCTGAGATTTTTAAAATCTCTTTCTCTACACTTTCTACAGGCATTTCTTCAGGAATAAGTAAAGCAAGATCCCTCCTAATTCCAGGATATATAGGAAGAGATTTATATTGAGGTCTTGGCTTCTCAAAATTCAACTTATCTAAATTGATTTCTGCAAAATATACTCTTTCCCTTATGTCCAAATTCTGGGTTATCCACGGATTGACTTCCCCCATAAATCCCACAATCTCATCTTTAAACACAATATAACCCTGTTTAGAAGGGTGCATAAAACTATACTCACTTTTTTTGAAAATTGGTTCCCTTCCCCATATTTTTTCAAATATGGCCTCGATTATTCCCTTAAGGTCATAAAAGTCTGCCTTTCTTATCTCATAAGGAATATTCCAGGGATCTTTGTAAGACTCGCCTGTCATAAGTATTCCTAAGTGTTTTTCCTCAAAATAGCTATTATCCTTCTTATAAAAGACTTTACCAATCTCATAAATAAAAACATCCCTCTGCTGTCTATTGATATTAATTTGAGCAACATTCAACAAAGAAGGCAAAAGAGAAGTTCTCAATATACTGTTTTCTTCACTCAAAGGATTAGAAATTTGAAGGAAAGAATTAAATGGCTCTGTGCTTAAAATACCAACCTTTTCTAAATCTTTAATTGACATGAAACTATAATTTATAGTTTCATATAACCCAAAGTTTGGTAATATTTCCCTTATTTTCCTTTCTATTATCTCTTCCATTAATGGGGGATCTACAATATGTCCTTTTTGTAAAGGAATTGATGGTATGTTATTGTATCCATAAAATCTTGCAACCTCTTCAATAAGATCTATTTCTTCTTTTATATCTTGTCTGTAAGATGGAATTTCAACTTCAAAAAGGGGATTTTGGGATTTTATGTTAAATCCAATCTTTGAGAGAATATTTATAATCTCATCCTCTTTTAAAGTAGTCCCAAGAACCTTATTGACTCTTTCTGGGCGTAAAAATACCTTAGTCAGGCTTGGCAATCCTCTATTAATATCAATTTTATCTTTGGCAATATTTCCTCCTGCAATAAGTCTTATCATCTCTGCAGCATAGTCAAGAATATCAGATGTTCTGTGGATATCCACTCCTCTTTCAAATCTTAATGATGCATCAGTGCGAAGACCAAGTTTTCTTGCACTTCTTCTAATATTTACAGGCAAGAAATAGGCCGCCTCAAGAAGAACATCCTTAGTATTATCATTTATTTCCGTATCCTTTCCTCCCATGATTCCACCTATAGCTACTGCTCTCTCTGCGTCCGCTATCACAAGGACATCACGATCTAATATCCTTTCTTCTCCATTTATTAAAACTATCTTCTCTCCATTTTCCGCTCTCCTAACGATCAACTTTCCTCCTTTTAAAAGATCAAAATCATAAGCATGAAGGGGCTGTCCTGTCTCAAGCATTACAAAGTTAGTAATATCAACCACATTATTTATAGACCTTAAACCAACTCTTTCTATTCTCCACTTTAGCCACAAGGGAGATGGAGCAATTTTTACATCTTTTATAAACCTTAAAGTAAATCTTGGGCATAAATCAAAATCAAGTACTTCGCAAGCTGCAAAATCCTCTATTTTAATATCATTTTTCTCTTGTACTTTTTTAAACTCAAAATTCAAAGGTATATTAAAATATCCTGAAAGTTCCCTAGCTATACCTAAATAACTTAGACAATCTCCTCTATTAGATGGAACTTCAACTTCTACGAGAAAATCGCCTTTTCCAAAATGGCTATCAAAGGTAGTGCCCACTTTAAAATCTTCTGGAAGAATCATAATCCCTTCTTTATCTTCAGAAAATTCTAATTCGTATTCCGAACATAACATTCCTTCAGATTTTACTCCTTCAAATTCTCTTACCCCTATGACCTCTCCTAGTATTTCTATCCCTGGTAAAGCTACAGGTACCTTTGCTCCTACGAAAACATTTTTAGCCCCCGTTATGACCTTGAGATTTTTTTCACCTGTATCTACCTCGCAAACTAATAGGTTTTCAGACTTAGGATGTCTCTCTATAGACTTTATCTCTCCAACTATAATCTTTTCCCAATTTTCTCCTATTCTCTTCTGAATAGTAGCATAAAGTCCAAGATTTCTTAAAGCATTTATAACTTCTTTGACTGGAATCTCTTCTTTAAAATAATCCATTAACCATCTATATGAGATTAACATCTTATACCCCCTTTAAAATTGTTTTAAAAATCTTACATCGTTTTCATAGAAAAGTCTTATATCATCAATCCCATAAATTTGCATAGCTATTCTATCAGGCCCCATTCCAAAAGCAAAACCAGTGTATTTTTCTGGATCAATCCCTACAATTCTAAATACTTGAGGATGAACCATGCCACATCCAAGAATTTCTAAAACTCCTGAGTATCCGCAAGCCTTACACCCTGCACCTTTACATACACCACATTCCACATACATCTCTGCGCTTGGTTCTGTAAAGGGAAAATAGCTCGGAATAAAGTAAACTTTCCTATCTTTGCCAAACAATCTATGAGCAAAAATAGTAAGTACTCCTTTTAATTCTGCAAAGGTTACATCAGTATCTACTACAAGTCCCTCAATCTGATGAAACATGGGACTATGAGTTGCATCAGGAATGTCCCTTCTATAACACTTTCCCGGAGCTACAACTCTAAGAGGTGGTTTCTTATTCTCCATAACCCTTATTTGCACAGGTGAGGTTTGAGTTCTTAAAAGATGCTCTTTATCTATATAAAAAGAATCATGAGATTCTCTTACAGGATGATCCATAGGAATATTTAACGCGGTAAAATTATAGTAATCTGTCTCAAGTTCCGGACCATATACTACCTGAAACCCCATTTCTTTGAATACCATAACTATTTCTTCTATAACTTGATTTATAGGATGAATCCTTCCAAGAATTTTTCTCCTCCCTGGTAAAGTTATATCAATTTTTTCCTCTTCAAGTTTCTTTTGCAAAGTTAAATATTTTAATTCCTTCTCTTTATTCTCATATAGACTCTCAAGTTCTTCCTTCCATTCATTAGCAAGCCTTCCCCATTTAGCTCTCTCTTCTTGGGGCATTTTACCTATGGATCTTAAAATCTGAGTAAGAAATCCTTGCTTTCCTAAATAAACTCTCTTAACCTCTTCCAGTTCAGTCAAATTCTGAGCCCTAAGAATCTTTTCTTTTGCTTCCTTAAACTTTTCAATATACTCTTCATTCATCTTTTATTCCCCCTTCGAAATATCTTTGTCTTTGAGCCTCAAAAAGAAAAACTGAAGCTGCTATAGAAACATTCAATGAATCTACACCTTCCCTTAAGGGAATTTTTAATAATATAGGATCTAAATCTATATATTTTTCTTTCCTAGTTCCCCATGCTTCATTACCAAGAATAAGAACGAAACTTTCCCTTAAGTTTTCTTGAAAATATACCTTACTACCCTTAGGATCTGCTATGATTACCTTCCATCCTTTAAAAAACTCTATAAAGGTCTTCTTGTCAGAAACCCATATGGGAACTCTAAAAATAGATCCCGTTGAACCCCTTATAACTTTATAGTTGTAAGGATCTACCGTATTCTCACTAAGAATAACAGCATCTACTCCTACCCCATCAGCTATTCTGATAATAGTTCCCAAATTTCCAGGATCTTGTATATCATCAGAAAAAAGTACTATTTTATTATTCTTTTCCTCTAAAAGTTCCCATTTAGGAAATAGAAATAATGGAAACACCCCCATAATACCTGGGGGTGTTTCCATAAGGGATATTTTTTCCATTAAATTATCTTCTACAATATATAAATCATAAGAAGAAAAACTTTTTAAAATCTCGTCTCTTCTCTTATTCCATAAACTCTTTGAAATTATTAGCTTCTCAATAAAAATCCCATTTTCTTTTGCGTCCTGTATTAATCTCCAGCCTTCTACTATACACTTTTTAAGTTTTTTTCTCTTATTCTTATCATGGAGCTTTATTACTTCCTTTATAACTTCGTTTGAAGGACTGGAGATAAACTTCATCTCATTTTACTTTGTTCACCAATGCCTCAAAAGCCTTTGGTTCATTTACACACAAGTCTGCAAGAACTTTCCTATTAAGCTTTATATTTGCTTTTCTGAGCAAGCCCATGAATTTACTGTAAGATAAGCCATAATTTCTTAAAGCCGCATTTATTCTTACAATCCAAAGTCTTCTAAATTCTCTCTTTTTTCTTCTTCTATCAATATAAGCATCATATAGAGCTTTAATTACTGATTGATTTGCAATCTTAAAAATTCTACTTCTTCTACCCCTGTAACCTTTTGCTAATTTCAGTATCTTCTTATGCCTTTTTCTTGTTATTGTTCCACCTTTTACTCTCATCTTTCATCTCTCCCCTATTTTTATAAATTGTATGGAAGCATCCTTTCAACTTTCCAGCGATCCACACTTTTTATTTCCCCAGGAATATCAAGTCTTCTCTTCCTGGATTCTGATTTTTTACTTAAATTATGCCTTTTACCAGCTTTTTTGTGCAGAATTTTACCAGTAGCAGTGACTTTAAATCTTTTTGCCGCAGAAGATCTCGTTTTAAGCTTACTCATCTTTTACCTCCTCTAATACAGCTTTTTTTGTAGAAGTTTTCTTTCCTGGAATCAACATAGTAACCAAAGACATACCCACCTGTTGCCCCTTTTTCTCGGCTGTACCCAAGTCAGATATGTCTTGTAAAATTCTTTCTAAAAGTTTATCACCCCACTCGTTATAAATCAATTGTCTTCCTTTGAAAAGTATTATTAAACGTACCTTATATCCTTTTTCAAGAAATTCTCTTATCTTCCTAAGCTTAACTTGATAATCATGCTCTTCAATGTTAGGTCTTATTTTTATTTCTTTAACTTCTGAGGCTATCTTTTGGTTTTTCTTTGCTTCTTTTTCCTTTCTTGCAAGCTCATACTTAAACTTACCAAAGTCCATTATTTTACATACGGGAGGATTAGCATTAGGAGCTACCTCTACTAAATCGAGATTTCTTTCTCGTGCAAGTTTTAAAGCTTCACTAACTGGCATTATACCTAATTGCTTTCCATCTTCATCAACCACCCTAATCTCCCTTGCTCTTATTTTCTCATTAACCCTGTAATCTTTATCTATTGAAATACACCTCCTTGAAAAGATTTTAATCTTCTAAATAATCTTTTATTTTCTTGCTCCTACTTGGATGTCTCAGCCTTCTTAAGGCTTTTGCCTCAATTTGTCTTATTCTCTCCCTGGTCACATTAAATAACTTACCAACCTCCTCTAAGGTTCTTGGTTGATTATCCTCTAAACCAAATCTTAATTTTAAGATTTCTCTTTCTCGTTCAGAAAGTTCGTTTAATAATTCTTCTATATCTTTTTTCAAAGACTTCTGTACAGCAATATCTGCAGGACTCAAATCTTTATTTTCTACAAAATCAGCTAACCTATTATCCTCATCTTCTCCTACAGGCATTTCAAGAGAAAGAGGCTCCTGTCCCATCATACTAATTTCTCTTACCTTTTCAGTTTGCTGTTTTATCTCCTCCTCAAGTACATGTCTTAATTCTTTAGCTTCTTCATTTATCTTCTCTTTGGTTAGTTCCTTTTTTCCTTTTGTCTTAAGGTGCAATTCTACAAGTTTTTTAGCTATTTCATCCAAGGACAACATGCTAATTTCTACAATCTCATCATCGGAAATCTTTTCACCCGATTCCTGGTATACTTCAAATTCCTGTAACTTCTGCTGTATGACAAGGAATTTTGCTATGTCCTCCTCTGTAGGTTTCCTACCTAAGCTCTGGGTAAGGAGTCTTGTAATCTTATGGATCTTGTTCATAGTTTCTACCATATGAACAGGAATACGAATAGTTCTCGCCTGATCAGCAATAGCTCTTGTTATTGCCTGTCTTATCCACCAAGTAGCATAGGTAGAAAACTTATATCCTTTTCTCCAATCAAATTTCTCTACAGCCTTTATAAGACCAAGATTTCCTTCTTGGATTAAATCCAGAAAAGAAAGCCCTCTTCCAATATATCTCTTAGCCACACTTACTACGAGTCTTAAGTTTGCCTCTATAAGTCTTTTCTTCGCATCTTCATCTCCCTGTTCCACTCTCTTAGCAAGTTCTATCTCTTCTTCAGGAGTTAATAAAGGAATCTTTCCTATCTCTTTCAGATACATTTTAACAGGATCATCTAATTCAATTTCCTCAGGAATTTCAACTTCCTCTTCCACACTTTCAGGAAGCTTATCTTCTTTAACATCTACATAAAGATCCTCATTATCTACTAACTCATGACTTTCAAGAAATTCTTCAACTTCTTCTATACTTTCCTCAGGATATGGAAACTCCGCAAGGACTTCCTCAGGAGTCACCTTTTGAATTTTCTTTTTAGGCATATAAAATCATCTCCTCCTCAAAGTTATTTTTTAATCCTTCACTTCTAAAAGACTTCTTAAGAAATAAATTTCTTCCATCAATTCCTTCTCTTTTGCAGGGTCTTCTACTTTAGATAGTTCTTCAATTAGTTTATTAATCTCCTTCTTTATCCTCAATTTTTGAAAATGATCCCATAAAAAGGGAATAACTTCCTCTTGATTAATAAACTCTTCTCCCGACGATATCGCCCTATCTATAAGTACTCTTTTATCCTCATCCCATAAATTCAAAAATTCCTCTAAGGTTCCTTCCCAAATTCTCCATTTTTTTAATACTTCTTGATACAATGGGAAGGAAAAGTCTTCAGGACTCATATTTCTAATCTGCGAATTATTTGTCTTTAAAAGAATCAAACCTAAAAGTACTTCCTCCGTTTTTGAGACTCCAAAATAACGTGTTATCTCAATTTTAACATCATTCCTATAACTCCTATCAGAGAAAATCCGCTTTTGAATTTCTCTTTGAAGACCCTCTTCGGGAACTCCCAGTTTCCTACTTATTACTGGGAGATATTGCTTTATTTTTTCCTGCTGGACTAGTATATTTTTACTACGAAGAATTGAAGATGTCAATATTTCTATAATTTCTTCTAATTTTTCTTTAAAGTTCATGGGAAGATTTAAGGTATTTTCAATTAAAAAATCTAAGGATGTTTTACTTTCTTTAACGAACCTCAAAAATTCTTCTTTTGAATACTTCTGAACAAATTCATCTGGGTCTTTTACATCATGAGGCAAAGAAAGCCAATAAACCTCAAGCCCCTCTAATTCAAGAAGAGATAAAGCTCTTTTTCCCGCTTGGTAACCTGCAGAATCTTGGTCATATCCTAATATTACTTTGTTAGTATAACTCTTTAACAGTTTTGCTTGATGGGAAGTAAATGCAGTACCCAAGGAGGCAACTGCATTAGTAATTCCTGCCTGGTGGAGAGAAATAGCATCCATATATCCTTCTACTAAAATAGCTTCTCCTTCCTTTTTAATGCTTTCCTTTGCCTGATATAAAGCATACAGATTTTTTCCTTTACTGAAGAGATCGCTTTCAGGAGAATTTAAATATTTTGGCTCCTCGCCTGTTAGGGTTCTACCTCCAAACCCTATAACTTTTCCCCTTGGATTCATTATTGGAAAAACAACTCTCCCAGCAAAAGGATCCTTCCATTCATCTTTTATAAAATAAAGTACCTTTGCTTTAAGAATATCATCTTTTGAAAATCCCTTCTTCTCAAGATATTTTAACAGTAGGGTTGGATTTAAAGGAGCATAGCCTAATAAAAATTTCTCTTGGATTTCTGATGACACACCTCTTTTTTTTAAATACAACCTACCCTCTGCCCCATATTTACTATTAAGGTATATGTGATAGAAAGTAGCTACTGCCTTGTTTATCTCTAAAAAAATATTAGCCTCAGCCGAAATCCTTTCATCTTTTTTTGGGAGTTCCAAACCAACTTCTCGAGCAAGTTCCTCCAAAGCTTCTCGAAAGGTAAGATTTCTATAATTAATGAGAAAGGAAAAAACATCTCCTGCTGCTCCACATCCAAAGCAATGATAAAGCCCTTTATCAGGACTAACGTAAAAAGACGGAGTTTTTTCTTGATGAAAAGGACACAACCCTACGTAATTTTTTCCTGTCTTTTTTAAATTTACGTACCTTGATATGACATCAACTATGTTAACTCTTTGTTTTACCTCTTCCACAAAATCTTCCCATGCAAGACTCATTTAGAAAAACCTCCATGGTTTTGGTATAAATACATTCTCATAAAGCTCTATGGCATATCTATCAGTCATTCCTGCTAAAAAATCTCTTATCTTTATTATAATATTCTCTTCCTCGGAAAGATTTTGAGGAAGCTTTTGAGGATTTTTCATAAAATATTCAAAGAGACCTGTTAATAATAATTTAACTTTATCATTTTCAGACTTCACATGTGGATTCACATATAATTTCTCATACAAAAAAGCTCTCATCTCCTCAATAGCATCAAGGATTTCAGAATCAAATACCAATCTATCTTTATTAATACTATTTGCCACAAGATTTTGGACCATAGTATTAATTCTTTCTCTATGAGTCCTTCCCAAAACATCTAACACCTTTTTAGGAATGTCTTTTTCTCTTATAACACCAGCCCTTATGGCATCATCAAGGTCATGATTCAAATAAGCAATAACATCAGAAAATCTAACCACTTCAGCTTCCAAAGTCTCGCATACTCGACTCCCAAAACATTTCCTAAAATCTTGCTGTCCTTTGCTATGTTGAAGAATGCCCATTCTAACTTCATAGGTTAGATTTAATCCCTTTCCATTATTTTCAAGCCTATCTACAATCCTTAAACTCTGCTCCGCATGAGAAAATCCTAAAAGTCCATAGGATTTAGAAATCTCATCTAAAACATCCTCTCCCATATGTCCAAAAGGAGTATGTCCAAGATCATGTCCTAAAGCTATAGCTTCCGTTAAATCTTCATTTAAAAATAAAGCTCTCGCAATAGTTCTTGCTATCTGAGAGACTTCAAGGGTATGAGTCAAACGAGTTCTATAATGATCTCCTTCAGGAGCCAGAAATACTTGCGTCTTATGTTTTAACCTTCTGAAGGCTTTAGAATGTATAATTCTGTCTCTATCTCTTTGAAAACGGGTTCTTATAGAACATTCTTCTTCAAAAAATAGTCTACCTTTACTATTACAACTTAGGGTTGCATATGGGGACAAGAATAGTTTTTCTCTTTCTTCTAATTTCTCCCTAATAGTCATTTTTCAGGGGAGGGAAATTTTTCCCTCCCCTTCTTTTATCACCTCTCTAAGCAGTTCTATCTACAAACTCCATTTTCTTTTGATGTTTTAAAGTAGCTTGAGCAGCTGCTAATCTCGCCACAGGCACCCTAAATGGGGAACAACTTACATAGTCAAGTCCAATAATATAACAGAACTCAATAGATTTTGGATCTCCACCATGTTCTCCACATATACCCACTTTAAGATCGGGTCTTGTACTTCTACCTTTTTGAACCGCTATCTTCATCAATTCTCCTACACCCTCAGTATCTAAATGTTCAAATGGATCCTCTTCCACATATCCTTTCTCTCTATATCTTCCTAAGAATTTACCTTCTGCATCATCACGGCTGAATGCAAAGGTCATCTGGGTTAAATCATTAGTTCCAAAAGAGAAGAATTGAGCAACCCCTGCAAGTTTATCTGCAATAAGTGCTGCTCTCGGAACTTCAATCATAGTACCAACTTTATATTCAATATTGACCCCACTTTCCTCAATCACCTGTTTTGCTACTCTATGGATAAGATCACCTAACACTTTCATTTCGGACTCTAAAGCCACAAGAGGAATCATTATCTCTGGTTTTACAGGCAATCCTTCTTTGGCTACTGCTACTGCTGCTTCCATAATTGCTCTAACTTGCATTTCAAAGATTTCTGGATATACCATGCCCAATCTACACCCTCTAAATCCTAGCATTGGGTTAAATTCATGCAATCTTCTTACCACCGAAAGGAGTCTCTCTTTCTCTTCTAATTCTTTACCCGTGATTCCCTTTGCTTTCATCAGCTCTACTTCTACAGTAAGATCTAAAAGTGGTGGTAAGAACTCATGAAGAGGAGGATCAATTAATCTTATAGTTACAGGTTTTCCTTGCATTGCTTTAAAGAGTCCAATGAAATCTTCTCTTTGAACAGGAAGAAGTTTATCAAGAGCTTTCCTCCTATCTTCTTCTGTCTCTGCAAGAATCATTTCTTGAACCAAGGGAAGTCTATTTCCAAGGAACATATGTTCCGTTCTTGCAAGTCCAATACCCTCTGCTCCGTACTCAAAGGCTTTTTGTGCATCTTCAGGAGTATCTGCATTAGCTCTTACTCCAATCTTTCTTATCTCGTCAGCCCAAGAAAGAAGCTCTTTAAGCTCCTCACTTAATGTGGGTGGAATCATTGGGACTTCTCCAAGTATAACTTCTCCAGTAGAACCATCTATAGTTATAATATCATCTTTCTTGATTACTACATCTCCTACTGTGAATTCCTCCTTGTTTAGATCTATTTTTATGGCTTCGCATCCTACCACTGCTGGTTTACCCATTCCTCTTGCCACTACTGCTGCATGACTTGTCATTCCACCTCTACTTGTGAGCACACCCTGAGCAGCAGCAAGCCCGCCTATATCATCGGGAGTTGTCTCAGGTCTGACAAGTATAACTTTCTCTCCTTCTTTACCTCTCTTTTCAGCTTCACGAGAAGAAAACACTACTTTACCTGATGCAGCCCCAGGAGATGCTGGAAGACCTTTTGCAATAACTTTCTTTGGAGCATTAGGATCTATCTGGGCATGAAGAAGCTGATTTATTTGATCAGGAGAAACCCTTAGTATAGCCTCCTCTTTAGTAATTAAGCCTTCTTTTACCATATCTACTGCAATTTTTACCGCTGCCCTTGCAGTTCTTTTTGCATTTCTCGTTTGAAGCATATATAACTTTCCTTTTTCAATAGTAAACTCAATATCTTGAACATCTCGGTAATACTTTTCAAGTAAATCTCTTACTTCAAGAAGCTGCTTATACACTTCAGGCATCTCTTCAGCAAGTTTAGAAATAGGTTGTGGTGTTCTAATACCTGCTACTACATCTTCTCCCTGTGCATTGGTTAAATACTCACCATAAAACTCTTTCTCGCCTGTAGATGGGTTTCTTGTAAATGCTACTCCTGTCCCACTATCATTCCCCATGTTTCCAAATACCATAGTAACAATATTTACTGCAGTACCATAGTCCTCAGGGATATTATGGAGTTTCCTATAAATGATTGCCCTTTCGTTGTTCCAAGAATCAAACACTGCTCTAATCGCCATTTCAAGTTGCTCATAAGGATTTTGTGGGAAATCTTTTCCCGTTTCTTTCTTTACAAGCTCCTTATATGCCTCTACTACCTTTTTCAACGTATCAGCTGAAAGCTCACTATCAAGTTTAACCCCCTGTTCTTTTTTGTAATGATCTAAAATTTCTTCAAATTTTTCATGAGGAATTCCTAAGACCACATTACCAAACATTTGAATAAATCTTCTATAGGAATCATAAGCAAATCTCTCATTGTTACTTCTTTTTGCAAGACCTTCTACTGTCTCATCATTTAAACCAAGGTTTAAAATTGTATCCATCATGCCTGGCATGGAAACAGGTGCACCAGACCTAACAGAGACAAGAAGTGGATTTTCCGGATCGGCAAATTTCTTTCCGGTTTTTTCCTCTAATTTTTTCATTGCTTCCAATACTTCTTCCATTAGTCCTTCTGGAAGCTTTTTACCATTTTCATAATATTCCTTACATACTTCTGTAGTAATTATGAATCCTGGAGGAACAGGAAGTCCTGCTTTAGTCATGTCAGCAAGCCCAGCACCCTTACCGCCAAAAAGCAAACGATTTTTACCATCCGCCTCTTCAAATAGATATACTCTCTTTTTTGACATATTCCATCCTCCTTACCTTTATATTTTTTTAAAGCTCTTAAATTTATCTTAAAGAATTATATCATAATCCCTCTGAAACTTATTTTAATAAAAGTTTAAAAAGCTAATTTAATTTACTCCAATCCAAAACTTCCCAAAACAAAGACTTTATTGCAAAAAGGAGAGACAAACGATTTAACTTCTCCTCCTCATTAGGAGACATGACAAGAACATGGTCAAAGAAGCTTTCAATATGATCAGAAAATTCCTTTAGGAAATCATAACCAAGTAAGACTTTATAATTACCTTTTAAAATCTCTTTAGAAATTTCTTTATTAATTTTCACATAATCTCTATAAAGCTCTTTTTCAAAAGGAGAATTAAACAGGTTTTCATTAATCTCCTTAGGACTGAAATCCTTTGGTAGTATTCTATAAAGCCTATTTAATGCTCTCTTTAATTTTTCATAGGGGTCCTTTTCTTTAAATTCCCTTATAAAGTCTACCCTTCTTTTCAACTTCCATAACTCATCATATCCTACTTCCATCACCGCTTCTACTATATCATTGGGATACTTATCTAAAAGAAGGTTTCTCAACCTTTGTCCAATAAAGAGCATGCCTTTTTCAATCTGAGATATAGGACATTTATCACTAAATTTATAAACCTCAAAGGATTTCATAAAAAGATTTCTCAAATTTAATTTGAAATCTGTTTCTAAAAGAAGTCTTAAAAGCCCCCCACTTATTCTCCTTAGACCTATAGGATCCTCAGATCCTGTCGGAAACAAATCTAACGCAAAATATCCAGTAAGACTATCTACTCTATCTGCAATTCCTAAAACTGTTGAAAGAGGATTTTTAGGAATCTGATCCTCTAAAGTACGAGGATAAATATACTCCCCTATTATCTGAGGTATAGGCTCTCTTTCTCCACTAATTTTAGCATAAATACTCCCCATGATACCATGTAACTCAGGATATTCACTGACCATCAAGGTTCCCAAATCAGCCTTATAAAGATCTACTGCTCTTTCCAAAATTTCCTTCTCCTCAGTACTAAGCTCTAAAATATTTGCTATCTCTCTTACAAGGATTCTTACTCTTTCTACTTTATCTTTAATAGTCCCTAACTGTTCTTGAAAAATGATCCCTGACAGTTTTTCAGAGTATTTCTCTAAGGGACACCTTATATCCTCATTATAATAGTACTCCGCATCAGCAAGCCTTGCCTTTAGCACCTTTTCATTCCCTTGTATCACTACTTCCTTATAATTTTCTGTCCCATTTCTTATCACAATAAACTTGTTAATTAAATTTCCTTCTTTATCTCTCAAAGGAAAATATCTTTGTTTCTTTTCCATGGTAACAATAAGTACAATTTCAGGAAGAGTTAAATATTTGCTATCAAATTGACCTAAAAGAGCAGTAGGATATTCCACAAGATAGGTAACTTCCTCTAAGAGATCTTCATCATAAGAAAGAGTCAAAGAATTGCTGTTAGCGATCTCCTTAATATGTCGCAAAATTTCGTTTTTTCTTTCATTTTGATCTACAATAACATAATTTTCTTTCATCAAATCAATATAGGAATCAGCATCCTTTATTTCAATAGGAGTTTGGGGCAAAAATCTTGGTGGTCTTGAATATCTTGAAGATTTCACACCTGCCACTTCAAACTTTACCTCTTCACTCCCATACAATGCTACGATCCATCTTATAGGTCTGCCAAAATAAAAATCTACATTTCCCCATTTCATCATTTTAGGAAATCTGATGTTTTTTAAAAGAGAAACAGCATAATCTGGAAGTATTTCTAAAGTATTTACTCCCTCCTTAATCCTCTTTAAAAATATGTATTTACCTCTTGGGGTTTCTTTTATATAGAGAGCCTCTAAGGATGCTCCATATTGTTCTGCAAATCTTTTAGCAACCTCTGTCCATACTCCATTTTTATATCCCACATGAGCTGCAGGACCTCTAATTTCTTCTTCTTGAGATTCCTGTTTTTCACTAAGATTCTTTATATAAACCACAAGCCTTCTGGGAGTAGCCCAGGTCTTAATATCTTCAAAACTTATCTTCTGGTTCTCAAAGTAGTTCAAAGAGAAATCATAAATCTGCTTTATAGCAGGATCCAGAAAATGGGCAGGCATTTCTTCAGTTCCTATTTCTAAGAGAAAATTCTTACCCAAGTCGAGCCTCCTCCTTTCTCCATGCCTTGTTGAGAAGAGGAAAACCAAGAGCTTCTCTACTCTTTAAATAATTTTCAGCAGCCCTTGCAGCAAGACGCCTAATACGAGATATATATTGACTCCTTTGTACCACGCTAATGGCTCCTCTTGCATCCAACAGATTAAAAGTATGAGAACATTTTAACACATAATCGTAAGCGGGAAAGGTCAAACCCTGATTTAAGAGCCTTTCTGCCTCTTTTTCATATTCATTAAATAAAAGTCTAAGCCTTTCCACATCTGCTAATTCAAAATTATAAATACAGTTCTCAACCTCACTTTGAAGATGAACATCTCCGTAGGTCACATTATCTTGCCATTTTATAGCTTTGAAATCATCTACCCCCTGAATATACATAGCAATACGCTCAAGTCCATAGGTAATCTCTGCTGATACAGGGAAAAGATCAAATCCACCGCACTGTTGAAAATAAGTAAACTGAGTAATCTCCATCCCATCAAGCCAAACTTCCCATCCTATCCCCCAAGCTCCAAGGGTTGGAGATTCCCAATTATCCTCTACAAACCTAATATCATGCTTTTCTATCTCTATTCCAAGATACTTTAAACTTTCAATGTAAATTTCCTGAACATCAGCAGGAGAGGGTTTTAAGATTACCTGATATTGATAATAGTGCTGTAGTCTATTTGGATTCTCACCATATCTTCCATCAGTAGGTCTTCTTGAAGGCTCCACATAAGCTACATACCAAGGCTCAGGACCAAGCACCCTAAAAAAAGTTGCAGGATTCATAGTTCCTGCTCCTACTTCAATATCATAAGGTTGTTGAATAATACATCCCTGATTATGCCAAAATTCATTTAATTTAAATATTATTTCCTGAAAGAGCATACTCATACCTCCTGCTCAATTCTTTCTATCATTCTATCTATTAAATTAAAAATCTTATCACTAAAACCAGTCTCTCCCATAATTAATTCATCAAAAGTTCTATCTAAAATCTCATTAAACTTAATAACTTCTTCAGACTTTATCTTCAGAGACTTCAACGTCCTACAATCTTCACAGTAAATTTTACGATTATCTAAATCAAAATAAACATACTCATCTTTTAATAAATCTTTATCACATCCTTTACATTTTAGTTCTACCTTACTAATATACCCCAGTTTTTGTAAAAGTTTTATCAAAAATACATCTCCTGAATATTTATTTATTAAATTCCAATTTTTCAGAAATTTATAAAGGTACTCATAAATTTCTAAATCTTTGACCTCTAATGGTATAAACTTATCAGCCTTTTTAAGATATTTGGAAAGGATAATAAATTTGTCTACATCTTTTATAATCTCAAAAAACTTCTCATAAGAATCCCAGAAAATTAAAAGATCTACCTCTCTTCTCTTTACAAAATACCCCTTTCCAATAGAAAAAATGTTTACTTTTCCCCTTAAACGGTTTTTAATCTTTAGAGCCCCTCTCGCTATGGCAAGAAATTTTCCCTTTTCTTTGCCGTAAATTGTTAACAAAAGATCTCCCTCTCCTACTTTTTTTTTAAACAATATTATGCCCTCTTCATAATAATACCTATTTTCCAAGCCCATTTATTATACTCACTCCACTGGAGGTTCCAATCCTATCTGCTCCTGCATTTATCATTTCTAAAGCTTGTTCAAAGGTTCTAATACCTCCAGATGCTTTAACCTTCAGGTCATTACCAGCAATAGATTTTAGTAATCTAACATCCTGTACAGTAGCACCTTGAGGACCAAAACCAGTAGATGTTTTAACAAAATGGGCTCCACCTTCTTTTATTATTTCAGTAGCATAAATCTTCTCCTCATCTGTCAAATAGCACGTCTCAATTATTACCTTAACTACCTTGCCTTCTGCAGCTTTTACTACCTCTCTGATCTCAGATATCAAATAGTCTCTTTTCTTGTCTTTTAAAGCCCCAATATTTATAACCATGTCAAATTCTTCTGCTCCAAGTTTAAGAGATTCCCTCACTTGATAAACTTTCATGGAAGTAGTACTTGCTCCCAATGGAAAATCAATCACTGTACATATCTTAACTTTGGTATCTTTTAGTAACTCTTTTGCATAAGGAATATAATAGGGATTTATACATACAGAATAAAAACCGAACTCTTTTGCTTCGTTACACAGTCTTTCAATATCCAAAAGAGAAATATTGGGCCTTAAAAGAGTATGGTCTATCTTCTGAGCAAGCTCGTATCTATTCATTTTTTCACCTCACTCGTATCCTAATTCTCTTAATATTTCTGGTTTCTTTCTCCATTTTTCCCTAACCTTTACCCAAAGATCAAGATAAACTTGCTTTTGATAATAAGACTCAATCTCCATCCTTGCTAAAGTACCTATTTTTTTAAGCATTTGACCATCTTTTCCAATAATAATTGCTTTTTGTGTTGGTCTTTCTACAATAATAGTTGCTCTAATGTACAGTAGATTACCATCTTTTTTTTCCTCAATGTCATCTACATAAACAGCCACAGAATGAGGAACCTCTTGATAAGTTAAGTGGATAATTTTCTCTCTTATTATTTCAGCAATAAAGAATTTATCCGTTTGGTCTGTCAACATATCAGGAGGGTACAAAAATTCACCTTCGGGGGCTATTTCTTTAAGTTTTTCTATAAGTAATTCTTTATTCGTGCCATAAAGAGCTGAAATTTCAATAATCTTTTCTTCTGATACCCCTAAGGCAATAACCTCTTTTTTCCTTTCCTCTATAGATTTGGATGAAACCATATCTATCTTATTTAACAACACCAAATAAGGTTTACCTTGATCTTTAACAAATTTGAGTAAAGTTCTATTATCATCGTCTAACTCTACCGAAGAGTCTATAACATATAGTACAATATCTGAGTCTTCAATGGTTTTTTTAATAGTCTTTTGCATATACTCTCCCAATAAGTGTTTAGGAGGAAACCAACCAGGAGTATCAAGAAAAATAAATTGGGCATCCTCTAAAGTGAGAACTCCAAGAATACGCTGTCTTGTAGTTTGAGGTTTATCAGCCACGATAGAGACCTTTTCCCCCACTAAAAGATTGATTAAAGTAGACTTTCCAGCATTAGGTTTACCCACTATACTTATGTATGCAAGCTTTGTCTTTCCCATCATTTGTTAGCCTCCAAATCAAATCCTAAAGGTAATATATCCTTTACTCTATAAGTCATAAATTTGCCCTTTTCTTTATCATAAAGCAATATTTCCATATCTGGTGAGAATTCAAACATAACCTGTCTACATGCACCACAAGGAGGAACCCCACTTCCATCCTTACCTACTATAACTATTTTTGAGAACTCTCTTTCTCCTTCACTTACTGCCTTAAATATTGCTACCCTTTCAGCACAAATAGTCAATCCATAAGATGCGTTTTCAATATTAGTTCCAAGATATACCTTACCATTTTTAGTAAGTAGGGCAACTCCCACAGGAAAATTAGAATAAGGGGAATAAGAATTTTCTAAGGCTTTTAATGCCAATTCATATAGCTTTTTGTTATCCATTTTTTTTCTCTTTCTCCTTTATTACATTCTCTATAAATCCTTTAAACAAAGGATGGGGATTTAAAGGTCTTGATTTATATTCTGGATGAAATTGAGTAGCTATGAAAAATGGATGATCAGGAATCTCAATTATCTCAACTAATTCTCCATCAGGAGATTTTCCTACAATCTTTAATCCATGCCTCTCAAATAATTCCCTATACTTATTGTTTACCTCATATCTATGTCTATGCCTTTCATATATAATTTCCTTTTGATAATATTTATAAGCTAAAGAGGACTTATCAAGTACACATGGATATGCACCAAGTCTCATAGTTCCACCCTTTTCATTGATATTCTTCTGGTTAGGCATCAAATCAATTACAGGATCTGGTGTATTTTCATCAAATTCACTGCTGTTAGCATACTTTAACCCAATACTTCTTGCAAATTCAATTACAGCACATTGAAGTCCTAAGCATAATCCTAAGAAGGGAATTTTGTTCTTTCGAGCCCATCTAATACCTTCTATCATTCCTTCTATTCCTCGAGCTCCGAATCCGCCAGGAACTAATAATCCCTCAGTACCTTTAAGTACATCATCTACATTTTCAGAATTAACCTTATCACTTTCTACCCATCTAATATTCAACTTTACTCCATAAAATCTTGTAGCATGTTTTAAAGCCTGTACTACACTTATATAAGCATCAGGCAAAGTAACGTATTTACCCAAGATTGTAATGTTTACTTCACCTAAAAGTTCTTTATTAACCATTGCTTTCCAATCTTCAAGATTACTTTTTCTATTTTCCAGACCTAAGAGTTTACAAACCAAATCCCCTAATCCCTCTTCCTCAAAGTAAAGAGGAATTGCATATAGATCTTCCACATCTACACCTGTAATTACTGCCTCTGGCTCCACATCAGTAAACAAAGCAATTTTTTCTCTTATACTCTTTGGAAGTTTTGTCTTTGCTCTACAAAGGATTATATCAGGCTGAATACCTATACTTCTAAGCTCCTTTACACTATGCTGGGTGGGTTTCGTTTTTAACTCTCCTGTAGGAAAAAGTGAAGGCACAAGAGTTACATGAAGATATATAACATTATCTTTACCCACATCTTTTCTAAACTGTCTTGCAGCTTCTAAGAAAGGTAATCCTTCAATATCGCCTACTGTTCCTCCAATTTCAACAAGAACTATATCTGCTCCCGTTTCTTTTGCTACTAATTTGATACTGTTTTTTATCTCTTCAGTTATATGAGGAATGATCTGTACTGTTGACCCCAGGTATTTACCTTCTCTTTCTTTCCTAATCACTGAAGAATAGATCTTGCCAGTGGTTACATTGTTTATAGCAGAAAGATTAACATCTAAAAACCTTTCATAATGCCCTAAATCAAGATCAGTCTCAGCCCCGTCTTCTGTTACAAACACTTCTCCATGTTGATAAGGGTTCATAGTTCCAGCATCCACATTTATATAAGGATCAAATTTCAAAGCTGTAACATTAAAACCTTTACTTTTTAATATCCTCCCTAAGGAAGCTGTAGTTAAACCTTTTCCAAGAGAAGATATAACTCCACCTGTAACAAATATGAACTTTGTATCACTCATCTTTTTCCTCTTCTCCTTCTTTTTTAATTTTTCTTATTATTTTCACCTTTTCTATTCTTTGCCTTCTAACGCTATCTATTACTATAATTAAATTTCCAAGATCAATTTGTTCCCCTCGAGAAGGCACCCTGTTTAATAAGTCTAATATAAGACCACCTAAAGTATCATACTCCGTCTTAGGCAGAGTCATACCCCATGCCTCCTCAAGAATATCATTTAACTCATAAATATTTATCTTTGCATCCACCACTAACGTATTTTCGTCTATAAAATTAAACTTATTTTCCTCTTTATCATATTCATCTTCAATTTCTCCTACAAGTTCTTCTAATACATCTTCAAGGGTTACAAGTCCTGCTGTACCTCCATATTCATCTACAACTATAGCTAAATGAGCCTTCTTCTTTCTCATCTCATTAAAAAGCTCATTTATCTTCATATTCTCAGGCACATATATAACATCCCGTAAAATGTCTCTTACTTTTATATTAGGATCCTTCTCTGCAAGAGCTTTTAACACATCCTTTGCATGTACTATACCCACTATATTATCAATACTACCCTCATATACTGGAATTCTTGAATGTCCCTCTTCTATAATTTTTCTCCAAACTTCCTTTAAAGGACTGTCTACACTAACACAAACCATATCTATTCTTGGAACCATAATTTCATGAACTTCAGTATCAGTAAATTCTAAGACATTATTTATGAGTTCTTTTTCTTCTTTCTCAATAATACCCTCTTTTTCTCCTACATTCACAAGGGTTAAAAACTCATCTACAGTAGCAAAAGGAGAGATATTTTCTTGAGTCTTACCTACAAACTTGTAAAAAATATTACTAAATCCTAAAATCAATTTTGTAATTGGTATAAATATTATGTAAAAGGGATAAAAAACATTAATCACTGCTAATGCATATTTTTCTTTTAACTTCAAGCCAAAACTCTTAGGAATCACCTCTCCAAATACCACAATAAAAAAGGTACTCACGCCCGTAGCAACAGCAACACCAAAATTCTTAAATGTAGCAAGAGCTATTTTGGTGGCTATTGCCGAGATTAAAACATTCACAAAATTATTGGCAATAAGAATTGTGCTAAGCACTCTTTGACTATTTTCCATAAGTCTAACAATTTTTATTGCCCTTTTGTCTCCATTCTCAGCCAAATGATGAAGTCTAATCTTAGGAAGAGAAAGAAGAGATGTCTCAAGAGCTGATAAAAAACCCGAAATAATTAATAGAATTAAAAGCGATAAATATTCCAGTTTAACTTCACACCCCTTTAAATTAATCTCGACAGGTATTTAAAAAAGATTAATAATCCTGAAACTAAAGCTATTAATGCCAGTATAAAAACTGCTGAAGCAGAAAGATCTTTGACTATCTTTATTTTAGGCGAATATTCTTCGGAAAGCACATCCATAGCCCTCTCAATAGCGGAATTAAAAAACTCAGCACTTATTACCACACCACACCACATAAATATTAACAACTTATCCGTTAGATCAAAGTTTAGAATTAAGGAAAATAATACAACTAGTAAAGCTATAAATGCTTGAATTTTTATATTTCTTTCATATTTCAAGCCAAATTCTAAGCCTTCCACAGCCTTTGTAATACTTTCAATAAGATTCCTATTCCTCATTATCTCCACAAAGATATTAGCTTTTTTGTTTCCTTTTCCATTTTCTCATATTCTTCATCATTCTCATGATCATAACCAAGTATATGTAAAAGCCCATGCAAAGTCAAAAAAGCAACTTCATCTATAAGAGTCTTATTATTTTCCTTTGCCTGAATTTTAGCAGTATCTATAGATATATAGATCTCTCCTACTATTCTTCCCTTAGGATCCTTTCCAAGAGAAAAAGAAAGAACGTCGGTAGGTGTATCTTTCCCTCTATATTTGCTATTTAGCTCTCTTATTTTTTCATCATCTACTAAAACCACCGAGATATCATATTTATTCGGAAGAAAACCTTCCTTCTTAAAAACTTCTTTTACAAAGTTTTTAACTCTATCTTCTTCTTTTTTGTCAAAACATCCATATAGATCAAAGATATTAACACTCATTTATTTATCTCCCATCTTTCGTAGGCTTTTATAATCTCCTTCACTATATCGTGGCGTACCACATCTTTTTCTGTAAGCTCTACAAATCCTATACCCTTTATTCCTCTTAATATCTCCCACGCATGAGTTAATCCAGAAGTTCTTCCCACATCAAGATCTGTTTGAGTTACGTCTCCAGTCACAACCATCTTACTTCCTTCTCCAAAACGAGTAAGGAACATCTTCATCTGCATAGGAGTGGTATTTTGGGCTTCGTCCAAAAGAATAAAAGAATATTTAAAAGTCCTTCCCCTCATATAAGCAAGAGGGGCAACTTCTATCATACCCTTTTCTATGTACTTATTAAGTTTCTCTGAACCTAATAGCTCCTCCAAAAAATCATATAGAGGTCTTATATAAGGATCTACCTTTTGTTGAATATCCCCAGGGAGAAAACCTAATTTTTCTCCTGCCTCCACCACTGGTCTCGTTAAAATCATCTTTTGCACCAAATTATTTTTCAACATATTCAAACCCACTGCTATAGCAAGAAAACTTTTCCCTGTACCTGCGGGACCTTTTGCTAATACTATATAGTTTTTCTCGATTTCTTCCACATAATTTTTCTGCCCTGGGGTCAAAATCCTAACTATTTTTTTATCAAAAACAAGTACCTTATGGACTAGAAGGGTCCCACTTTTCTTGGAAATAGAAATTTGATCTAATAAAAAAGCTTCCACTCTTTTAACAGACTCTGGCTCTCCATAGATCACTAATTTATTATCTTCCACTTTAATTTTTACATTATCTATTTCTTCTATTTTCTCAATGTTATTCAATATTTCTTCTCTATAACTTTCCACATCCTTTGGAATTATTATCTCTGTCCTTAATAGTGACCTTTCCATAAAACCTATTTACTTCTTTTTCTTAGATTGAGCCTTTTTTCTATTCCTTTTTTCGCTAGGTTTCTCATAATATTCATGCCTACGAATATCTGCAAGAACACCATCTTCCTGCAATTTTTTCTTAAATCTCTTCAATGCACTATCAAGACTTTCATCTTTTCCTACTCTTACTTCAGTCACAATCTTCCCTCCTTTCTTATAATGTAACTTTTACTTTACTCTCCAAAACTTCGCCCCATACTTTTTCTTCTTTATTATCTACCTTCAATAGTCTTACCTTTATATATTCACCCTCCTTTAATAATAAATTACTTTCAAACTCTACTTTTATATAGTTATCAGTTGTACCTCTATATAGATTTTCCTTTCTTTCTTCAACCATAACTTCTAATTCTTTCTCTATGAATTTACTTACATATCTCTCCCATAAGTCATTACTTAATTTTATCAATTTTTCCTTCCTTTTTGTAATCACTTCATAAGGTAAAGGCTTTAATTTATAAGCCGGAGTAAAAGGTCTTGGTGAATATGGGAAAACATGTATCCTCATAAACCCCATTCTCTCTGCAAAAAGATAAGTGTTATTAAAATTTTCCTCACTCTCTTCAGGATAACCCACTATTATATCAGTAGTTATGGCCACATCGGGCACCTTTTCTCTTAATTTATAGACTATCTGCTCAAAATATTTAGTATCATACCTTCTGTTCATCTTCTTAAGAATCTCATCATCACCACTTTGAAGAGGTATATGCCAATGTTTACATAACTTAGGATGATCCGCAAGTTTTATCAACCCCTCTGTTATATCCATGGGTTCTATAGAGCTTAGTCTTATTTTAACTAAACCATCCATCTCAAAAAGTTTTAAAAGGAGTTTGGACAAGGCATCTTTGTCTCCCAAATCTCTTCCATAAGCTCCTAATCTTATCCCTGTCAAAACTATTTCCTTAAAACCATTTTCAACAAGTTTTTGGGCTTCCTCCATTACCTTGTCAAAAGGTTTACTTCTTTCTCTACCTCTTAAGTAGGGGACTATACAATAGGTACAAAAATTATTACATCCATCTTGAATCTTCAATATTGCTCTTGCTCGATCTTCGGAGGTTACAAAAGCTGAGTCTTCACTTCCCCCAAAAAACTCCCACTTTTGCTTATTATCTAGAACAAAATCTAAAACAAGCTTTTCCGAGGACAAGTTAAGCCTTTCCGCATAACAACCTGCAAGAGCAATTTTAGCATTAGGAAAGCGATTTTTGATAAGATTAATTAGTCTCCTTGCTTTTCTCTCAGCAACATGCGTTACAGCACAACTGTTTATAAATATTAAATCTGCCTCTTTTCCAAAAGGAACAATCTCAAAACCAGCATTTCTTGCTAATATTTTTAAGTTTTCAGTTTCATATTGATTTACCTTACACCCAAAGGTATAAAAAGCAACTTTTCTCAAGATATTAAAATAAACCTAAGCCTCCTTTCTCATAGAGAAGGAGAGCAGAAGCCACAATTGCAGCTGTCTCAACCTTTAATATTCTTGGACCCATATTAAAAAAAATACCATTATACTTCTTCATAAGGTTAATCTCTTCATCAGTAAAACTTCCTTCAGGTCCTATAAAAAGAAAAATTTTATCTCTAATATTATTTCTTATAATATTTTTTAAACTCAACTCCGCCCCTTCCCAGGCAATCAATATATCAGCATTCTCCTTTTTAGCCAAATTTAAACTTTCCTCTAAGGTTTGAACTTTATATAATAACGGTAATTTATTCCTTCCACACTGTTTTACAGCTTCTTTGATAACTTTATTCCATCTTTGATATTTTTTATTCAATTCGTCTCTTGATAAGTTTACAATACTCCTTTGAGTTTGTAAAGGAATAAATCCTACGACACCAATTTCGGTACATTTTTCTAAAATGATCTCCCAGGACTCCTTTTTAGGCAAACTTTGACATAAATAAACTTCAACATTAGCCTCCTTATTCCCAATTTTCTCAATAATCTTACATATTACCCTATCTTCTTCAATTTTCTCAACATAAGCTCTAAAAATCTTTGAATTATAATTTACATCAATTTTTTCTCCCTCTCTTATTCTTAAAACATTAACCATATGGAAAATATCCTCTTTATCCTCAATATAAAGTAAATCAGGTTCCTTAAAAGTGGTGGCAAAAAACATTGGAGACATGATTATTAATACTCACCCAAAATTTGTGTAAGTCTCTCGGATAATGTCTTTCCTATTAATTCTACGAAGGCAAGGATTCTTTCGTATTTCATCCTTTTGGGACCTATCATACCAATAGATCCCGTAATATTATCCCCTAAGGAATAAACTGTAGTGATAACACTACAATCACTAAGTTCTGGAATATTTATCTCCTGACCAATAAGTATAGTAAGTCCTTTATTAAGAAAAGCGGTAAAAAGTAAAGAAGACAAAGTTTTTTCTTCTTCTAAGACATCAACCAATGTCTTCACTTTATTAATATCCTGAAATTCCAAATGTTTCAGTATTTTAGAAAGACCAGAGACAAATACTCCCTCTTCCTTTCCCGTATAAATCAATTCTTTCAATATGTCCTTCAAGGTCTCTATAATCTCAGAAGGAATATTAATCCTCTTTTCTTCTTTACTTAAATTCCAATATACCTTTTGAAGCTCTTTATTTCCAAACTCTTTATTTAATTTCACTCTTATTCTTTGTAATTCTTCTTCTGTAATAGACCTCGATAACCTTATAATTTTCTCCTTTACTATCCCTGTCGCGGTAGTGACAATAATAACTACAGTTTCCTCCCTCAAATCCACAAACTCTATTTTCTTAAGAGTGGTATTTCTCAATTGGGGGTATAAAACAACCCCAATAAAAGTGGTTCTTTCGGACATCAACTCTGCTACCTTCTTCAAAAGGCTCTCCCAATCAAGAACAGAAAAAATAATACTATTTGCAACCTTTATATCTTCCTCGTAAAGCTCATATCCATCCAACAAAAAATCTACATAGAATCTATATCCTCTATCAGAGGGGATTCTTCCCGCCGATGTATGGGGTTGTATGAGATAACCCTCTTCCTCAAGATCTGCCATTTCATTACGTATAGTAGCAGGACTCCATCCTAAAAGGTACTTTTTAGCAAGTACCCTTGAGCTTACTGGATGGGCAGATTCAATGTAATCTTTTACAGTTATTTTTAATATTGTTTTTTTTCTTTCATCTAACAAATTTAGCACTCTCCCTACTAAATTGCTAAAATTTTCAATTAAATATTAACACTTAGCTTTAATAAGTGTCAATAGTAATTAATAATAGTTATAAATTAAATTACAGACTTATGATTTTTTATTATTTGCACCACCTTTATAAGGCTGATAAGGCACAGGTATGTACTGTACAGAAGGTCTTGAACCAGGAGATTGAGGATATAAATTCATGAGAGCATAAATTTCTTTTGGTAATCCAACTTTTACAGGAAGACCTAATTTCTGTGCCTCTTCGACCGTTATAGGATAATCATGAGTCCAGGTACCTGTGGAAAGAATTTCTGCAATCTCCTTTGCTTTCTCTTCAGGCATTTTATCTTTTAAAAGCTCAAAAACTGATTCTTTTACCTGTCTAATTGCTTTTTCTGCCACATCTCCCAGAATAAGGGTTTTATCTTCGACTTTATCTGCCCCCTTTCTATTAATAGCATTTAAGATAGAAGCAGCAGGATATTCTCCAAGTTGAGGATCTACAGGACCAAGTACTGCATTCTCATCCATTATAATTTCGTCTGCAGCAAGAGCTATAAAAGTTCCTCCTGACATAGCATAATGAGGTACAAAGACTGTAACCTTTCCTTTGTGATTTTTTAATGCATGAGCTATCTGCTCAGCTGCTAATACTAAACCACCAGGAGTATGGAGAATTAAATCAATAGGCATATCCTCAGGAGTAAGTCTTATAGCTCTCAAAATCTCTTCTGAATCTTCAATGTTAATATACCTTGCTATTGGGATACCAAAAAGATTCATAGTTTCTTGCCTATGAATAAGAGTAATAACCCTAGAACCTCTCTTTCTCTCCAGGGTCTGAATTAATCTAAATCTCTCTGCTTCTATAACTCTCTGCCTTACTATGGGAGAAATACTACTCAAAATAAATATGATCCAAAAAATATCCCAAAAGTTCATAAAAAGTCACCTCCCTTAGTAGTAATAAACCCAATATCTTCTTCTCCTAAAATGCTTTGCTAAGATGAAACCAAAAACAAACCCCCCAATATGTGCCCACCAAGCTATTCCACCACTAATATTAATTAAAAGAGAGAATATCCCTGATGAAATTTGCATTATAAACCAAAGACCTATATATAAAAAAGCAGGGATATAAATAAAATCTATAAAAAATACAAAAAAAGTCATAGTTAGAACCTTCGCTAAGGGAAAGTATCTCATATATGCTCCTAAAACACCTGCAATCGCTCCGCTCGCTCCTATAGCAGGCATATAAGGGTTAGTATTAAAGAAGATTTGAGTCAACCCAGCAAGAATTCCAGAAAGAAGATAAAAAACAAGATATCTAAAATGCCCCATAGCATCCTCTACATTGTCACCAAATATATACAAATAAAGCATGTTACCAATGATGTGAGACCATCCACCGTGTAAAAACATAGAAGTAAAAAGGGTTAAAATCCCATGAGGAAGTAAATTTAAACTGAAAAACCTATATGGGACTACCCCATATTTAAATATTATACTTTCTAAGACCCTTTGAGGTAATAACATCTCCCATAAAAAAACAAAAATATTCAAGAAGATAAGAGTCATATTAACTATAGGACACCTTCGAGACGGTATATCATCTCGCAGAGGAATCATACATCTTTCTCCTCTTAAATAAAAATTTAAAAGACCGCTATTGCTTCAATTTCAATTTTTACATTTTTGGGAAGAGCAGAAACCTGTATAGTTGATCTTGCAGGAGGATTGTTAGGAAAATATTCTTTATATACCTCATTCATCTCAGAAAACTCTTCCAAATCTACCATAAATACTGTAGTCTTTACTACATTATTTAAACTTCCACCTATGGATTCTAATATAGCTTTTACATTCTCTAAAACTCTTTTGGTTTGTTCCTTTATTCCTCCCTCTACCACATTTCCCGTATCTGGATCAATTGGAATTTGTCCCGAGATAAATACCATATTCCCTACCTTTATTCCTTGAGAGTAAGGACCAATAGCAGAAGGAGCTTTTGAGGTCGAAATTATCTCTTTCATAGCTTACCCCCTTTATAAAAACATTCTAAAAATAATTTTAACTTATTAAAAGCCATAAATCTATGGCTATATTTGTTTTTCTCAAACTCGTTTATTTCCCCAAAGGTCTTACCCAATGGGGGAAAATAAAAAATAGGATCATAACCAAAACCCCTTTCTCCTCTCGGCTCATAAGCAATATACCCCTCAACTTTCCCACCTGTAATAATTTTTATGTCTTCTTTTTCATCATAAAACACTGCCTTACATACAAATCTTGCTTTTCTATCTTCCCATGGAATATCTTTCATCTTCTCCAAAACCAATCTTATCTTTTCCTTATATCCCACACTTCCTCCAAACCTTGCAGAATGAATGCCTAATTCTCCTTTTAAAGCATCAATTTCAAGACCCGAATCTTCTGCAATAACAGGATAACCTGTAAGTTCAGCAATATACCTTGCTTTGATAAAAGCATTTTCTTCATAACTTTCACCTAACTCTTCAGGAAGTTCTATGTCAAGATTTAAATCTTTCAAAGTTTTTATCCAACTTCTATACTCTGAGAGAATATCCAATATTTCTCTTATTTTACCTTCGTTTTTTGTCGCCAATATAATAAACTTATCCATCTAAAGTAACCCAAGAGTTTTCTTTTGAATTTCAATTAATCTCATAATACCCTGCTTAGCAAGGTTAAGCATATGTTGCAACTGTTCATGGGTAAAAGGAGTTTTCTCAGCAGTTCCTTGAATTTCCACAAATTTACCACTTTCTGTCATAACCACATTCATATCCACTTCGGCCCTCATGTCCTCATTAGCAGAGAGATCAAGAAGAATTTCTCCATCTACGATTCCCACACTTACAGCAGCAACAAATTCTCTTATAGGTATCTCTTTTATGATTCCCTCCCTCTTCAACTTTTCTAAAGCATCATAAAGAGCCACAAAAGCCCCAGTTATAGCAGCGGTCCTTGTACCACCATCTGCCTGAATAACATCTGCATCAATCCAGATAGTTCTTTCCCCAAGCTTGCTAAAATCAACTACTGCCCTTAGAGATCTCCCTATAAGCCTTTGAATTTCTTGAGATCTCCCATTTATCGCACCTTTTACTACGTCTCTCACCTTTCTTTCTGGAGTAGAACCTGGAAGCATCCCATATTCAGCAGTCAACCATCCCTGATTTGTACCCTTAAGAAAAGGGGGAACTTTTTCTTCCATGGAAACAGTGCATATAACTTTTGTTTCTCCCATCTCAATTAAAACCGACCCCAAGGGATACTTTAAATATTTTCTTGTTATTTTCACAGGTCTTAAATCCGTATTTGATCTTTTATCAATCCTTACCATATCTATCTTCCTCTTTCTTTAAGTTTATTAACTATTTTATCATATTCCAACTTATCGACAAATCCAACAAGCAAATAATCCTCTTCTTCTTTGTCAAAAATGAAATCGGGATATAAATAGAACTCTTTTATATCTCTCGTATTTTTCACATGAAGTCTTGGTCCTGTACAGGGTATAATACGCTCACCTATCTTTATGTGTTGTCTATCTAAATAAGATACTTCTACACCCTTTTCAATATAATTTTTAACCTCTCTTTCTAAATCTGAAATATCTACTTGAAGTTTCTCTTTCAATCTTATAACAAATCCATGTTTCACATCACTGTGTCCTTCAATATATCGTAAATAACCATGATCCTCCAAAATCATTCCTGTCAGATCCTCAGCTGTATGAGCCTGCAATCTATAACTTAGAGAGGGAAAAACAATGGCTACAATTTCTTCTGGCAAAGGCCCAAAAATATTAGGTCTTGCTACAATAACTTCTTCACCTACCCCTATGAGTAGGTCTGCATTCCTCTTAATATAAGAGTAGATCAGCTCAAAATGTTCACAAACAATTTTTCTATCTTCTTCTAAAGCTTTTAAAATAGCTTCTGCTATAAGATATATAGGATAAAAAGCTAGCTCAAATCTTACATCAAGATGGTATATATATTCGTAAAATCTTCCTCTCTCATAATCTTCAATAAGAGGTAAGGGCCTTCTATATACTCCTTCATCATCGTTAGTTAGATTAAGTCCTGGAAACATCCCTCTTATTAATAAGGATTTCCCTGAACCAGAATCCCCTATTAGTCCTATGAGTTTATCTTCGTGAGATAGGAAATTTTGAGCAATAATAGATCCAAGAAGCTGAAGTCTTGCTTCCCCTCGTGGAGCATAATAAATGGCCTCCCTTAATAGAACTTTTGGATGTATCATTATATCTTCCAGAAGGAGTTTCCTTTAGAGTCAATAGCCATCATGGCAGGAAAATCAAAAACCTCTAAATAATAAATGGCTTCAGGACCAAGTTCAGGAAAAGCCAAAATTTCCATATTCTTAATTCTATCTCCAAGATACGCTCCCGCTCCTCCTACTGTTACGAGATAAAAACCTTTATATTTTTTTATTGCTTCAATTACTTCTTTACCTCGCATTCCCTTTCCAATAAATCCCTTTACTCCATTCCTCATGAGCTCTGCCACAAAAGGATCCATCCTTTTGCTTGTAGTAGGTCCTGCAGAACCTACCACTCTACCGGGTGGTGCAGGAGAAGGTCCCATATGATAGATAATAATATCCTTTAAATTAAAAGGTAGTTCAACTCCTTTATCTATCATATCTACTAATTTTTTACAAGCTTGGTCTCTTGCAGAATACAACACCCCATTTAAAAGTATCCATTCCCCTACCTCAAACCTCTCCAATTTTTCAATATCATCAGGAATATAGATCCTTTTCATATCTCAACCCACCCATGCCTTACCGCACAGCATTGGAGATTTATTGCAAGAGTAAATCCTGCAATATGAACAGGATAACTCTCTATATTTACCGCTAAAGCTGTAGTTTTTCCCCCAAGCCCTCCAGGGCCTATATTGAGATTATTTATCTTCTCCAAAAGTTCATCTTCCAAAGATGCCCAAAAAGGATCATCATTATGTTTACCTATAGGCCTCAATAATGCTTTCTTAGATAAAATTGCAGCCTTCTCTAAAGTACCTCCTATACCTATACCCACAATTAATGGAGGACATGCGTTAGGCCCGAAAAGTTTTATATGCTCTATAATCTCATTAATTAACTCCTCTCTTGATACAGTAGGAAGTAAATTTTTTACCACACTCGCATTTTCACTTCCAAAGCCCTTTATCAGTATATTTATTCTCAACTTATCTCCATCAACCACATCATAGTGAATAACTGCAGGAGTATTGTCCTCTGTATTAATTCTCCTTAAAGGATCCCTAACTACAGACTTTCTGAGAAAATCATTTACATAAACTGTTCTTACTGCATCATTTATAGCATTCTCTATATTCCCATTAATACATAAATTTCTACCAATCTCTACAAAAGCCACCACCATTCCACAATCTTGACATACAGGAATCTTTTTTTCTTTAGCAATTTTTGCGTTTTCTATAAGAATATCAAGAACAATTTGAGCATTTTTATCTTCTTCTTTTTTTCTTGATTCTAGCAAAGCTTTTTCTACGTCCTCAGGTAAAGAAAAATTTACTTTTTCTATCAAATCTACCAACTTCTTATAAATTTCCTCCTGATTAATGACTCTAAACATCTATCTCCACCTCAAGAAGAGGAGCATGTTGTTGGGCTCCATAAACATCAGTATCCCCAGGACTTCCCGATGGAACCCTCCTTTTTATATTAGCCTTAACAGCACTTACAGGATCAAAATAAATTACAGAAATAACATCATCTAAATTTATCCCATAAACCTGAGCCCACCAAACTTTAGAAAAATAATCTATTTCTTTTAATCTCTTATACACATAAGAATCTTTAAAAATAATGTCTATGGTAAGAATGAAGGGACCACTATTTTTAGTACGTATTACTTTTGCCAAATCAATTAATTTATGCCTCATAGGCTAAACCTCTACAACCTCTATTGGAAATTCGTAATCTTCAAGTTTTATAAGATGGTAAATCTTAAATTCAAAAACCTCTCCCCAGATAACTTCGGAGGGAGAGAATGGAAAAGCAAGGTTTCCAGCTGTGGAAATACGGTTTTTATAACCATAATGAAGAAGCGAAGATCTTAAAAATCCAAGTATTGTCTTTACATGATCTTGATTCTCACCTATCACCTCAATAACAATACAAAGTTCGTGGGAAAGATTCTTTTCCTTCTCCCAACTTCCCATAACTCCATTTTTCCCATATACATGGAAAAATATTTCATACTTATTTAAATCTTTAAAATTCTCCCTTAGAAGAATTTTCTGTTTTTCTAATATTTCATCTATTTGAGAAATCATGATAGGATCTCTAATTCCAGCTATACAGACCCCTCTTATACCAAGATATTTGGCTCCCTCTATCTTAATCCACTTATCCTTAGATTCTATAAACTCTGAACCCATAACCGAAACAGTTCTCTCATCTTTTTGTATAAAAACCGACTTGGTAAGATCAATAACCCCATCGGGACCAATAAGATGATAGGGATCACTTTTCTCATATAGAGTATGAGCAGCCACAGAAATAACAGTACATTTTCTATCTTCGTTAAGGGGATAAACCTCAAAACGATCCTCAAAAATTAATCCCATGAGCCCATCTCTTCCACTACCAGGTTCAGCTGCAATTGCCCCACATTCAAGAATTTTTCCTAAATGGTAGGAAAGCCCTTTAGGATATCCTTTATAAATTGGAATTGCAGAGAACGGGGCTGGATCATAACTTCTTCCTGCTAAAATTATATTTACTCCCTTTTTATAAGCCTCAATAAAGGGCGATATACCTATTTGAGCCACAATATTATTTACATTTTGAAGATCTTCTACAGTTAATTTCGAAGACCCATCAAGTTCTTTAATTTTATCCCCTAAAATAGCTTTTCTAACTATCTCTTTATCAATATCACTATAAATTTTGGCAACCTTTGCCTTGATATTTTCTGTCCCTAAAATCTCCTTAACTATATCAAAAGTCCAATCTAAAGAAGATTTTGTACCACATCCTCCTGAACTTCCGACTAATATTGGTATGTCAAACTTTAAAGCCATTTTTATTAAATAATATAGATCCCTCTTAGTAGCGTTCCTATCAACAAAAGAAATACCTTTACCTAAGTAATAAGGTCCAGGATCTGTCGAACCTGCATCTACAGCAATAATGTCTGGCTTCTCTGAGAGGGCATTGTAATAAGTTTTTTCAGGAAAACCATATCCTAAAATAGCAGTAGGAGAGAAAATCTTAAGCATCTATAACATTCAATCCTTTCTTTTTTAATATTTTTAAAGTCCTCATCATTTCGTTATAAACTATCATCAGTCCTTCATCTACGCCCATTCCTGGTTTTGCCAAAATTTGATCCGCCTGAGTTGCCAATGCAATGTGGACGGAAACCTGAGCCGACCTATCAGTTTCATTACAACTACCACCTAAATAGGCTCCTATATTGTTTTCTTTGCAATAAAGCACAGCCTCAATAGAATTGTGAATACTACCTAAAACAGGAGTCTTTATCTGGATCATATCCACTGCTTCAGCTTTAATAAAATCCTTGATATCATCTAAGCTATTACACCATTCATCTGCTACAATATCCACATTTATACCTCTTTCTTTGAGTTTTCTCTTTATTTTGCTCAAGAAATCTATTTGTAACTCTTTACTCTCCATGTCTACAGGCCCTTCAATTCTCAACTTATATGGATAACAAATCTTCTCAAGTTTTTCCATATATTCTACTATCTCATCTATATTATACTGAAAAGCAATTCCAATGGTTCCGTAAACGTCTATATGAAATATAGGATGATAATTCTCGTCTCCAAGTATTTTTACTCTCTCTTTCAACCATCCCAAATACTCTATTAACTTTTCTCCACGCCATCCTAACTTTGTCTCTACATTATTGATGAGAGCATGAGGTAAAACATCTACTCTCTTAAGAATCATTTTATCCACATTAATATATCTTTCATCTCCTGATTGAGCAAAAATTGGAATCTTTTTAATGTCAAAATTTAGCAAATACTCATCCCGAATAATTTCAGTCATGGTCTTTTTATAATATTTTGAAAAAGCATCAAGAATAGCTTGAGAAACTCCATACCTCAAAGCAGTATGAAGTTTCCTACCATTGATACTCAAGGTTTCTAACTTCTGACATATGAATCTAAAACTTTCCCATTTCTCCTGGAAAAGAAAGGGAAATACTACATTCTCTAAATCTTTAACCAATTCTTTTGCTTTAAATAACGGTTCTCTCCCTCCTGCTCCCGAGTATTGAATAGCAGCACAATCCCCAAAGGCTATCTGATCATCATCAAGAATTAAGATTACCGATATACTTTCTCCTTTCTGTCTTACAGATTCATAGCCTGAGGTTAAAGGAATTCCCCTATAAGCAAAGCCATCTTCTTTTGCTCCTGCTTTAATAGCCCTTTGATCATCAAAATAAAAACCTGAAAGCCCAATGGAATATAAAGCATCTTTTATCATAATAAATCTCCTTAACCTACTTAGGTCTTCCCACTAATCTACCTTTACTTATAGCATATATGTCATCTAATACCATTTGAAAACTAATTTCTCTCTTCTCATACTTTGCTCTCTCTTCAATCTTCTTTCTATGAAAATCTTTAATTTCTTCATCAAAGGGCAAATTTCCAAAATCAAAAAATCTTACAGCACCCTCATTATCTCTTATAGGCATAACTCTTCCCAGAGTAAACCTACTTGGAGCAAAAGGAACATCAAGCAAACCAGAAGAAAAAGCCCTTACAGTACCTAACACAAGATCTCCTTCACCAATAGAATACACACTATTTAAAATGCTTCTCACTTCTCTTTCAATGATGTATTCCTCTTCTTGAAGTTTATTCTTATCAATAAAATCCTGCGAGTCTAACATTTGAAGAACTTGTCTTGTGTTTCTTAAAGCTGCAGCATTAGCCTCTTTAGACGGAATACCAATTGCTTCTTGAGGTGTTTTCACTATTACTTTCGTAGCTTTAGATAATACCGCTGGAACTGTACCTAAGCTTATTACCGCATAAGCCCTTGCCTCATCCTCTGGAAACCCACCCATAAAATGATGCAAAACAGTGGTAACATGTACATCATAATATCCGAAACTTGCCAAATACTCCTTTGTTAACCTATAGAGAACATTAATAGAAGCGGTATCTTGAATAATATTCCCACATTGCCCATATCCCACACTAAAACTCTTTACTCCCTGCTCAGCAGCAAGTAGAGCTTCTATAATTCCAATACTTATAGAGATAGATGGAGGAACAAGGGTACCCGTCAAAGGACCAAAAGACTCTCGATTTATTATTACTCCATTTTCAGCATAGAGTCCAACAAGGTAATCCACATATTGCCAATAGAGAATTGAGTTTTCCAGAGAAACATCTTTAGCGTAAGGAATGTTATAGGTAATGCCCCCTCCTTCAAAGGAGGTAAATCCAGCTGCAAGAGTTATTTCTGCAAGCAATCTTGCATCAGGAGTTCCATGTCTCACCTCTACTGGTACATCAACACTTTCTATTATTTCTCTACAAGCCCTAACACCATAATTTACTGCAGGAAATCCATTGAGTAAAGATCTTCCCTCTCTTAAACTCTCTTCAATACCTAATTGTGCCTCTCGGTATCTATTTTGTCTTGTATAGCTATCAATAGTAGTTGGTAATATATCTGCTCCACCCTCTTTTTGGAGGTATTGCAAAAGAAGGATATGTTCTTTTAATATAGGCACTCCTGCTCTTGGCTGAAGCAGGGTTTTTTTACTTTCATCTGCTTTTCTCAAAACATAATCTGCATATTTTTCTCTTGGTAATGAGCTTAAATATGAAACCGCTTCTTCAAAATTTACCTCCCTTCCTGTTTCCCAAGAATTTAGAACTTCTTCTCTCATCTTCAAGAAATATTTATGATCCCATTTCTTATTTTTTAAGACCATTCCCAAGCCTCCATTCTCTTCATATATCTCTCAATAAGTTTTTTAGCCTTTTCTTTACTGATCTCAGATATTACACCTATAGAAAATAATATATATTCTTTATCAATAAAAACTTCAGGAGATATAGGCTTTAAAACAAAAGGCTCATCCTTAGAATAAATAGCTCCTTTCAATATTGTTTTTTTGTGAGGATTATAAATCAAAGGTCCACCAGTAAGAAGCAATTTTTTAACCCCCCTCAAATCTTTCCCATACTGAAAATATAAGGTTCCCATTGGAGTATAAATTACCTCTAAATGACCCACGTGTCTTTCTACACTTATTTTTACAGCATAATAAGAAAGTATTGCATCAAAATAAATATCTTCATCCTTCTCAGGTATAAAATTGGTATTTTTACTAAGAAAATATGCCCTTTCCTTTGGATTTATTTTTAAATCATTAGCTAATTTTTCTAATTCTCTTTCACCAACCGCTTCCAATAAAGATACAGCAGAAACCCTTACTCCAAGATCCCCTTCAACGGTCCTTTTTACTATTGGATCTTTCAAACCTTTCCACACAACTCCCGACTGAGTTGGTGCTCCCTCAGCCACAGAACAAACATCAGTGGTTGCTCCTCCTACATCCACCAATATACTTTCTCCGTACATCTGCGAGAATGCCTCTAAGCCTTTTAAAACCGCAAGAGGTGTTGGCATTACTACTCCATCAATTATCTTTTTCACTTTGTCCAAACCTTTTGCATGAATTATATTTCTTAAAAAAATCTCTCTAATTAATTTCTGTACTTCATTAATATTTATAACTCCATATTCTGGCATTACATTTTCAGTAATATACATCTCTTTATTATTTTCTCTGAAAATTTTCTCTATTCTATCTCTTAAATCCTTATTTCCAGCATAAATAAAGGGAATATTTAAGGGTAAAGTAGAAAGTTTTTGAGCATTTACCAAAGGATAATACCGGTTTCCGCCATCAGTCCCCCCTGAAAGTATTATTATATCGGGTTTCAAAAACAAAATTTCCTCAAGATCCAAGCTTGTAAGCTCATAAGAATATACTTTTAATACCTTTCCTCCAGCAGAAAGAGCAGCTTTTTTAGCAGCCTCTGCAGTAAGATCAGGAACAAGTCCAATAGCAATTATCTTTAAGCCTCCTGCAGCACTACTAGTGGCTCTTTTTATTTCAAATTCTTCTATCCTATACCCTGTTTGAGCCTTTATATCCTCTATTACTTTACTTAGTCCTATGTTTACATCCTCACTTACTGTAGAAGGATATTTTGCCTTACCTATAATCTCTCCTTTCTCTAAATCATAAGCCACACCTTTAGTAAAAGTACTTCCAATATCAAATATTAGAGCTTTCATGACTTTCTATTCTAATCCCAAGTCCTTTTTTAGGTCTCTAACCACATCTTCGGGCGAAGTTTTAGGAGGATATACTCTGTGAAAACCTAAATCTTTAAATTTCTTTTCTACTTCATTCCAATCTTTTTGTCCTACGCCTAAATTTCCACCTATATAGAGGATTATATCTTCAAGTCCTGCTTCCTTTAGTTTCTCCTTAAAACCCTTACAGTCAAGTTCTGCATGTCCATAAAGAGATGAAACTAAAATAGCTCTTGCTCCCGATTCAATCGCTGCTTTTATAAAATCCTCTTGTGATGATAAAACCCCAATATTCACCACATCAAAACCCGCATTTCTCAATACATAATCTAGAACTCTTAAGCCTACAGCATGAACATCTGCTCCAATGACTCCCAAAACTACTGTCCTTTCACCCATATATATCACCCTCTTATAAGGTTATAAATCAATACTGCAGTATCATAAAGATTCTCTATTTTTATGCGCTCTTCCTTAGAATGAGCATTTTCCATTCCAATTCCTACATTTACTGTCTTTATCCCATAGGAGTTCAAAATGTTAGCGTCACTTCCCCCCATAGTATATGTCAAATTAATTTTCTTTTCCATCTGGTTTAAAACATCCACTATTCTTCTCACAACTTTTTCCCTCTCATCAATGTTAAATCCTCTATAAAGAGTTTCTTTTCTCAAATCATAACTAGCACCTTTTTTTACCAACTTAATAAGATTATCCTCAAATCTCCTCCACAGAGAAGAAAGATTATCCTCATCAAGACTCCTAAACTCACCTTCCAGATACACTTCATCGGGGACTATATTAGTTGCTCTACCTCCTTTTATAATTCCTACATTTGCAGTAGTAAAATCATCAATCCTACCCCAAGAAAGGTTAAGAAGAAAATCCGAAGCTAATAATATGGCATTTATACCCTTTTCTGGGGAAGTTCCAGCATGGGAAGCTTTACCATATATGTTAAGATAAAACCTATCATGAGTTGGTGCTCTTAATATTAAAGTACCCACATCTCCTTCTCCATCTAACACATAACCCTCCTTTGACTTTATTAAAGAAGGATCTATGTTTTTAGCTCCTACAAGCCCTATCTCTTCTCCAATAGTAAAAAGAAATTCAATCTTTTTAGTTCTTTCTTTTTTTTCTTTTATAGTTTGAATAGCTTCCACTATAGCAGATATGGCAGCTTTATCATCAGCTCCTAAAATTGTATTTCCATCACTTAGGATGTAATCACCAGCAATCTGAGGATTTATATTCTCCCCTGGAGATACTGTATCCATATGAGCTGAGATTAAAATTGGTTCTCCATCACCATCAAGATAAGCATATAAGTTCCCCGAATTTCCACCTAAAGTTTTTCCAGCGTTATCTTCAATAACTTTTAAGCCTAAATTTTCAAGTCTATTCTTCAAAAAAGAAGAAAATTCTTTCTCTCTTAAAGAAAGAGAGGAGATTTTTACAAAATCTATAAAGGTATTAATTAGTCTATCCTTTGATAACACTTACATCACTCCTATCCAAAGTTACTTTTTTGACAATCCAATCCATACCTAAGAGTTTGTTAAGAATCCCCTGAAATTCTTCTGCTTCTCCGGTGACAAAAATCTCTACCTTTGTATTAAAATTACTATCACTTCTTAAAAAATTTATTACCTCTAAGGAAGGATCAACTACAAAAAGATTAGGATATAAGTCTTTTATAACTTTTTTTACAAAAGGAAGATGAGTACATCCTAAAATTAACCCTTCAATGTTTTTCTCTACTAATGGATCAATACACCTCATGATTTCTTTCTCAATAAGTTCTCCTTCCACTATTCCCTTTTCAATAGTCTCAAGAAGAGGTCCCTCACTGCAAGATTGAACATATACCTCGATTTTGTCTGAAATCTTTTCGTGAATTAATCTAGGATAGATATTACTTTCCATAGTTCTTCTTGTAGCTAAAACCCCTATCTTTTTAGCCTTATAATTTTTTGCACCTTCTATAGCTCCTAAGACAATACTATGTATTTTAAGATCTCTAAATCTATCTTTAAGAAAATCATAAGCTACTGACGATGCAGTATTACAAGCTATGATAACCTCTTCTACACCAAGACTTTTAAAGAAACTTACTATCTCAAAAACTCTTTCTTGAATAAACTCTACAGGCTTAATCCCATAAGGAAAGTATTTTGTATCGCCTAAGAAATAGACCTCATCGGCTAAATTATTTAGGTAAACTTCTTTAAGAACCGAAAGCCCACCTACACCAGAATCCAGAATACCTATTTTACTCATTTTTACCTCCTTCTACATATTTGTCTATCACTTCTATAATTTTATCTATTAACTTGTCTTGATATTCATCGTTCAATAACAAATTTCTATCAAATTCATTAGTGATAAACCCCATTTCAACAATTACAGAAGGTATAGAGACACGGGATAGAACATAAAATTTTCCTTTGATAGATCTCCTTACCATAAGATCATTAGAATTAAAAACTTCTATAAAAGTCTTGACTAAACTTTCCGATATATCATTAGCATAACATATCTCTATGCCTCTTACATCAGGAGAAAAAGCGGCATTTGTATGTATACTTATTAAAATAGAAGAGGACAAAAGTAGATTATTGGAATTTATCTTATCATTAATAAACTTAACCCTGTCATCCAAGGACAAAGTAATGTCATTTTCTCTAAGAAGATATACTATATAACCTTTGTTTTTTAATTTCTCTGCAAGTTTAAGAGAAACTTTCAAATTTATATCTTTTTCTTTTAGCTCTCCATATATAGCACCAGGATCAGAACCTCCATGCCCTGGATCGACAAAAACTGTATAATTTATGGAATTTTCTCTTATTAAATTTCCTTTTTTTGAGACTTTAAAAGAAATTTTAAGAGTATTTGAGTATACTTCCTCACTTATATCTGATTCGGTATATGTTTCAAAAACAACCCTTAAACTATAATCCTCCTTTGTCCTTTCGCCAATTCTCACAGAAATAATAGGATCCCTTTGAATAATAATACTAGTATAAGTCAGAGAGGATTCTGCGTTGGAAATATCATAATAATACCTATTAGGATTAGGTAAAAAGTTTTTAGTATAAGTAAAATTATCAGAAAACCTCAAAAAAAAATTCAAAGTATCAGCATTCTCTTCCCAGGAAAGATCATAAAGTCTTACCATTTCTTGTCCATCATTTTCTCCATATTTTACAGGAAACTTTAAGATTAATTTTCCTAAATCCTTCTTAATCTCAGGTGTCATGATTTGGTTTTTAAATTCGACAACCACTCTTACTACGTATGGAGCCACATTAAATTGAGAATACCTTATACTTTTTATATACGGATCATTTAAATTTATCTCTCCTTTATTATCGATAAAAACGACATTCTGGAGATCAATTACAAACCGTGGAGGTGCGCTTAAATTTAAGGTATTAAAATTTATCTGGGACTTCCCTTTAAAGTTTATAGTTAATATCCCCTTTGAATAATCCACATTTGATATTTCATTTACTATATATAGAGTCTTATTCTTCAGATATGCTCTATACCCTATAAGTCGATAAAAAGAGGAAAGAGGAAAATAAACTATATCACCTTCTTTTAAAATAGGATTAACTAAAACCCCGTTTCTTCCATGCAAGATTACCTTTTTCTCTCCTACTTTTGCTATAAGAATTTCATTGTTAGAGTCATAAAGATGTATTTCGTCGGCAACTTGTTTGTAAGCATATCCAAAAGTTGAGGAAAATAAGGGTAAAGGAATATAGATCTCATTATTAATCTCTTTAAGGGTAGTAAGGATTTTTATCTTTTCTCCTAAATAATCAACTTCAAGAAAAGATAACTCATCACTTAAAATGTAGTTATTGGCTAACAAAATAAAAACAAAAAATAAAACAAATAAAAACCTTTTTAAAGACATTTCCTAAGAGCTCTTCCTTTCTTAGCCCGAATTTAATTTTTGGTGGAGGCGGCGGGAGTCGAACCCGCGTCCAGAGAGCAAGAATCAAAAGCCTCTACAAGCTTAGCGGGAGTTTTAACTTTTCGGTGCTTACAGACTCCCTCCCGCAGGATTCTATAAGCACCTATCCCCTTACTTCTTTCCCTTCCTTAGGGGAGTCGGAAGGGGCAGCTGGCTTACTATGACACCCTTCTAACCCTGCCAGCCCGGGTTAGAAGAGCGTAGCTGCTAAATTAAGCAGCTAATGCTAAATTTGTGTTGGCACTTCTTTTTTGCCGTTGTTTTACGAGGTAACGGCACCTCGGCTTGCAGCTTTTGATCCTTGTACTCCCTGTCGAAACCAATCGCCCCCATTAGTACTTTAGCTTATATAGTCTCTCTAATTCTCGTCTTTCATCTCTTTCTGCTATATCTCTTCTCTTGTCATAAAGCTTTTTACCCTTTGCAAGCCCTAACTCTACTTTTGCCCAACCCCGCTCATTAAAGTATATAGAAAGTGGTATTAAAGTCAATCCTCTTTCCCTTACTTTTCCCACAAGATATGCGATCTCATCTTTATTAAGTAGAAGTTTTCTTGGCCTCTTAGGATCATGGTTATAAATATTTCCATGTTCGTAAGGACTTATATGCAGATTATAAATCCAAACTTCTCCATTTTTTACATCTGCATAGCTATCTTGCAAACTTACCTTACCCCTTCTTAGAGACTTAACCTCGGTACCTGTAAGGACTATTCCAGCCTCAAAAGTCTCCAGAATAGAATAATCATGCCTTGCCTTTCTATTAACTGCCACAACCTTCTTTTCTTTTGCCATTTCCGATATCAATTATATCAAATTTTATTCAGAATATCCAAAAGGATGCTTTTTCATCCAATTCCAAGCGGATGAAATCATGATTTCTAAATCATTAAATTTGGGTTGCCACTTAAGTACCTTTTTTATCTTATTAGAACTTGCAATAAGAATAGCTGGGTCTCCAAGTCTTCTTTGTCCCTCTTTAATAGGAATCTTTTGTCCCACTACTTTTTCGGCAATATTGATTACTTCTCTTACTGAATATCCTCTCTCATTCCCCAAATTAAAAACTTCTGAACGCATTCCATCAAATAGGGCTTCTAAAGCAAGAATATGAGCTTCAGCTAAATCCACTACATGAATATAATCTCTTATACATGTGCCATCAGGAGTTGGATAATCGGTTCCATATATCTCTATATATTCCCTCTGTCCTAAGGCTGTTTTTAAGACTATAGGAATTAAGTGAGTTTCAGGTCTGTGATCTTCTCCAAGTTCTCCCTCAAGATCTGCTCCCGCTGCATTAAAATATCTTAAAGAGACATATCTAAGCTTATATATTTCATCATACCAACTTAATATCTCCTCAAACATCAATTTAGAGGATCCATACACATTAGTGGGATTTTTGGGATGATCCTCTGGTATAGGAACTACTTGAGGCTCACCATAAACAGCAGCAGTAGAAGAAAAAATAAAGTATTTTATATTATACTCTCTCATTAACTCTAATAAATTTAAGCCACCTAAAATATTATTTTCGTAGTATTTGAAAGGCTCTTTCATGGACTCAGCTACCGTGCTTAGCGCAGCAAAGTGCATTACTGCATCGATATCATACTTTTCAAAAACTTCTCTTAGAGAATCCATCTTCTTTAGATCCACAATCTCAAAATACGGCGTCAAGACCGCTTTTTTGTGACCTTTGTGTAGATTGTCCAATACCACCACTTTATAATTTCTCCTAAGTAGTTCTTTAACCACATGACTTCCTATATAACCAGCTCCACCTGTTACAAGAATAAACCCCATAACTATCCTCCATACTTATCATAGAATTCCCTTACAGTTTCAATCACATAATACACTTCTTCATCGGTAAGCTCTGGCCACATAGGTAAAGCGAGAACCTCCTCACTCGCCTTCTCTGCCTCAGGAAAATCACCTTTTTTATAACCTAAATCTTCATAACATTTTTGTAAATGAAGTGGTAGTGGATAATATATGGCTGTACCTATTCCTTTAGAGGAGAGATAATTTTGAAGTTCATCTCTTTTCTTAACTCTTATTACATACTGATGATATACATGTTTTAAATAAGGTCTCTCTTCAGGAACTACTATATCAAAATTTTTTAAATTCTCTGAGTAAATCTTTGCAATTTCTCTTCTTCTCTCTATCCAAGAGTCTAAATATTTTAACTTTACTCTTAGTATCACTGCTTGAATCTCATCTAATCTACTGTTATGACCTATTATGTCATGATAATATTTTTTAGAGCTTCCATGCACCCTTAAAAGTTTGATTTTTTCGTATATTTTTTCATCATTGGTAGTTATGAAACCTCCATCCCCATAGCCTCCTAAATTTTTTGTGGGGAAAAAACTAAAACAACCCGTATTTCCGATACTTCCTGCTTTCTTACCTTTATACTCTGCTCCTATAGCCTGACAAGCATCTTCCACAATAAAAAGGTCATACTTTTCAGCAAGGTAAGTCAAATCATCCATTTCAGCCATTTGTCCAAAAAGGTGAACGGGAATTATGCCTTTAGTTTTAGGAGAAATAGCATCTTCTACCTTTTCTGGATCTATATTATAAGTAGTAGGATCAATGTCTACAAAAACTGGCTTTGCCTTCAATAGAGATATAACTTCAGAAGTAGCAAAAAAGGTAAAAGGTGTGGTTATAACCTCATCTCCCTCTTTAACTCCTAAGGCCTCCAAAGATATAAGAAGAGCATCAGTACCAGACGCAACTCCTAAACCATATTTTACATTACAATAATCAGCAAGTTCCTGTTCCAATAAGTGAACATTTTCACCTAAGATAAATTGACCTTTGGAAAGAACTTGCTCCAAAAGAGGCAGAAGATCGTTTGAAATTCTTTTATATTGCCTCGTTAAGTCAAAGGCTGGAATTCTCATGTTATCCTCCCAATTTTTTCCATTCTCTCTTAAAATTTTCCCAAAAATTAAGGAAAAAGGCTAAAAATATCCCCAAAAATATACTGCTTACCCCAGCTATAAGCACGTTTAAAACAGTAGAGGGTTTAGACTTCTTAGAGGGAGGTACAGCAGGATCAAGAACTGAAACTACGGCCGTTTCTTTTGTCTCATCAATTTTTGCTTGTTCATATTGAGAAAGAAGCATGGTATAAATAGTCTCTTGAACTTTCACATCTCTCAAAAGTTTAGATAAAGTAAGACCAAGCTCTGGCAAATTAGAAAGTCTCTTCTGATATTCATCTATGACATCAGAAAGAGCTTTTAATTTAGATTCATTAACAAATATATCCATTTGTAAGCTAAAAAGTTCATATAAAGAAGAATTATTAATCGCTTTATAAATTCTATCAAGTTCGTCTCTAATTACCCTCTTGGTCTCCTCAATCGCATACTTCATGGAAATAACTTTTGGGTGCTCTGGACCATAATCCACAGAAAGAAGAGCAAGTTCTGATTCCTGAGAGATTAGCTTATTCCTAAGGTCAGAAAGTACAGTAGATGTGGCGGTAAGAGAGGTTATAGCGAGCAGATCTTTTTGTTGAATTCTTTGCTGATTAATAAGAGCTCTTTTTAAATTCTCAAAATTCTCTTTTTCCACCTTTAAAGTTATGGATGTCATTTGTTTTTCTGATTCCAATTTTGCAAGAGCATCAACTACGGCTTTTGCCTCATCGTTTACATCAAATATTAAGTTCTTCTCTTGAAATTCCTTCAATCTGTTCTCAGCTTGCTCTAAATCTTTTTTAACTCTTTCTATCTGCTTTTCCAAAAATTCTTTTGTCCTTTTCGCAGTATATACTCCAAGAGAAGCATTTATATTACTTAAAGCTTCTACATAAGTATTAGCAATATCTGCAGCTAATTTAGGATCCTTAGCCTCCGCAGTTAGAGTAATAGTATTTTCCTTATCATTAGTAGTGACTTTTATGCTCTTCATCAACTGCTCTAAGGCGTCCTCATAGTTTTTCGCTTTAAAATAACCCTCAAGCTTAAGTTTTTTAAAAACATACTCAGCTGCAGACCTACTTTTTAAAATAGCTACCATATTCGCAGATGGGGTTGAAGATAAAGGAATTCCTAAGGATATAGGTAGACTTTGAGCCAAAGCACTTAAGGCAGAAGTACTTCCTGATTGTTGAGGTAATAAGATCACAGTTTTAGCCTCGTAAATTTTAGGAGCTAACAAACTGTAAATTAGAGCTACTGTTATAAAAACTATGAATAAAGTAATGATTAAAATTTTTCTTTTCCAAATGATATAGAAAAGTTCTGCTAAGCTAATTTCATCTTCATATATTCTTTCTTCATTCATAATCTTCCCCCAAAAATTACTTGTAAATTAAAGTTCCTTCTTCCATATTCCATGCCTTTGAAAAATCCAATCCTCCCCATATTTGCACTGTTTTTACTCCATTTTCTATAGCCACAATTGCTGACTCAAGCTTTGGAATCATCCCACCAAAAACTTCTCCTATCTCAATCAATCTTTTAGCCTCTTCTACAGATAATTTATTTAAAACCACCTCTTCACCATTCTGCTTTAAAATAATTCCTGGAACATCAGTGCAAAATATCAACCTCTCTACCTTAAGATGAACCCCCAAAGCTAAAGCAGCAGAATCAGCATTTACGTTATAAGAATTACCCTGTTCATCAATCCCCAAAGAGGTAGTGACTATAATGTATCTTTCTTCTAAGAGTTTCTCAATAGCCGAAACTTCTACTCCCACTACTTCCCCTACATATCCTAAATCTATACCGTCAATAAACAATTTTCTACAATTGAAAATTGACTTTCCATTAAGACCTACAACTTTTAACCCTACTTTTTTAATTTCTGATATAACTCTTCCTTGTATCTCTCCTGAGAGGACCATCTCAACTATTTTTAAAGTATTTTCATCGGTTACTCTTCTGCCTTTTACAAATTTAGGCTCAAGACCAAACCTCTCCATCCAATAATTTATCTCGTTTCCTCCACCATGTAAAAAAACAAAATCATACCCTTTATCGTAAAGATCTTTTATAAAGGATAAGAAGAGAGAAAATTTATTTAAAACATTTCCACCAATTTTTATAAGTACTAAATTCTTATCCACGAGTAAGCTTTAAAAGTACCTCCTGAGAAATAGCTTTTAAAGTTTCCATAACTCCTTTTCCCTCGATTGCAACAGCCTCAAAATATTTATACTTCCCATCAGGATTTAATTTTTGATTTAACTCCTCAACACTAACAATATCTGGCAAATCTCTTTTATTATATTGAAAAACAAAAGGAAGCGTGTTAAAATCATAACCCACAGCAGCAAGCTCCTTTTTAAGAGCCTCAAATATCCTTACATTTTCATCTAATCTACTTTTCTGAGAATCTACCACAAAGACGAGTCCATCAACACCTCTTAAAATTAATTTCCTACTTGCCTCATAGAGAGCTTGACCTGGTGTGGTATATAATTGAAATCTCAGCTTAAAACCTTGTACTGTTCCAAGATCTAAAGGTAAAAAATCAAAAAACAAAGTTCTTTCGGTTTCGGTAGCAAGAGAGACAAGCTCGCCACGTCTATCAGGAGAAACCATCTTATAAATTTGCTGAAGATTTACCGTTTTTCCACTCAAACCAGGTCCACAATAAACAATTTTACAAGTGATTTCTCTTGCAGCATAATTTAAAACCGCCATTTATCTTCACCTTTCTATTCTTATTTTTTTTATTTTTTGAAAAAATCCTCTATATCACTAAAATTAAACTCTGCTTTAGGTATGTCCTTCTGTTTTTCTTTAATTTTCTTTATTATTTTCGCAAGGTTTTCACAAGCCTTTTGTGCAAAAAGTCTCACCATACCAAGGGTGGTAGAATCATCAAAAATCACAAGAAGTAAAACCTGTTTCTCTATATGAGATATGTGAAGATGGTTTCTCTTTCCTTGATGAAAAATTAACGAGAACTCTTCCTCTCCCAAAAGCTTAGCAAGCTCCTGAGTAGCCGAAAAGGCACCTGCGGCTAAAGCAGAAATGGTTACAAAATCAAATTGAGAAGCAGTTCCCCTACCACCAATTACAGTACCACTTTTATCTATTAAGAGAGCAGCTTTAGCTTTAGACTCCGCAAGAAATTGTCCAAGATATCTTTCTATTTCTTCCTGATCCTCCAATGAGATTACTAATGATAAAATCTGTTCTCTTTCGTCCATCAAATAACCCTCCTTAAATTTGTTAATTATCTATTTTTTTAAACTTGAGAAAATTATAAATCTTTAAAAATCTATAGTCAAATCTATCACGCCTCTTCTCTTAAACTCAGGGATTTAAAAGAAGTTGAATTCTTCATAAACAATAGCTTTACAGTACCAGTAGGTCCATTCCTCTGTTTAGCTATTATAATCTCCACTTCTTCAGGCAAATCTGAGTCTATCTCTGATTCTTGCGCCTTGTAATATCCTTCTCTATAGATAAATATTACTACATCAGCGTCTTGCTCTAAACCTCCTGAACCTCTTAAGTCTGAAAGTTGAGGTCTTCTTTCGGCTCTTGTCTCCACAGCTCTTGAAAGTTGCGATATAGCAATAACTGGCACTTCGAGCTCCCTCGCTAAAGATTTAAGTCCTCTTGAAATCTCAGAAATTTGTTGATGCTCACTTTTATCCCTGTCGAGAAGTCTTATAAGCTGTAAGTAATCCACAATGATAAGAGAAAGTCCTATTTCTGCTTTTAGTCTTCTTGCCCTTGCTCTCATCTCAATAACATTAAGATCAGGAGTATCATCTACAAAGATAGGCGCCTCTGCTAATTTACCAAAGGCTCTTGCTAATTTAGGCCATTCCTGTTCCCGAATCTGTCCTGTCCTTAATCTATGAATATCTATCTGAGCCTCCGAACCTAAAAGCCTTAAAGCTAACTGAAAACTTGACATCTCGAGACTAAATATGGCCACTGGTAAATGTTCCTCTAAAGCTACATGTTGAGCAATATTTAAACAAAAAGAAGTTTTGCCCATTCCAGGGCGAGCTGCTACTATAATTAGATCCGAAGGTTGAAATCCTCCCGTTTTTCTGTCCAAATCCCAAAACCCCGTAGGAATACCAGTAAAAGGTTTTCCTGTTTGATGAATTCTTTCTATTTCTTTAAAGCTTTTTGCCAAGATATCTCTAAGAGGGACAAGGGTTCTAAATCTATGGTGCTGAGCTATATCAAATATCAATTGTTCTGCCTTATCAACTAAAAGTTCTGGATTTTCATTTTCCCTATATCCTAAAGAGACTATCTCAGTACCAGCAGTAATTAGTCTTCTTAAGAGAGCTTTTTCTGCCACAATGTTTGCATAGTACTCTACATTAGCAGCAGTAGGAACTACATCAAGAAGGGAGGCAAGATAAACACTACCTCCAACCCTCTCAAGAAGATTTCTACTCCTCAGCTCTTCTGTAACTGAGACCAAATCTACAGGAAGACCTTTTTCAAACAGTTCTACAATAATTCTAAAAATTATTCCATGATGCTCGTAGTAAAAACTATCTGGATTTAATATTTCAATAACCTTGGCTATAGCATCCCTTGAAAGAAGCATTGCACCAAGTACAGCTTGTTCTGCTTCTTCATTATGAGGGGGAACTCTTCCGAGGATATCTTCCTTATTCTTCATCTCTATTCAGCCTCAATCAACACTTTAGCATTAGCTACAACTTGAGGATGCAATTTCACCTCAATGTTATATTCTCCCAAAGACTTTATAGGTTCATCAAGATTAACTTGTCTTTTATCTATCTCTATCTTCAACTTCTTAGAGATAATCTCCGCAATGTCCTTGCTTGTTATAGATCCAAAAAGCTTTCCTCTCTCTCCAACTTTTGCCTTAATCACAAAAACTTCTTTCTCAATATACTCCTTTTCTTTCCTAAATTTTTCCAAAAGCTTCTCTTCTTTTTTCTTTTGAGAGATCTCCTGCAATTTTAAATGTTCTAACATTCCCTCATTAACTTCTTGTGCTAGTCCCTTAGGAAAAAGATAATTTCTAGCATATCCATCACTTACATCCACTATTTCTCCTTTTTTTCCTAAGTTATTTACATCTCTTAAGAGTAGAACTTTTACTTTCTTCATATAACTACCCCTCTTTTAGAATTAATTTTTCTCTTAAAGGAAAGAATATGTCAACAAAACCTACTATAAATATTATACTCCCAAAAATAGGATTTAAAATAAAAAGGATGAAAAGGAGTATACGTAAACTCTTACGTGAAATATAATGTTTTAACAAAATCCATGCAAAAATATAGCCGTTAAAAAGTATAATAGTTTGTAAAAAAAGATACAAATTAGAAAGGATTATGTTTTTGGAAGGAATATTAACAAAAATAAAGAGGATATATAAGGCAAGAACAGAAAATAATAATTTCTTGGATATCCTAAAACCTTCAAGATTAGGTAAAGATGGCGCTTCTATTTTAAACCTTTTTAATACTCTTTCCACGATTATATAGTTAAGAAAAACCTGAAATAAGGTGGAGATTATCAAGAAATAAGGTACAAAGATGTGTAAATTTTCCATAAACTTGTTTTGCATATCAATATATTCGTTATTACTTTCCCCTAAATAATTCCTAAATATCTCCAAAGATTTTCTCCAACCTTCTTTCATAGCATCAATTCCTATAACTTTCTCAAAGGGCATCTTAAAAAGTATCATGGACAGATATATGCTTAAAATTTCAAAGAACAGAAGAAGTGTAAAACTTCCAACAATTAACAGTCTCAAATTAAATTTCTTTTGTAGTCCATATCCCAAATATAATCCAAGAATACCTGAAGGTAGCATAAGAAAAATGGCACTAAAAGGACTTAACATTAGGGATAGAAGAATAATAGAAATAATCAGAGACAATATAGATATTCTTAATCCATGTCTATAAGTTAAAATCAAAGAGGGTAAAGGAATGAAATATATCATAGGAAAAAACCAATAAGAAAACCACGCAAGAACAATATTTATAGCAGTGATTAAACTCCCTTCAACCAAACCTTGAAGACTTCTATTCATAGATTCTCTCCTCACATAATAATAAGGAGGGCAAAGTGCCCTCCTTTAATCTTTATAAAACTACCAAATTTAAATAGTCTATTTAACCACATAAGGTAATAAAGCCATATACCTTGCTCTCTTGATGGCAGTACTTAACTGTCTTTGATGTCTTGCACAATTTCCACTGATTCTACGAGGTATTATCTTGCCTTTTTCAGTCATAAATCTTTTCAATCTTTCCACATTTTTATAATCAATATAATCTATCTTTTCACTACAAAAAATACAGTATTTTTTCTTTGATGGATAAGCGAACTTAGGAGCTTTTGTAGAAGCCTTCTCATTACTCATTACTTTCCTCCTCACTTTCCTCTAATATTTCATTTAATATCTCTTCTTCATTTTCTATATCAATATCAAGAATCTCCTCTGAAGGTTCTTCAATTGAAATACTTTCTGTATTCTCACTCTTTTTTCCCAAAAAGTGTACATTTATTGCTTCTACCTCAACCACTCTCCTTCTTTGGCCATCGGGAGTCTGATAAGTTCTTGTCCTAAGTCTTCCCTCCACAGCTACAAGCCTACCCTTTTTAAGATAATCACCACATATTTCTGCCAATCTTCTCCATGCCACAATATCAATAAAATCTGCAGTACTTTCCCCCTTACTATTCTTAGGCCTATTCACAGCAATTCTAAAAGTAGTCACAGGTATACCAGAAGGTGTATACCTCATCTCAGGGTCTCTTACCAAATGTCCAATAAGCAAAACTTTATTTAACATTTTTTACTCTTCTTTCTCCAAGAGAGTAATCATATAGCGCAAGAGTTTTTCTCTTAATTTTAATCTCCGCTCAAATTCTGGAAGCTGAGTCTGAGGAAACAAAAAGTTCATAACCACATAATAACCCTCGGTAAATTTTTTAACAGGATACGCAAGGGTTCTTTTACCCCATACGTCTACATTTTGTACTTCGCCACCCAAATTTTGAATATCTTGTTGGATACCCTCATAAAGTGTTTTGAAATCTTCTTCGGATAACTCAGGACTTATTAAACACATAATCTCGTATTTACGCATCTCCTACCTCCCTTGGACTTATTTGGCCCCATACTCTCGGTATGGAGCAGGATTTAGCTCAAAAATTATACTATTATTTTAACAAAATGCCAAGAGATTTCAATTGAAAAATTTCCATTCTAAATGTATAATTTTACCTTAAAAAAAGGAGGGAAAAACAAAATGGGATTAGTTTATATTAATGGAGAATTTATTCCTACAGAGAACGCAAAAATTTCTGTTTTTGACCGTGGACTTCTTTATGGTGACGGCGTATTTGAGGGAATAAGATCATATAACGGAAGTGTTTTCAAACTCAAGGAGCATTTGGAAAGATTATACGCATCGGCAAAAGCAGTATGGCTTAATATACCTTTATCTTTTAAAGAAATGGAAGAGGCAGTCTTAGAGACTGTAAGAGTGAACAATTTAAGAGATTCCTATATAAGGCTTATTGTTACAAGAGGAGCATACGGACTTGGAATAGATCCTTGGGAATGCAAAGAGGGTACTGTCATAATCATAGCAGACAAGATAAAGGTCTTTCCTGAAGAGTTTTACCAAACTGGCCTAAATGCTGTTACTGTTGCTACCAGAAGATCTCCCACTGATGTTTTAGATCCGAGAATAAAATCTCTAAACTACATGAGTAATATTCTTGCAAGAATAGAAGCAAGAATTGCTGGTGCTGCTGAGGGAATAATGTTAAATCATCAAGGATATGTAACTGAAGCAACTGTAGATAATATATTTTTCGTAAAAAATGGCATATTATTTACTCCATCAGTAACCTTAGGTGCTCTTCCAGGTATAACAAGGGCAACAGTAATAGAACTTGCAAAGAAAGAGCTTGGTCTTGAAGTTGTGGAAGGATTTTTCACAAGATACGATCTTTATAATGCCGATGAAGTATTTCTGACAGGTACTGCAGTAGAGATAATCTCAGTTATAAAGATTGACGAAAGAATTATTGGAAATGGAAAACCAGGAGAAATTACTCAAAAGATAAGAAAAATCTTCCACGAATATGCAAACTCTGGAGTAGCAGGAAGTCCGGTATATGGAAAATAAAGTATATCCTATAACCTTTAAGAAGGATGAAGACTATAAAATAGGAGGAGTAAGTATACCTTATTTAGGAGAAAAATATGGAACTCCTCTTTATATATTAGACAAGGAAACACTGATTTTTCAGGCTCAAAAATATATAAACTCTTGGAAAAAATATTACAAAAACAAATATAAGGTATTATTTGCAATAAAAGCTCTGCCTATTTTAGAAGTCATTAGAATATTTAAAAATTATGGTTTAGGAGCTCTTGTTTCTACAGGGGGAGAACTGTATATAGCCTTAAGTGCTAATGTACCATCTGAAGACATATACTTCCATGGAAATGCAAAAACTCTAAAGGAGATTGAATATGCCATCGATCAGAAGGTTGGAGCAATAATTATAGATAACTTTGATGAATACGAAAAGATAAAATATGTATTGTCTAAAAAAGATACAAAAGTAAAAGTATTGGTAAGGATCATACCTAATATAGAAGTTAATACCCATAAATCTATCCGTACGGGGCAAACGGACACTAAGTTTGGCTTACCCATAGAGCAGGCTTTAGTGCTCATAGAAAAAATAAATACGGAAAAAAACATAATTTTTAAGGGAATACATTCCCATATAGGATCCCAGATATTTGATATCTCAGCATATGTTAAACTTTCCGAAGTATTAAGCGAAGTATATAAAGAGCTAAATAGTAAAAACATAACTGTAGAAGAGATGAGTATAGGTGGTGGATTAGGAGTAGCCTATACAAAAGAGGATAATCCCCCTGACATAGAGGACCTTGCCCGAGAAGTATCAAATAAATTTAGTGAGACTATTGGGCATAATTTCAAATTAATCTGTGAGCCAGGAAGATCTCTTGTAGGTAGAGCAGGAATTACTCTTTATAGAATTGAGAGTAGGAAAGAACTTGGCATAAGAAAATATGTTTCGGTAGACGGAGGAATGTCAGATAATATAAGACCATCTCTATACGGAGCAAAATATTCGGCCCTAATTATAACTAAAGGAGATAGGGAAGAAATTTTTTCCATAGCAGGAAAGCATTGTGAATCAGGAGATATTTTAATAAAAGACTTTTCGGGTTTATGGCCTAATCCTGGAGATTATTTAATAACCTTTACAACTGGTGCCTACAACTTTTCCATGTATACGTGGTACAATGCTACTCCAAGACCTGCAGTAGTATTAGTAGAAAATGGGAAAGATAGGATTATAGTAAAAAGAGAAAATTATGAGGACCTATTAGGGGGACAGATATGAAGATCGGGATTCTTGGAGGAGGACAAGTGGGGCAGGCTCTTTGGGATACTATCCACATGGAGAAAGAAAATATCCTAAATATTCTTGGAGAACCTCTAGAGATTAAAAAAGTACTTGTAAGAGATCTTTCTAAAAAAAGAGATATACCTAAGGATTTTTTAACTAACAATCCTGACGAGATAATTTATGATAAAGAGATATCTCTTATTGTAGAAGTAATGGGAGGAGAAGAGCCCGCTCATACTTATATAAAAAGGGCCTTAGAAGAAAAAAAGTTTGTAGTTACTGCAAACAAAGAAGTAATTGCTCTTCATGGTGATGAACTTCATAAAATAGCAAGAAAAAAAGGAGTAGATATAGCTTTTGAAGCAAGTGTAGGTGGAGGGATACCGTTAATAAAAACTATTAAAGAAGCTATGGCTGTGGATAAAGTCAAGGAAATATGGGCGATTGTAAATGGAACTACAAATTATATATTAACAAAAATGGAAGAAGAACTTAGAGATTTTGAGGAAGTATTAAGAGAAGCTCAAAAATTAGGATATGCTGAGCCTGATCCATCAAAAGATATATTGGGACTTGATACAAAATTCAAATTAGCAATACTCTCTTCTTTTGCTTATCATACAACAATAAAACCAGAAGAAATCTATACTGAAGGAATCGAAAAGATTTCCTTAAGAGATATCCAATATGCAAAAGAACTTGGATATAAAATAAAACTTCTTGCAATAAGCAAATTCTATAATGGTGAAATAGAAGTAAGAGTTCATCCAACTATGATTCCCTTATCATCTCCTTTATCTTCTGTAAATGGTGTCTATAACGCCATATTATTGAGGGCAGAAAAAAGAGGAGATGTGTTGCTATATGGAGAAGGAGCAGGACCCTATCCTACCGCAATGGCTCTTCTTTCTGATATTTTGGAGGCAACTCATACCATCCTTTATTCGGTTCCTCGGTATTATTCCTTTGCTTATCTCTATCCTTCTAAAATAAAACCTAGCGATGAGATATATACCCGATACTATATAAGATTATGGGTAAAAGACCAACCAGGAGTTTTAGCTCAAATAGCTAAAATATTAGGAGAAAATCACATAAGCATTTCCTCAGTCATTCAGAAAGAAACTTCAGAAAAAGAAGGAAAAGCAGAACTCGTAATTTTAACTCATAAAACCTACGAAAAAAGTATGTCAAAAGCAATTGAAGAGATAAAGTTGCTACCTATTCTTGAAGAATGGGGAAGTTTAATAAGAATTGAGGTGTGAAGAAATGAATGGCGTAATACCGAGATACAGAGATCTCCTCCCCATAACCGATAAAACCCCTCTAATAACCCTACATGAAGGTAATACTCCACTAATATATGCCAACAATCTCTCTAAGAAATATGGTATAGATATATGGCTTAAATATGAAGGTATGAATCCTACCGGATCCTTCAAAGATAGAGGTATGGTGGTAGCAATTGCAAAAGCTTTAGAAGAAAAAAGTGAGATGGTTATATGTGCTTCTACAGGAAACACCGCCGCCTCAGCAGCTGCATATGCTGCTCTTACAAATCTAAAAGCTTTTGTGGTACTCCCAGAAAAGGCTATTGCTTTAGGGAAACTTGCCCAAGCTATAATGTATGGTGCTAAAATAATTAGTGTAAAAGGAAATTTTGATGACGCTTTAAAATTAGTAAAAGAGATCTCTCAAAAATTTCCTATTACCTTAGTAAACTCTATAAATCCTTATCGATTAGAAGGACAAAAAACAGCAGCTTTTGAGATTTGTGATGTTCTTAGTAGAAATCCTGAAAATCTTGCTATTCCTGTTGGAAATGCGGGAAATATATCTGCCTATTGGATGGGCTTTAAAGAATATTATAAAATAGGGAAAATAAAACAACTTCCTAAAATGCTTGGATTTCAAGCAGAGGGTGCTGCTCCTCTTGTAAAAGGGTATCCTATTCCTAATCCACAAACTATAGCTACAGCAATAAAAATAGGAAATCCTGCAAGTTGGGATAAAGCTATAAACGCAGTTAAAGAATCCTTAGGCCTAATTGACACTGTCTCCGACGAAGAAATATTAGAAGCTCAAAAGGAATTAGCCTCAAAAGAAGGAATATTTGTAGAGCCAGCTTCTGCAGCATCATGGGCTGGGGTAAAAAAACTTTTAAGAGAGAATAGATTCCCAGGTAAAGAAGTAGTATGTGTTCTTACTGGACATGGCTTAAAAGATCCAGATATAGCTATAAAACAAGCTAAGATTGATGTATCTATCGAACCTAAAATAGAAGAATTTCAGAAGATATTAGAAAAATGAGATATCTTATTAAGGTGCCTGCCACATCTGCTAACTTGGGACCTGGTTTTGATACTATAGGTATCTGTTGGGATTTATATCTTAGAATAGATATTGAGTTAAATTCCCTTGAAAAAAGGATTCTAAACAATAATAAGGAAGAGATTAAGAAGAATGACTTATTTCTTCAAAGCCTAGCCTATACATTAGACTATCTTAGGTTTAAAGAAGATCTTAAATATACTATAAAAATAGAGTCTGAGATACCCATAGGAAAAGGACTTGGGAGCAGTGCTGCCGCCATCTTAGGAGGTATATTCACAGCAGAGATAATTGCCAATAAAAAACTCGAAAAATTTGAAAAAATAAAAATTGCTTTAAATTTTGAGAATCATATTGACAATTTATCAGCTTGTTTAGAAGGAGGCGTTGTAATATGTTTAAAAAACGAAAATGAAATTTTCTTTAGCAAACTACCTGTATATAGTAACATATATGGGGTTATTTTCATTCCCAAATATACGTTATCCACAGAATCAGCAAGAAAAATTTTACCTCAAAATTATCCCAAAGAAGACGTAATATTTAATTTACAAAAACTAAGTTTTTTAATAACAGGATTAATTAAAGGTGATGAAGCTCTAATAGACATGGGGATGGATGATAAAATTCACCAACCTTACAGATTTAAACTAGTAAAAGAGTATAATACCCTTAAAGAGGAATTAAAAAAGTTTAATAAAAAGTTAGTACTAAGCGGAGCTGGACCTTCATTAATAACTCTAACATTCTCTTATAAAAAAGCCCTTGAAATTTTGAAAAACTTAGAAAATAATTTAAAAAATAAAATTGATGGTAAACTTATGGTTCTAAAAGTTAATAATGAAGGAATTAAAATAGAAAATCTCTAAGTAAGGAGGTAATTAGATGGGATATAAAATAGCGGTAGTCGGAGCAACAGGTCTTGTAGGACAAGAGATGTTAAAGATACTTTATGAAAGAAAAATCCCCATTTCAGAATTGTATGCCTTTGCTTCTGCAAAATCTGAAGGAACATATGTGGAGTTTGGAAACGAAAAGATAAAAGTTGAAAAAGCCACGGCAGATGGAATTGCTAAGGCTGAATTTGCATTATTCTCTATTGGAGAAGAGATTAGTCTTGAACTTGCTCCTGAAATTGCAAAAAAAGGAACCATAATTATAGATAATAGCAATGCATTTAGAATGGACCCTGAAGTACCTCTTGTAATACCAGAGATAAATCCAGAGGATCTAAAAAATCATAAAAACATAATTGCAAATCCAAATTGTTCAACTATACAAATGCTCGTAGCTTTAAATCCTCTTCACAAGAGATGGAAACTTAAGAGAATATTTGTAGCAACTTATCAGTCGGTATCTGGAAAAGGAAAAGATGCTATAGACGAGCTTTTAACTTCTACTTCAGCTTTTCTTAAAAGGGAAGATCATCCTCCTAAAGTTTTTCCCCATCCTATCGCGTTTAACCTAATTCCACATATTGATAGTTTTGAAGACGAAAATTATACCAGAGAAGAGATGAAGATGGTAAGAGAAACCCATAAAATACTGCATGATCCAACTATAAAAGTTTCTCCAACCTGCGTAAGAACTCCTGTAATAAGAGGACATTCAGAAGTAATTAATGCTGAGTTTCAAGATGATTTCTCTTTGGAAGAGGTTTTTGAAGTTTTATCCAATGCACCTGGTGTAAGAGTTTTAGATGAACCTTCAAATAAGGTCTATCCAATGCCTATCTTTTGCGAAGGAAGAGATGAGGTATTTGTGGGTAGAATTCGAAAAGATTTATTTAACCCAAGATCTATAAATATGTGGGTTGTGTCAGATAATATTAGAAAAGGTGCAGCTTTAAATGCTATTCAAATTCTTGAATATTTAATAAAATAAGGAGGAAATATAGAAGGTGAGCCTGATAGTACAGAAATATGGTGGAACCTCTGTCGGGTCTATTGAGAGAATTAAAAATGTGGCCCAAAGAATAGCTAAGTATTATCATAGTGGACATAAATTAGTAGTGGTAGTTTCTGCTATGGGTGATACCACTGACGAACTTATAGATATGGCGGAAAAATTAAATCCTAATCCTAATCCAAGAGAGATGGACTTTTTACTATCTTCTGGTGAAAGAATCTCTGCTGCACTTACTGCTATGGCTCTGCAAAATTTAGGAATTCCTGCTATAGCTCTATCAGGAAAACAGGCAGGAATTATGACAGATTCTGTTTTTACAAAAGCAAATATAAAAAAAATCGATCCCAAGAGAATATTGGAAGAATTAGAAAAAGGAAAAGTAGTTATTGTTGCTGGCTTCCAAGGATATGAACCTGAAAAGGGAGATGTAACAACTCTTGGAAGAGGAGGATCTGATGCAACTGCAGTAGCTCTTGCTGCTGTTTTAAAAGCAGATATATGTGAAATATATACTGATGTGGATGGTATTTTTACTGCCGATCCCAGGGTAGTACCAAATGCCAAAAAACTCGAGTTTATATCCTATGAAGAAATGTTAGAAATGGCAAGCCAAGGAGCACAGGTAATGCAACTTCGCTCTGTAGATCTTGCTGCCACATATCATGTACCAGTAGTAGTGAGATCAAGTTTTAATGAAAATTCTGGAACTTTAATAGGGGAGGTAAAGGAAGTGGAATCTAAACAGAAAGTAAAGGGTATAGCCCATAACAAAAACATTGCTAAAATAACTATTATAGGTGTCCCTGACAAACCCGGCATAGCCCACAAAATATTTGCTCCTCTTGGAGAAAAATCAATAAATGTGGACGATATAGTCCAGAATGTAAGTAAAGAAGGAATAACTGATTTATCTTTTACCGTATCTGAAAGGGAGTTGAACGAAGCTCTAAAAGTAGTGCAAGAAGTAGCAAAAGAAATTGGAGCAAAAAAGGTATTATATGATAATAACGTAGGAAAAGTTTCTATTGTGGGATGGGGAATCCAAAGCACCCCAGGAATTGCTGCCAAGATGTTTGGAATTCTTGCTTCGGAAGGAATAAATATAGAAATGATTACTACATCCGAGATTAAAATTACGTGTATAATAAGAAGAGATTTGGTAGAAAAAGCTGTTAGAGCATTACACGATGGATTTAATTTGGGAGGAGAGGACTAATCCCCCTCCTCCCTTTAATCTTTTACTTAATCTCCACTACTGCCCCTTCTGCTTCTAATTTAGCTTTAATTTCTTCTGCCTCTTGTTTAGATACGCCTTCTTTTATAGGTTTAGGTGTAGAATCCACAAGATCTTTTGCTTCTTTCAAACCAAGTCCTGTGATTTCTCTTACTACTTTGAGCACCTTTATCTTATTAGCTCCAGCATCCTTTAAAATTACGTCAAAGGTAGTTTTTTCCTCAACAGGAGCTGCTGCCGCTGCTCCAGCTACAGGTGCTCCTACAGCTGCCACAGGCATTGCTGCACTAACACCAAATTCCTCCTCAAGAGCCTTTACTAACTCTACCAGTTCGATCACTTTCATTTCTTTTATAGCTTGAATAATTTCCTCTTTATTCATTCTAATAACCTCCCTTTATTGATTTATTGAAATTTTTTCTTTTTCTTTAGCAATAGCGTCTAAAGTCCAAACCAGCTTATTAACAGGCCATTTTAAATTCCACACAAGAGAAGATAATGGTGCAGAGATAGATCCAACCACCTGAGATAGTATGACTTCCTTTGGAGGAAGTTTAGCTAACTCTCTAATCTCATCAGCAGAATAAACTTCCCCATCTATTATTCCGCCTTTAAACTTCAATAATTCATGATCCTTTGCATAATCCACAAGGGCCTTCAAAACGCCAAAAGGATCATCATAACAATAGGTTATTGCAGTAGGTCCTACGAAGAATTTTTCTAAATCTTTATCTGGGTACATTCTTTGAATTGCACGAAGAGCTAAAGTATTCTTTACTACTCGGTATTCTGCATTTAAGGGTCTTATCTTTCCTCTTAGTTGAGTTAAATCAGCAACTGATAAGCCTTTGAATTCTGTAAAAATTAGAGCATTAGCATTCAGCATTTTTTGATATAACTCTTCAACCTTCTGTATTTTCTCTGGTTTTGGCAATCTTTTCACCTCCTTTCTTATTATTTCAAAAATAAGGGAAAGCCTTCTGGCTTTCCCTTATTTATCTAAATCTTTTTTTATTTTTTGAGAAACCAGAAAGGCCTACGTAGGAAATTTTAAAAACCTACGGTCTTCGGCCCTCTAATATTTCAAGTTTTTATTTTATTCCGCTATGCAGCCTCCTCTTGTTTTACAAGGTCTGCAATATTCTTAGTATCTATAGGTACACTTGGGCCCATACTTGGGGATATGTAGATACTTTTAAAATATTGTCCTTTTGCTGCGGCTGGCTTAAGCCTTAAAAGGGTTCCTAACACGGTCATTAAGTTTTTATACAAAGCCTCTTCAGAAAAAGAGGCTTTACCTATTGGAACATGAACTATTCCATATCGATCCGTCCTAAATTCTACCCTTCCAGCCTTATATTCTTTAACAGCCTTAGCTATATCATTAGTAACGGTACCCGTTTTAGGATTCGGCATTAATCCTCTTGGACCTAAAATTTTCCCTAATCGAGAAGGAATTTTTAAGGTTCCCATTATATCAGGAGTAGCTATTGCTACATCAAAATCAAGCCATCCGCTTTCAATCTGCTTTACTAGATCTTCTCCACCTACATAATCTGCTCCGGCCTCTCTTGCTTCCTGAGCCTTTTCTCCCTCAGCAAAAACCAAGACTTTCTTTTCTTTACCTGTGCCGTAAGGTAAAACAACTGTTCCTCTAACTTGTTGATCTGCATGTCTTGGATCCACGCCAAGTCTTACAGCTAGATTTATGGTCTCGTCAAACTTTGCTGTTGCAAGTTTTTTAACTAAACTTACAGCCTCCTTTGGAGAATATAATCTTCCTTTTTCAATCAGAGAAAGCAACTGCTGATATCTCTTACCTCTTTTTGCCATATTCAATCCTCCTTTATAGTGGTATTAGCGAGAAAAAATCTCTCCCACTTTCTTTTTAACCCTCAATTATTTCAATACCCATACTCCTTGCCGTACCCTCAATCATCCTCATCGCTGCCTCTATATCATTTGCATTCAAATCTTTCATCTTCAACTCTGCTATCTCTCTTATCTTACTTCTCTTTACCTTTCCAACTTTTACTTTATTAGGTTCTCCAGATCCTTTTTCCACTCCTGCAGCCTTCTTTAAAAGATCAGAAGCAGGGGGAGTCTTTGTCACAAAAGTAAAGGATCTATCCTCATAAATAGTTATTTCAACAGGTATAATCATTCCTTCCTGTCCAGCTGTAGCAGCATTATAAGCTTTACAAAACTCCATAATATTAACACCATATTGACCTAATGCTGGTCCTACTGGTGGGGCAGGTGTAGCTTTACCTGCTGGTAACTGAAGTTTTACTTTTCCTACAACTTTTTTAGGCAATGATATTCCCTCCTTTACTAATCAGTCTTTTCTACTTGAGTATGATCTATCTCAGTAGGGGTTTCTCTCCCAAAAATAGATAATAATACTCTTACTGTTCCTTTTTCAGGATATACCTCATCTACGAACCCCTCATATCCCATGAAGGGTCCTGATTTTATATAAACTCTGTCACCCTTTTTAACTTTAAGCTCAGGTCTTATTTCTTTCTGTTCTAAGAATCTTCTTATCCAATGTTCCTCTTGAGGATTTAAAGTACTTGGCCTACCTGGGGTACCTACAAATCCTGTTACTCCAGTAGTATTTCGAATCATTCTTATCACATCCTCATCTTCAATCATTCTTATGAACAAATATCCAGGAAACACTTTTTTTACTTGTATCCTCTTTTTCCCGCCCTTTACTGTCATTACTTTCTCCTCGGGAACAACAATCTCAAAAACCTTATCCTCTAAATGATTAAGTTTTACCTGCCTTTCTAATATAGCTTTAACTTTATGTTCGTGTCCCGCAAGAGTATGTACCACAAACCATTTTGGTTCAGCCACAGAAATTACCTCCATTTTCTACCCCGTAAAACTTCCAAGAATTAATCTACTCAAAATACCAAAAATAAAATCATATAAAGAAATAATAAGAATTAACAATATTAAAGTTACACCTAAAGCTAAAGAAAGTTGAAGAACTTTATTTTTGTCTGGCCACATTACTTTTTTGAGCTCTAATTTCTCGTCAACCCAGAAACTCTTTATCCTATCTACGACCGATATTTTCCTACTCATAACTTCTCTCCCACCATATAAAAATTTTTGGCAGGCCCGGCAGGGCTCGAACCTGCAACCCCCGGATTTGGAGTCCGGTGCTCTCCCTATTAGAGCTACGGGCCTACCTTACTTCCCTATGAAGGGTATGCTTTTTACATCTTGGACAATATTTTCTTAACTCCAATCTATCTGGATCATTCTTCTTATTTTTCTCAGTAGTATAATTTCTCTCTTTACATTCTGTACAAGCTAAAGTTATTATTACTCTCATATCTATTATAACACCTCACTGTTTTTATTCAATAATTTTAGTTATGACACCTGCACCAACTGTTCTTCCACCTTCTCTTATAGCAAACCTTAAACCTTCCTCTAATGCTACTGGCTTGATTAATTTTATCTCCATCTCTATGTTGTCCCCTGGCATCACCATCTGTACACCCTCTGGCAATTTTATCTCCCCTGTTACATCTGTCGTCCTAAAGTAAAATTGCGGCTTGTATCCACTGAAAAAGGGCGTGTGCCTCCCTCCTTCTTCCTTCTTCAATACATATACCTGCGCTTTGAAATGTGTGTGGGGCTTTATAGTACCCGGCGCCGCTACTACTTGCCCCCTCTCTACTTCGTCTTTGTCTATCCCTCTTAATAGTATCCCTATGTTATCCCCTGCTATCGCTTCATCTAATTGCTTCCTGAACATCTCTACCCCAGTCACTACACTCCTCTTTATCTCATCACTTAATCCTACTATCTCTACTTCATCCCCTACCTTCACCCTTCCTCTCTCTACTCTACCTGTAACTACTGTACCTCTCCCTGTTATACTAAATATGTCCTCTATTGGCATTAAAAATGGCTTGTCTACATCCCTCTCTGGTATCGGTATGTAATTGTCTACCGCATCCATTAATTCCCATATCGCATCTACCCACTTGTTCTCCCCTCTCTTCGTGTTGGGATTCTGAAATAATACCTCTAATGCCTTTAACGCTGACCCCCTCACAACTGGTACCTCATCCCCTGGATATCCATACTTCGTCAGTAAGTCCCTTACCTCCATCTCCACTAAGTCTATTATCTCCGGATCATCTACCATGTCTATCTTGTTCAAAAATACTACTATGTATGGAACATTAACTTGCCTCGCAAGTAATATGTGCTCCCTCGTCTGGGGCATCGGACCATCCGCAGCTGATACTACCAATATGGCTCCATCCATCTGCGCAGCACCCGTTATCATGTTCTTTATATAGTCAGCATGCCCTGGCGCATCTATGTGCGCATAATGCCTGTTGGGCGTCTCATACTCCACATGCGCTAAATTTATCGTCACTCCCCTCGCCCTCTCCTCAGGCGCTTTGTCTATGTCTTCGTACTTCAATGGCTTCGCTAACCCTTCCGCAGCTAATGCCATCGTTATGGCTGAAGTTAATGTCGTCTTCCCATGGTCTACATGCCCTATCGTACCTATATTCACATGTGGCTTCGTCCTTACAAATTTCTCCTTCGCCATCCTTTATCTCCTCCTAAGGATAAATTAATTTAAAAATTTTCTCAGATTATATCCTAAAACCACTAAATAAAAAAGAGGCAAAATTTTAGTGGAGCCCACGACCGGGATCGAACCGGTGACCTTACCCTTACCAAGGGTACGCTCTGCCAACTGAGCTACGTGGGCTCAATTGGTTGCGGGGGAGGGATTTGAACCCTCGACCTCCGGGTTATGAGCCCGGTGAGCTACCTGGCTGCTCTACCCCGCGATCCTTTAGTGGTGGGGAGGGAGGGATTTGAACCCCCGAAGGCACCCGCCAGCAGATTTACAGTCTGCCCCCTTTGGCCACTTGGGTACCTCCCCACCTATATGGAGCCGAGGGAGGGATTCGAACCCACGACCCGCTGATTACAAATCAGCTGCTCTGCCTCTGAGCTACCTCGGCGAGCCATTGAAAAGTATACCCATAAATTAGTGGTAAGTCAAGAGGCATCTTTTTTATGTTTTCAAGTATTTTATGTTATAATTGAAGAAAAGTATATAATTTTACAGAAAGGAGGGAAAAATTGTGGAAGAAATTTCAGACATAAAACTTGAAGAAACCGATTTATCTCTTTCCATTGATAGTTTAGTATATGGAAATATACTAAGCAAAAACAAGGATGGATTATGGCTGGATATTGGTAAAAAGTACGATGCTTTCCTACCCTATAGTGAATTATCAAAAGACCTAAAAGTGAAGCTTGAAAAGAATAAAGATATAGATAACATTCCAGTAGTAATAACATCTATAAACTATAGAGAGGGAATCATTACTGTTTCCCATAAAAAAGCTGTAGAAAATAAGATATGGGAAGAACTCTTATGGGCATACCAAAACAACGAGCCTATTCAATGCAAAGTCACAGATTATAATGGTAGAGGATTTATTGTGGAAATTAAGAATGAAATAGAAGGTTTTATTCCAGCAAAGGAAATTGATATTCCTCCTATTAACTCCCCTAAGTACTATATAAATCGAAGAGTCGAAGGAAAAATTAAAAAGATAAATCCTGAAAAAAAACAGTTAATAATCTCTGTAAGAGAGATTCTTGAGAAAAAGCAAGAAGAAGAAAGAGCAAATCTCTGGGAAAAAATAAAAAATTCCCAAATCGTGAGAGGAAAGATAATAAAAATTGACGATGAGAAAATCACCGTAGATTTAGGATTAGGAATTACAGGAGAGGTAGAAAAAGACGAAATTTCTTGGTTTCCTATTAGAAATATAAGGCGATATTACAGTGTAGGAGATATTGTAAAGGCTAAAATCTTATCTCTAAATGAAGATAGTAAAACTGCCAAATTAAGCATCAAGCAAACTCAGCCTAACCCATGGTCGGTATTTAAAGAAAAGTATCCAGAAGGCTCCATTGTAGAGGGAGAAATAATTAAAATTGCAGGAGGACTTGTAGTAAAGGTTGATAATTTAATAGGCTATATACCTGTTAGTGAAATCTCATGGGGAAGACCTTCAAACATAAAAAATGAACTAAAAATTGGAGACAAAGTTAGATTGAAAGTCCTTAATATTGATGAGATAAATAAAAAAATATTTTTAAGTATGAAACAGGTGGAACCAAATCCTTGGGATGTGATTGATAAAAATTATAAAATTGGCGATATTGTTTCGGGAAAAATAACAAATATTACGGAATTTGGAATATTTATTGAAATCAAGCCAGGACTCGAGGGGCTCATACCCAAAAAGTTCCTTTCCTGGGAGAGAACAAATGACCTATTTGAAAAGTTTAAAATTGGAGATACACTAGAAGTAAAGATTATAGACCTGGATAAAGAAAATAAAAAACTAACTTTAAGTAGAAGAGATCTATTGAAAGATCCCTGGGAAGACATAAATGAAAAATATAAAGAAGGACAAAATATTAAAGGAAAAATAGTAGAAAAAATAAAAGATGGTTACATCGTAGAGTTAGAACCCGGCATAGAGGGATTTTTACCTAATACTCAGCTTTCTTTTGAAAAAGAAAATGAAAAAGTAGAATTCAAAGAAAACGAAGAAATTGAGGCAAAAATAATTAAAATAAATCCCCAAACAAGAAGAATACACCTTTCTATCAAGGCTTTGATGAGAGAAAAATTAGAGCAAGAAATGAGAAAATACTTAAACGAATATACTCCGCCCCCACTAACTCTTGGAGAAATCTTAAAACTCAAAAACAGAAGCTAACTTTAATAGATTCCCCTCTTCTTGAAAAGAATTTAGGGGAAGAGGGGAATTTTATTTGGACATTAATATTTCTAATATTCTTGTAAGTTTTTTATCTAATAGGTTTATTTTCTGCTCTAATTCTTGCAAATTTATGGTTGAGCTTTGTTTTTCAGTAACTTTTTTGATCTCTTCCATTAATGCCAATTCTTGAGTTCTCAAAGCTCTAATAATATCTGTTATTTCTCTTACTTCTCTCCTTAAATATTCCTCTTTTTCAGAAAGTTCATCTATTTTCTTATGAATTTCATAAATATCAGCAATCTTCCCCTGTGAAGAGCTTAAAAGTCTATACAAAAATATAAGAAAGACTATTATTACTCCAAAAATAACAAAGTCCAGAATTCTTGCTAAGTTTATTGTCATTACAGTCTTCCCCCCATATAATATGATTTTTTACCAATTTCCTGTTATACTTTATAAATATAACACATAAGGAGGAAATAGTAAACAGCATGATATATAAGACTCACATATCATTAAATATGCTACTTTTGCAAGCAATTTTAAGAATTTCAAATATTCCTATTCAAGAAATATTAACCCCATGGGGTTTAGGTATATCCGTAGGAACCCTGGTAGGAACATTTATTCCAGATATTGATGCGCCAAAGTCTGAAATCTCTAAAAGAATCTTGCCTGCAAAGACCTTATTAAACATGTTAATACCATTACTAAGTTTTATTTTATCTTTCTCCCTTTTCACTTTTTTAGATCTCAAATCTACTCTAAATACCATTGCACAAAAATCAATTTTTTTCCTTTTAATCTTTATAGGAGTTTTACTTATATTAAACCTCATTTTTAATTCTCTTTTAAAACCACTTTTTGAACATAGGGGTCTCCTACATAGCTTGACAGGTTTGACCTTTTTAAACATACTACTTTCTATATTTTATATTAACAACCTTAAAAACCTTCCACTAAATCTCAGCTATTTCTATAATGGTTTCTATACAGGCATCAATATCGGGTATTTAGGCCATATAATCGGAGACTTCTTTACCTACCAAGGGATAAGACCCTTTTATCCAGTAAAATGGAAAATCTCTTTAAGGATATTTAGAACCAACAGTCTCCAAGAAAAAGTACTATTCTATATATTATCCCTTGCAAATCTTATTCTTTTATTACAAAATATACTCCAATAAGCAAAGGAGGTACAAGAATGATTGACATTAAAATCCTTAGAGAAAATCCAGAAATTATGAAAGAAAACATTATACTAAGGAATTTGGATCCTCAAAAATATGACGTAGACTACATTATAGAATTAGATGCAAAAAGAAGATCTTTACAAAAGGAACTGGACAATTTAAGAGCTCAAAGAAACAAGATATCCCAAGAGATAGGAAAACATCAAGGAGAAGAAAGAGAAAAACTCATAAAAGAGGCAAAAATCTTAAAAGAAAAAATAGAAGAATTAGCAAAAGAATATGATAATGTAGAAAAAGAACTTTTTTCAAGACTTTGGCAACTTCCCAATTTCCTTTCTCCTAAAGCTCCAAGGGGGAAAGATGAAAAAGACAACGTGGAAATAAAAAAATGGGGAGAGATAAAAACATTCAATTTTACTCCTAAGGATCACTTAGATCTTGCATTATTAAACGATCTCGTAGATTTTGAGAGAGGAAGTAAAGTTACAGGATCTAATTTTTACTATTTAAAAAACGAAGCAGTACTTTTAGAATTTGCTTTATTTAGATTAGTAATAGATACTCTTCTTCCAGAGGGTTTTAAATTATTTATAACTCCTGATTTAGCTCGAATGGAAATTATAGATGGTATTGGATTTCAACCTCGTGGACCTGAAGCTCAAATATACAGAGTAGAAGATACAGATTTAGGATTAATAGCTACCGCAGAGATAACCCTTGGAGGGTATCATAAAGATGAAATACTTGACGAGCTTGATCTGCCTCTAAAATACTTAGGCTTTTCTCACTGTTTTAGAACTGAAGCTGGTGCTTATGGTAGATACAACAGAGGATTGTACAGAGTACATCAATTTAGCAAAGCCGAGATATTTATAATATGTAGACCAGAAGATTCTGAAGAAATGCATGAGTATATACTGGGCTTAGAAGAGAAAATCTTTCAAAAATTAGAGATTCCTTATAGAGTTTTAGATATTTGTTCTGGAGATCTTGGGGCCCCTGCTGCCAGAAAATTTGATATCGAAGCATGGATGCCAGGAAGAGGAGAATTTGGAGAAGTAACGAGCTGTTCAAACTGTACTGACTATCAAGCAAGAAGATTAAATATAAGATTTAGAAGAGTCACTGGAGAAGTAGAATACGTACATATGCTTAACGGCACAGCTATTGCTATCTCAAGAGCCTTAATTGCTATCTTTGAAAACTATCAACAAGAAGACGGAAGTATTCTAATTCCTAAAGCTCTTCAACCTTATATAGGGATATCAGAAATAAGACCAAAAAAATAAGGAAGCCCCTTGGGGCTTCCTTTAATTTAATAACATTTAGAATATCCACAAACCCTACAAGTTAAACACCCTTCTGCAACTTGCAAAGGCGATCCACATTCAGGACAAGGCATTCCAGAATAATTCTCGCTCTTTTCTGTCTTCTCCTCACTTCTTACTATGAAATCATTGAGAGTGTTGTTTTTTCCTTCTTTTAGATTGAGATATTTTTCCAATGCTTTTCCTATAGCATCAGAACAAGAGAGAATAAGATCTCCATCTTCTGTTCTTGCTGGATTAGGACATCTTATTCCTTTTAATTGTTTAATTATAGCATTTACATCAACTCCACTCCTCAATGCAAGGGATATAAGCCTGGATATAGCCTCTGTTTGAGATGCTGCACATCCTCCTGCCTTACCAAGAGTTGAGAAAACTTCACATATACCAAATTCATCCTCATTTATGGTGATATATAAATTTCCACAACCTGTCCTCATTTTTATAGTCGCGCCTTTTGTAATCGTTGGCCTTGGTCTGGGAATTAGCTTATGAGCATCTCTCTCCTTAGTTTCCTTCTTTTCTTTTTCTACCGCCAAAACTTGAGAGGCTCTTGATTTATCTCTATAAACTGTTATTCCTTTAAGTTTTAATTCGTAAGCCATGAGATATATCTTTCTTATATCCTCCAAGGTGGCATCCTCTCTCAAATTTACTGTTTTGGATACTGCATTGTCTACATATTTTTGAAAAGATGCCTGCATTAACACATGATCTTCTGGAGAGATATCTAAAGCAGTTACAAATAACCTTTTAAGTTTTTCAGGAATCTCAGTTATATTTTGAATAGTGCCTTTTTGAATTACCTTTTCTATTAATTCCTCAGAATATAGGTTTTCTTTAATCAATGCCTCCTTAAATAATGGATATACTTCATTCCACTCACCAAGACTTATTTTACGCTTAAAGGCAAGAGCAAAAATAGGCTCTATACCTGATGAACAGTTAGCAATGATACTTATGCTTCCTGTAGGAGCAATGGTAGTTAGAGTTGCATTTCTCAATCTCAACCCCATATCCCTATAAATACTCTTATCCCAATTAGGAAAAACTCCTCTTTCTTTTGCAAGTTCTTGCGATGCTTCTCTTGCCTCTTTTTGAATAAAACTCATAATATTCTCTGCAATATCTCTTGCTTCCTTAGTGTTATAGGGTACTTCAAGCCTTATCAATAAGTCATAGAAACCCATTACTCCAAGCCCTATCTTTCTATTTGCTTTAGTCATTTCTTCTATAGGTTTTAACGGGTAAAAATTAGCATCAATAACGTTATCCAAAAAATGTACTGCATTATGTACAGTAGTTCTTAACTTATCCCAGTTTATTTCATACTTATCTCCAACTTTTTTCAACATTCTGCCGAGGTTTATAGAACCTAAATTACAAGATTCAAAAGGAAGTAAGGGCTGTTCACCGCAAGGATTTGTAGACTCTATCTCTCCAACTTCGGGTGTTGGGTTTTTTCTATTTATCTCATCTATAAATATTACACCAGGTTCTCCATTCTTCCATGCTTGCTCTACTATAAGATCAAAAAGCTCTTTAGCCCTTATCCTCTTAACCACTTCTTTATTCCGAGGATTTATAAGAGAAAATTCTTCATCATTCAACACTGCCTCCATAAAACCATCAGTTACAGCTACAGAAATATTAAAATTAGAAAGGACACCTTCTTGATCCTTACAGGTTACAAATTCCCAGATATCAGGGTGGTCTACCCGAAGAATTCCCATATTAGCCCCTCTTCTAACACCACCCTGTTTTATAGTATCTGTTGCCGCATCATATACTTTCATAAAACTAACCGGTCCTGAAGCTATTCCTCCTGTACTTCTAACGATATCTCCCTTAGGACGAATTTTAGAAAAGGAGAAACCTGTACCTCCACCTGACTGATGTATTAAAGCTGCATACTTCAGGCCATCAAAGATACTCACTAAGGAATCTTCAATAGGTATTACAAAACATGCTGAAAGTTGGCCTAAAGGCCTTCCTGCATTCATCAAAGTAGGAGAATTTGGTAAAAACTCCAGAGAAGACATCATTTCATAAAAGATATCTTTTACAGCTTCTACATCTGCATTAGGATCATAAATCAAATCCACCTTTGCAATGGTCTCTGCTACTCTTTCAAACATCTCCTCAGGAGTCTCAATTACATTACCATTCTCATCCTTTTTCAGATACCTTTTCTCAAGAATCATTAATGCTTGTTCAGTTAATTCAACTTTTTTCATTGTCTCCTCTCCTTTTTAAGCTCCTCTAATTTATTTTTCAATTCTCTTAAATTTGCATCATTAGGAGCGTATTTTAACCCTTCATTTAACACAACTTCTGCAGAAAATAGATCTCCTTTTTGAAGATAGGCATAGACCAAATTTCCGTAAGCTTGTACATAATCTTTTTTAGTTTCTAAAGCTTTTTTAAACCATAAGATAGCCTCATCATATCTGCCTGACATAAAAAGAACTGCTCCTATATTATTCATAATCTCAGGAGAATTAGGCTTAAGTTCAAGAGCCTTCTTAAAATAATCAAAAGCCGAGTTATAATCCTTATTCTTGTAAGCTTCAAGCCCCCTTTGGATATAAACTCTCTCATCTATTTTTATTTCTTTAAGTTTGTCCTCTTTACCCAGTTGTTTATAAATGACTCTCAAGAGCTCTAAAGCATTTGAGTAGGTAGGGTCAATATTCAAACTTTTCAAAAGATATTCCTCTGCCTTATTTAAGTCACCTAATCTGTACATAACTAATCCAAGGTTAAATAATATATTTTTATCATTAGGATTTATGCTCAAAAGTCTTTCGTAAATTTCTTTAGCTTTTTCAAAATCTCCCTCTTGGAAATAAAATTTTGCAGCGTAGCTTGCTGCCTCAACATGGTAAGAATCTATCTCAAGAATTCTTTCAGCTATCTCGAGAGCCTTCTCTTCATTCTTCAAATCAGTAGAATACATTTTCAATAGATTTTCCATAGGAGGAACACAATATCTATCATAGGATAAAGCCTCATTTAAATATTCTTCCGCTTTTTTAATTAGGGTCTCATCTTTTCTTCCTAGATAATGGTAAGCTTGAGCATAAAAAGCTCCCACAAGATTATAGGTTAACGACTTATAATAAGCATTTTCCAAAAGTCCTTTAATATGGCTCTCTCCCTTTATGAAAGCCTCCTTTTTAATATCCTCATTTTCAGCCCCTCCCATAATCCCTAAATATGCTTTTATTACTGCCTCATGAAAAGCTGTTTCTTGAGGGCGTAATTTTATTGCCTCCTCTAATATGGCAGCTGCCCTTCCAACCTCGCCAGAATTTATATAGTCCAATCCATATCTATAATAAATTTCTGCTCTAAAAAATTGCAAAGAGAACTTTATACTGAAAATACTTACGAAGATACACAATATTAGAATAAATAATCTAGCCAAAGAAGAAAGAGAAACTTCCCATACAGAATCTTTCTTTTCCAGCTTAAAAAATATCATAATAAAGGCGGTCAATATCCAGAAGTATAGATAAGTCGCAGATAAACCAAAAAGAACAAGTCCCTGCACCAAAAAAGAGATCCATCCTGTAAGAGCTCCTAAGAAAAGAATTCTATTTTCGGGATTAATATGGTGGTAATTTTTAATACTATAGAAGAAAACACTCACTATGATAAAAATAAAGGAGAATAAACCAAAAAGACCTTGAGGAAAGAGTATATCTAAAAATTCATTATGCTCTCTATCAGGATATCCCTTTCCTCTATCATATCTTGCTAAATCTAAGGATTTGTAAGGGGTGAAATTAAAGGAAAAGGTTTCTGGACCTAATCCATATATTATTCTTGGCGATTTTAAAATCTTATCTTCAAAAAGTCTTACACTATCTCTCCAAGTCAAGACCCTTGGGTTTTGTTGAGTTACTCCGAGGCCAGCTCCTATACTTTCAAATCTCTCTTTAAGAGAAAATAACCCTACATCCTTTCTCTCAAGGTACAACTTTGTTTCACTGATATAAAAAATACCAACAGTAAAGCCTAAACCTAAAACTAAAGCCAAGGTTATTATCTTGTTTTTAGAAGTAAAGAATTTTTTCTCTTTCAACAACACAAAAGCGTAATAAAATATAATCCCAACCAAAAAAGCAACCCAAGCACCACGAGTATAACTTCCAAGAAGAACTAAAAAAGATAGTAAAAATAAAAAATAAAGAGAAATCTTCAAACATAAGTTTTTTACCTGATATATTAGAGCCAAAATAAGAGGCATCACCATTACCAAGAAGTGTCCCAAAAAATCAGCATGTCCCAAAGTGGAAATTATTCTTGATTCTGTTCTTACTCTCTCATACCAAGGCATTAATCTATACAGTTGCAATGCTCCAAAGAAGTCAACAACAACTGTAGTAATAACAATAGTCCAATAGAAATATCTTAATTCTGTATGAGTTTCTATAACATCGTAAAGAAGAAAAAAAGTAGCAAAATAGAAAAAATAAGTTAAAAATCCCATTTGTCTCATGTATGAACCAAAGAAACTCAAGTAGAAGTTAGTAGAAAATATGGTAGATAAACCCCAAGAGATTAAGAATAGAAAAATTCCAGCAGAAACAATTTTGGGAGGTAATCTCAATCTTTTATTTAAAATATACGTCCAAACAGCCCATAACAACAAAGCAAAGCTGCCCAATACTCTAATAAGGGTTACCTTAGGTATCTCAGATATATCGTGTAATTTAAGAAAAATAGGTTGTGCAATAGGAACTAAAAAGACCATTAAAAGCAAAAAAGCAAAAACAAACAATCTCAAATAATGATTTAATGTGATATCTTTATTATTCCTAATAACTCTTTTATTCATTTTTTTCCTACCCCTCAAGGATTTATTTATGACATGTCTATAAAGTCTAACAACCTTTAAAAAGCTTGTCAATTTTTATTCTAAATAATAAAATCATAATTAATCAAAAAAAACTCTTAAAAAGGAGGAGGAAAAATGAGCAAAATGCGCATTGGTGTACTAACAGGTGGAGGAGATTGTCCAGGATTAAATCCAGCTATTCGTGGGATCGTAATGAGGGCATTGGATTACGGGGATGAAGTTATAGGTCTAAAATATGGATGGGCTGGACTTATCAAAGCAGATACGATGCCATTATCCTTGGATATAGTGGAGGATATTCTTGAAGTTGGTGGAACAATTCTTGGAAGTTCGAGAACAAATCCTTTTAAAAAGGAAGAAGACGTCCAAAAATGTATTGAAAACTTTAAAAAATTAAACTTAGACGCCTTAATAGCCATAGGTGGTGAGGATACCCTTGGAGTTGCATCAAAATTTAGTAAACTTGGTCTTCCCATGATTGGTGTTCCAAAGACCATTGATAAGGACTTAGAAGAGACTGATTATACCCTTGGTTTTGATACTGCCGTTGAGGTAGTTGTTGATGCAATTAAAAGACTTAGAGATACTGCAAGATCTCATGCCAGAGTTATTGTGGTAGAAATAATGGGGAGACATGCAGGATGGTTAGCCCTTTATGGAGGACTTGCAGGTGGCGCAGATTATATCTTAATTCCTGAAGTAGAACCAAATCTTGAAGATCTCTACAACCATATAAGAAAACTCTACGCCAGAGGAAGAAATCATGCAGTTGTAGCCATTGCAGAGGGAGTACAACTTCCAGGCTTTACCTATCAAAAAGGTCAAGAAGGAATGGTCGATGCCTTTGGTCATATCCGCTTAGGTGGTGTAGGAAATGTTCTTGCTGAAGAGATACAGAAAAACTTAGGAATTGAGACTAGAGCGGTAATTTTAAGCCATCTTCAAAGGGGTGGAAGTCCCTCAATAAGAGATAGAATCATGGGACTTCTTCTTGGTAAAAAAGCTGTAGATTTGGTACATGAAGGAAAATCCGGACTATTTGTAGCTGTAAAAGGAAATGATTTAGTACCAGTAGATATAACCCTGATTGAAGGAAAGACAAAGAATGTTGATCCAGAATTTTATGAAAGTGTAAAGACATTCTTTAATAAGTAAAAAATTTAAGAAGAGGAGGGTTTGTGCCCTCCTCTTTTTTTTCTATAAGTTGTTACTATTTTCTTTACAACAAGATAAGAAATTACTGAAAATGTAGTTGATACAATAAAGTTTCCCAATAAATAGGATATGGCAAAAACCTTAAAGCTTCCCCTCTCAAACCCTCGCCATTCAAACTTACCAGTTAAAATAAAATCTCCTACAAAATAACTCAAAGCCCAAAAGAATGGAGAGGTAAAATAATTCATTATAAAAGTTCCAAGTAGCCCTGCTAAATAATTTAGTTTGAAAATATAAGAAATCAATATCACTAAGATTCCTCCAACCCCAAAGGTTGGAAAAATACCTATAAAAACGCCTATACTAAAACTTAAAGCGATTTTTTCAGGTGGATCTTTAAATCTGAGTAACTTAAGATAGATATACCTAAGAAGACTCTTGAGATTTCTTCTCTTCTTCATATAGTCTATCTAAAACTGGCTTTAGTTTTTTATATGTACTCTGCAAGTCTTCAGGAATTACCTTTGTTTCACCTAAAACAAACATGAAGTTAGTATCCCCATTCCACCTTGGAACTACGTGCATATGCAAATGTTCAGCTATTCCTGCTCCAGCTACTTCTCCTATGTTGAAACCTATATTAAACCCGTGAGGATTCATAGTCTCTTTTAAAGCTTTGACAGACAATTGAAGAAATCTCATCATTTCCATAAGAGTTTCAGTATCCAATTTAGTAATATCATTGGTATGTTCATAAGGCACAATCATGAGATGTCCGTTATTGTAAGGATATAGATTCAATATGATAAAATTAAACCTTCCCCTCAACAGAATTAGATTTTCTTCGTCTTTATTTTCTAAAAGTTTTTTACAAAAAATACAGTCCTTTTCTTTCTCTGATACAACATACTTTATCCTCCAAGGACAAAATAACCTTTTCACCAAAGATTTCCCCCTTCTTCAATTGGATTTAGATCTTGACAAAAGCTTATACTAAAAGTTATCATTTATCAAGAGTGCCGAAGTGGCGGAATTGGCAGACGCGCCAGACTCAAAATCTGGTGGGTGGGTGACACCCGTGCCGGTTCGACTCCGGCCTTCGGCACCAATAGTCTACCACAAACATTCCACCTCCCAATAAAGTTCCGGTGGAACTCTCTTCTTATATTTTGATACTTCTTCAAGGGAAATAGGAACAGGGGAATTCTTTTGCCATCCTATCATTACTCCGCCTTCCCCATTAAGAAGTCTCTTTATAGCTTCTACCCCCATAAAGGTAGCCATATTTCTATCAAAAACCGAGGGTGAACCCCCTCTTTGAATATGCCCGAGAACAACTATTCTTGTAGAAATTCCAAGCTTATCCTCAATCTGCTTACCTATAAAATAGGCACTTCCAACACCTTCTGCTACTACAATAATATTGTGTCTCTTTTTCCTTTTTTGCCTTTCTCTCAGTTTTTCTGTAATATATGGAAAATCAATAGGAACTTCTGGAATAAGAATTATATCTGCACCACTAACAAGTCCTGAAGTAAAGGCTATGAAGCCACACTCTCTACCCATGACCTCAATAACAAAGGTTCTTTCGTGAGCTGCGGCTGTATCTCTAATTTTGTTTATCGCATCTATTACATTGTTGCAGGCAGTATCAAAACCTATAGAAAAATCAGTACCCCACACATCATTATCAATACTGCCAGGAATTCCCACCACATTTATACCCTTTTTAAAAAGATCATAGGCACCCTTAAGAGAACCTTCTCCTCCGATCACTATTAAAGCGTCTAATCCATGTTTTTCCATATTTTCAATGGCTTTCTTCTGACCTTCTTCTTCTCTAAACTCATCCGATCTTGCAGTACGTAAGATAGTACCACCTTTTTGAACTATCTCGCTTACATCATCTCTTGATAATACCTTAAATTCCCCCTCAATTAAACCCTGATATCCCCTCTCTATCCCTATAATTTCTATTCCCTTAGATATTCCAAACCTTACAATAGCCCTTATAGCAGAATTCATTCCAGGAGCATCTCCACCACTTGTAAGCACTCCAATTCTTCTAATCATTTTTCTTCCTCCTCAACAAATCTACCATAACTCCTCAATTTTATCCATCTTTCTTCAAGAAGGACTCTTGTCTCTTTATTTTTATACTTCTTCAAAACTCTACTTAACGCTTTTCTTAGATTTTCGACAGTACCAAGGAAATCCTCATGAGCTCCACCATTAGGCTCTGGAATAATTTCATCTACAAGTCCTAATTTCAAAAGATCTTCAGAAGTAATCTTTAAAGCCTCAGCAGCTTCGGGAGCCTTAGAAGAATCTCTAAATAAGATAGAAGCACATCCTTCAGGAGAGATTACAGAATAATAAGCGTTCTCAAGAATCATAATATAATCTCCAACACCTATTCCCAAAGCTCCTCCACTTCCGCCCTCACTTAAAACTACTACAATTATGGGTGTTTCTAAGAGGGACATTTCTTTTAAATTATTAGCAATTGCCCAAGCCTGTCCCCTTTCTTCTGCCCCTATTCCTGGATAAGCTCCAGCAGTATCAATAAAAGAGATAACAGGCAGAGAAAATTTTTCTGCCAACTTCATAACTCTCAAAGCCTTCCTATATCCTTCTGGATGGGGCATACCAAAATTTCTTTTCATCTTCTCTTGAATAGACTTTCCCTTCTCCTGTCCTATAATAACTACACTCTCATTTTCAAAACTTCCAAAACCAGCAATTATTGCAGGATCATCTCCAAAAAGTCTATCACCATGAAGTTCTAAAAAATTATCAAAAAGCTCATTCAAAAAATCAGTAAAAGTAGGTCTTTTAGGATGCCTCGCTATTAAGATTCTCTCCCATGGCGACAGCTTATTTACCATACCTTCCTCCATAGGTGGTTTAGTATGGAATACAATACACTTTTAAGTTTCTTTCTTTCTACAACCATATCTATCATACCATGCTCTAAAAGAAATTCAGACTTTTGGAAACCCTCAGGAAGTTTCTGCTTTATTGTCTGCTCAATAACCCTTGGTCCTGTAAACCCAATTAAAGCTCCTGGTTCTGCAATAATTACATCTCCAAGCGAACCAAAACTAGCAAGAACCCCCGCGGTAGAAGGATGAGTAAGAATGTTTATATAAGGTATCTTAGCTTTGCTAAGTCTCCCTATAGCTGCACTGGTCTTTGCCATTTGATAAAGCGAAAATAAACCTTCTTGCATTCTTGCTCCACCTGAGGCAATTACAGAGACCACAGGAAATTTATCAACTATTGCTCTTTCAACAACCCTCACTACTTTCTCTCCTACTACCGATCCCATACTTCCACCTATAAATCTAAAATCCATGACCATGATATAAATAGGAATACCATTAACTTCTCCTTGTCCAGCAAGAATGGAATCTTTTAACCCTGTAGCTTCCTGAGCTTCCTTTAATCTCTGAGTATATGGCTTCGTATCAGTAAATCCCAAAATATCAACTGGAGCAACATTCTTGTATATCTCTTTGAAAGTTCCATAGTCTATTAACAGATCTATTCTTTCCCATGCGGTCAACTGGTCATGATAACCACATTTAATGCAAACTTTATAGTTCTCATTCCAATCTTTAGAGTATATAATTTGAGAACACTGAGGACATTTTATCCATAAACCATCAGGAATATCTCTTGAGTTATTTTTCTCATCTTTTTTAAACCAATCCCTGAACATGTCCCCTCCTAATAAAATACAAATTTTGATTATTTTACCATAAATCACAAAAGTTTTTGCATACTTTCAAGTTTACATTCGATCCCATATTTCTTAAGATTATCTAAATTTTTCTTAAGTTCTTCATCATAAGTAATCCAAAAATCTGGAGCTGTAAGAATAGCATTCTCATCAAACCTTATGATTACAGGAACAAGTCCTTTCTTATTTTTCAAAATTTCCTTTATTCTAAATAGTACTTCATAACCAATTCTGTTATCCAATTGAATCAGCAAAATATTTCCCTCTAAATCTCCTACCTGATCCACAATTATTTTTATTCTCTCTTCAGACTCATCCTTATCAACTTCTAATCTTCCACTAATAATTACTTTTTTACCTTCTCTTAGAATATCCTTATGATTACTATATACACTGGAAAACACAGTAATTTCCGCCTCTCCAGTAAAATCTTCGAGGGTAGCAAAAAGCATTTTTTGATTCTTTCTATCAATAACTTCTCTCACATTTTTCAAGATACCTGGAACAACCACCTGAGAACCAGATTCTATTTCGAGGAGATCATCAATGGTATAATCAAAGAGTTTCTCTGAAAGTTTCCTCAATTCCTCTTGAGGATCATAAGATACATAAAATCCTAACATTTCTTTTTCCATGTCAAGAATTTCATCTATAGAAAATTCAGGCATATTATTTATAAACTCATCTTGAGGTAGAGCCTCTAAATCAATAAGAGAAACCTGCCCTACGTGAGCTTTCTTTATCACTTGAGCAGATTCAAGAATCTTATCTATATTAGCCAAAAGCGCCCTCCTACTATATCCAAAACTATCAAAAGCTCCACTCTTTATGAGACTTTCCAAAGTCCTTTTGTTAATGACCTTTGAACTCAATCTTTTTATAAAATCAAAGATAGACTTGAATTTACCTTTCTCTCTTTCCTCCACTATAGCTTCTGCCACATTCTCTCCTACATTCTTAATAGCTGATAAGCCAAATCTTATCCCTTGTGGGGTAACTGTAAAATCTACCATACTTTCATTAATATCTGGAGGCAATATCTTTATACCTATTCTTTTAGCCTCAGCTATATATTTACTTAGCTTAGTAGTATTGTTTTTAACGCTCGTAAGGAGTGATGCCATATATTCCTTGGGATAATAAACTTTTAAATAAGCTGTCTGAAAAGAGACAAAGGCATAAGCTGCGCTGTGAGATTTGTTGAAACCATATTCTGCAAATTTTGCCATATCCTCAAAAATTTCTACTGCTACCTCTTCTGGTATTCCTCTTTCTACAGCCCCTTTTACAAAAATCCCTCTCTGTTCCTCCATAACCTCTGGCTTTTTCTTACCCATTGCTCTTCTCAAAACATCTGCTTGACCCAAAGTAAATCCTGCAAGTTTATGAGCAATCTCCATAACTTGCTCCTGATAAATTATTACTCCATAAGTCTCAGATAGTATTGGTTCTAATGCAGGATGCATATATTCAACCTTTTCTTCCCCCCTTTTTCTTTTTATATAACTCTCCAATCTACCAAGAGGACCAGGCCTATACAAGGCAAGAACTGCTATAAGATCTTCAAATTTTTCAGGTTTAATATCCCTTAGAAGATTTCTCATACCCCTACTTTCTAACTGGAAAACTCCAATAGTGTCTCCTTTTTGCAAAAGCTCGTATACTTTTTCATCAGTTAGAGAAATATTACTGATATCTATTTCAATACCATAATTTTCTTTAATTTTCTTAACAGTATCGTAAATTACAGTAAGAGTTCTTAGCCCTAAAAAGTCCATCTTTAAAAGTCCTAATTCTTCTAAATTAGTCATAGGAAACTGAGTTACCACATCATTACCGTTCATAACTTGCAAAGGAACGTATTCCATTAAAGGATCCTTAGAAATTACTATTCCTGCAGCATGAATTGATGCATGCCTTGCATTACCTTCTATCCTCTTCGCAATTTCTATGATTCTTTTAGCTTGTGGATTGCTTTCTACCAAATTTCTTAACTCTTCTGAAGTGCTTAAAGCCTCTTCAATACTAGTATTTGGAGGTATGAGTTTTGCTATTCTATCTACCTCATTATAAGGTACATCAAGAACTCTACCCACATCCCTTACAGAAGCTCTTGCAGCCATAGTTCCAAAGGTTATAATTTGAGCTACATGTTCCCTTCCGTATTTATTTCTAACATATTCAATAACCTCTTCTCTTCTCTCAAAACAGAAATCAATATCTATATCTGGCATCGTTACCCTTTCAGGATTTAAAAACCTTTCAAAGATTAAACCCCATCTTGTAGGTTCTATATTAGTTATACCTAAAACATAAGAAACCAAGGAGCCAGCTGCTGATCCTCTCCCAGGTCCCACAGGAATACCTTTACTTTTTGCATAATTAACAAAGTCCTGAACAATTAAGAAATAACCTGAAAACCCCATTTGTTTTATAACTGAGATCTCATAAGATAATCTCTCTTTAATCTCCTGAGGAATATTTTCTCCAAACCTCTTCTTTGCACCTTCCCAGCATAACTTCTCAAAATAAGAATCTAAGGTTTCGCCTTCTGGAACTTCAAATACAGGAAGGATGATATTGTTAAGGGGAATTTCTACATTGCATCTTTCAGCAATTTTAAAAGTATTCTCTATAGCTTCAGGCACATCCTTAAATAGGTTTATCATCTCATCAGGAGACTTAAAATAAAATTCGTTAGTTTTAAATCTTAATCTATCTTTATCATTCAACTTAGATCCTGTCTGTATACAGAGGAGTATATCGTGAATCTCTGCGTCTTCTTTTCTAAGATAATGAACATCATTGGTTGCCACGAGAGGAACATTAAATTCTTTAGCAAGCCTAATTAAGTAATTGTTTACATATTCTTGCTCCTCCATCCCATTATTCTGCAATTCTAAGTAGAAATCCTCTCCAAAAATATCTAAGTACTCTTTTATTGCATTTTTTGCCCTCTCTATATTGTTTTGTAAAATGTAAGTTGGTATTTCACCAGCTAAACAACTTGATAAAGCAACAAGCCCTTTGGAATATTGTCTCAATAAATCCTTATCCACCCTCGGTTTATAATAGAATCCCTCTAAAAAAGATAAGCTCACTAACTTTATTAAATTTTTATAACCTTCAAAGTCCTTTGCAAGAAGAATTAAATGAAAAAGATCAGTCCTTTGTTTTTTATCAAATCTTGAAGCTGGAGCCACATATACCTCACATCCAATAATAGGTTTTATTCCTTTCTCTATGGCCTTCTTATAAAAATCTACAACTCCATACATTACTCCATGATCAGTAATAGCTACAGCAGGCATATTAAAAGCAACAGCTTGGTCTATTAATTCATCAATACGACAAGCCCCATCGAGCAAACTATACTCTGTGTGCACATGCAAATGCACAAAACTCATGTATTAATCACCTAAACCAAAATTTATAGTTGAGATGGATCTATTCCTACTAAGACAAAAAAACTTTCTAAAGCTCTTTTTTTACCCCTTGCTACGGGATCATTTTCCTCCTTGAGACTTTTATACTCCTCAATAGTCTTCTCAATAGCCATATCTAAGCCTACCTCTTCCACTAACTTATATAACTCTTTATATTTATCATGTCTTGCTTCGGCATTTTTTCTCCAATATTCAGGATTTTCAGTATGAACACTCATTAACATATCCTGCTTTGCCAATTTCGAAAAACCATCTAATCCCTTTAATATGGATTCCTTATCCATGATAATCATCCCCTTTCACAAGTTTTTAATTGTCTACCAGAAAGAAAGCTGTTCTTTCTCCTTTTTATTAGGTAAATTCTGCTCTTTTTCTGACTTTAACACTGCTTCATATAATTCTTTTAGTTTTTCAAAGTCCTTTTTAATATTTTCAAGAAGTTTACCATGATAAAGAGCTGCTGCAGGATGATAAGTAACAAAAACTCTTCTTCCATCCACGTAATAATCCTTTCCATGAGACGTAGAAATATTTACAGAATGTCCTAATATGGCATAAGCAGCATACCTACCTAAGGTACATATAATTTTGGGATTTATAATCTCAATTTGCTGTCTCAAGAAGGGAAAACATACTCTTATCTCTTCAGGAAGAGGTTCTCGATTATTAGGAGGACGACATTTCAAGACGTTGGCTATATATACATCTTCTCTCTTAAGTCCTATGGATTCTATGAGCTCTGTAAGAAGTTTTCCAGCTGCTCCTACAAAAGGTTTTCCTTGTTGATCTTCATGAAAACCTGGAGCTTCTCCTACAAACATTATAAAAGCATCTGGATTACCTTCTCCAAAAACTAAGTTAGTCCTTTCCTGCCACAAGGAACAATTTCTACAACCCTCTGCCTCTCTTCTTAAAATTTCAAGCTTACCCACTTTATTTAATCTTTCCATCCATATTCTCCTTTCAAAGGAACAAATCTCACCCCACCTAAATTTTCTCTATAAAAATTTCCATTTTTTTTTGTTATTTTATACAAATACTGAAAATCTCTTCCTCCTATAGGTATAACCATCACTCCTCCATCTTTCAGCTGTTCTTTTAAAGGATTCGGAATATCATAAGAAGCAGCCGTAACTATAATTCTATCATAAGGGGAAAATTCCTCCCATCCTAAGGTCCCATCTCCCACTTTGAAATAAACATTACTATACCCTAATAGTTTTATTCTTTTCTTTGCTTCTTCAGATAATTCTCTTATCCTTTCTATGGTATAAACCTCCTTAGCTAGTTCTGCAAGTATAGCAGTCTGATATCCAGATCCTGTTCCTATCTCTAAAACCTTCTCATCACCTTTAAGATCTAAGGCTTCTGTCATTAAAGCCACAATATAAGGTTGAGAAATAGTTTGTTCATATCCTATAGGTAAAGCTTCGTTCTCATAGGCAAGATCCAAATATTCAGAAGGAACAAAGATATGCCTTGGTACTTTAAGAATAGCATCTAACACTTTTTGAGATTTTATACCCTCATTTTTTAAAATCTCAACTAAACTTTTTCTTTTATATTTATATTTTGGAGCATCAAAATCTTTAAAACTCAAGGCTTTTAGATCAATTTTCTTAGATACTTAGGCAAATGAAAAAGATGATTATGGGTCTCTCCATCGTAATATTTTAATTCACCTTTTATTTTTTTACCAATCAATTCATTAATAACTTCTACAGGCTTAAAAGGATTTAACTCATCTCTTGAACCTATAAGGAAACCCCAACTTCCATCAAAAGAGGGAATAAAAGTTTGATAAGAGTGAGAACTCTTAAAAACTGCAGAAAAATTCTTTTTAATGTTAAAATGTTTATATTCCTGCCCTAGCTGAACAGTTTCAGCCTGAGTAACTACTATTCCTGAAGGGTTAAGGATATGATAAATCATCTTATAAAATTCTTCGGTATATAATCTATAGGCTGGGGTATCAGGATAAGGCTCTGGTAAATCAAGGACTACTATATCAAATTTTTCACAGGTATCTCTAACAAAATTCCAACCATCCTCAAAAATTAACTTCACCCTTTCGTTCCTAAAAGCTCCTTGATGCCATTCCCAGAGGTATTTTTCAGCAAAATCTACCATGTTAGGATCTATCTCTATAGCTGTAATGTTTACATTCTCATACTTTAATAACTCTCTTAAGGTTGCTCCCTCTCCAGCCCCTATAACAAGAACCTTTTGAGGATTAGGATGTAATATTAAGGCAGGATGAATAAGGACCTCATGATAAATAAACTCATCCTTTTCAGTAGATTGCATTTTACCATCTATTATTAAGCATTTACCATAAGTAGGATTCTTAATAATTTGTATCCTTTGATAAGGAGATACTAAATCTACTATGACTTCTTCTATCTTATAACAGTGCAATTGATCTTCTGCAACCAAATCCACATACCATTCGTAATCATACATTTTTTCTCACCTTATTTCAAAGTCCATAAATATATTTTTACATTCTCCCCAGATAACTTCAACTCTTTCAACTACCGCTCCTAAAGGACCCTCCTCTAATTTTTTAATAAATTCTCTCAGAACATCTTCTTCTCCTTCAGCCTCAACTTCTACTCTTCCATCTCTTAGGTTTCTCACATACCCAGAAATACCTAATCTTTTTGCCCATTTATAGGCAAAATATCTAAATCCAACTCCTTGGACTATCCCTGAAATATAAGCATGGATATACTTTTTCATTGCTTAGAAGTGGTCGGGGCGACTGGACTTGAACCAGCGACCTCCTACTCCCGAAGCAGGCGCGCTAGCCAACTGCGCTACGCCCCGATTAAAAAAGTGGTCGGGGCGACTGGACTCGAACCAGCGACCTTCCGCACCCCAAACGGACGCGCTTCCCCTGCGCTACGCCCCGACTCTTTCTGGAGATATTATACCATAAATTATCTATTTTTTAACACTTAAAAGATGACTAATCTCCTCAATAAATCTTGAGGGTTCTTGATATCTATTATATCTCTTTACAGCATAAGAAAGATAAAGTTTTTCTTTTGCTCTTGTTATTCCTACATAACACAACCTTCTTTCTTCCTGTATTTCTTCCCTTGTAGCTGCGTTGTAATGGGGTAATAGACCTTCTTCCATACCAACTAGGAAGACTACTTCAAATTCCAACCCCTTCACACTATGAAGAGTTATTAGTGATACCTTTCCTTCTTCTAAACTACTTTCAAGTTTACTACTAGTCAAACTCAGATGACTTAGAAAATCTCCTAAGGTATCTTGTGTTTTACCTGGAAAATTATCTGCAAAATCCATCAGTTCCATTAGATTGTCCATTCTAATTGTTAATTCCTCTTTTCCTTGGTTCTGAAACTCTGATAAATAATTGGTCTTGTCAATAATAGTAGCAATTAGCTCTCTTATATTCAAACTACTTTTTAAATCCAAGAAATACTTCCAAAGATCGTAAAAAGATTTAACTTCTCTCTTAATTCTTGAAACTTCTCCTATTGCCTCCAACAAAGAGTAGCCTTTGTTATAGTATTCTCTTATCATATTAAAAGTAGCTTCGCCTATTCCTCTTTTTGGAACATTAATTATTCTCTTTAAGCTTATTAAATCGTTGGGATTGTAAATTATATTTAAATAGGCTACTATGTCCTTTACTTCTTTTCTATCAAAAAAACTCAGTCCTCCTATTACTTTATAGGGTATATTATTTCTTATCAAGGCTTCCTCGAAAGGCCTTGATTGACGATTAGTCCTATACAGTATAGCTATTTCAGACAATTTCCTCCCTTTTGCTAACTCAAGCCTTATTTGACGTATAACAAAATTAGCCTCATCCTCTTCGTTTAGTGCCCTAAAAAGTATGGGATAAGTACCATCTCTTTTATCACTCCACAACTCTTTTGGATATCGCTTATCATTATTAGCAATAAGAGCATTTGCAATTTCAAGTATCTGCTGAGTCGACCTGTAATTTTTGGTCAGAAAAATAATCTTTAAATTTTTAAAATCCTTTTCAAGTTTAAATATATTCTGATAATCTGCACCTCTAAAGCTATATATGCTTTGGTCGTCATCTCCTACTACTGAAAATTTTTGCTTATCAAGGACAATTATTTTAAATAGTTCATACTGGGCTTTATTAGTATCTTGATACTCATCCACCAACACATATTCAATCTTATCTTGTAAAAAGCCACATATAGCTGGCTTCTCATAAAGCAAATTTATAGAATATAAGAGTAAATCAGCAAAATCCAGAGCATTATTTTTTCTTAATTCTTTCTCATACTTTTTATACACTTCTAAAACTATTTCATCAAAAGAATTAGAAATAATATTAGAAAATTCTTGGGGAGTAATCAACTGATCCTTTAATCGGGATATCTTTTCCTTTATGTCTCTTGCACTATATTCTTTTGATCTATTTAGATCTTTTAAAATATCTTTTATCAAATCTTCCTGATCATTCTCATCATAGATTACAAAATTAGGACATAGATTCCAATATCTACCAAAATTTTTAAGGAGATACAAGCCAAATCCATGAAAAGTACCTGCCCAAACTTTATCTACATTCTTCACCCCTAACAGGTTATCTATTCTTCGCTTCATTTCCTCTGCTGCTTTATTTGTAAAAGTCAGTGCAACAATATTTTCGGGCTTAGCAAAATTATTTTTTATCAAATAAGCTATCTTATAGGTAATAACTCTGGTTTTTCCAGAACCAGCACCTGCTAAGATTAGAACAGGTCTTTCTATCTCAAAAACAGCCTCTAATTGCTCTTTATTTAACTCGTTAAGAAAATCCATAATCTTTAATCTTTTAAGGGTATGTCAATTCTAAGAATTGATTTATTGTCTTCACTTGATAATTCTATTTTTATATTATTTGAATCAAAAGTTAAATATTTTGAAACTGTATTTACAAGATCTTCTTTCAACTTCTCTACAAGCTGAGGTTCAATCTTAGCTCTATCATAAACTAAAACTACTTGAAGCCTTTCTTTTGCAACATCTTTAGAAGTAATTTTCCTTCCCCAAATTGTATTTAATAGCATCTTCCCCTCCTCTTACCCTCTTAAAAATTTAAAGATTCTTTCTAAAAAAGACTCACCTTTCTCAAGTTCATCCCAAGATACATCTTCTCCAAGAAGTCTCTTTACTATGAGACTAAAAGCAAGTCCTGCCTTACACTTATCAGAATTGTATATTATAGGTTCTCCCTTATTTACACTAATTATTAAATTTTCATCTTCGGGCACAATACCCAGAAGTTCGATAGACAGGATTTCTAAAAGATCATCAACCCCAAGCATATCTCCATTTTTTACCATATCAAATCTTACTCTATTGACAATAAGACTCAGATTTTCAAAACCATTAGCCTCAAGCAGACCAATAACCCTATCAGCATCTCTAACCGAAGAAACTTCCGGAGTAGTAATCACTATTGCCTCGTCAGCTCCTGATATAGCAGATCTAAATCCATGTTCTATTCCAGCAGGAGAATCAATCAACACAAAATCAAAATCCTTTTTGAGATCGTTTATGAGCGCTCTCATTTGTTCTATTGTTACTGACTCTTTTTCTTTGGTCTGAGCTGCAGGTAAAAGATAAAGATTATTTAATCTTTTATCCCTCACAAGAGCCTGTTTTAAATTGCATTTTCCTTCTACCACATCTACAAGATTATAGACTATTCTGTTTTCAAGTCCGAGAAGAAGATCTAAATTTCTCAGTCCAATATCGGTATCCACAAGAACTGTTTTAAACCCCCTCATTGCAAGACCAGTACCAATATTCGCTACAGCTGTTGTCTTTCCCACACCACCCTTTCCTGAAGTTATTACAATAGCTTTACCCATTCTTTTTACCCCCTGAATATCTATTTAATTTTACCTCTCCATTCTCTACATAGACCCAATAACCAACTCCAGTTTTTTCCTTTTTAATTTTAGATAAATCTAATATATACCTTGCTATCTGTATTTTTTCAGGTTCAAGTTCGAGAGCAAAAATAGTTGCCTTATCATTATTCTCATATCCTGCCCAGATAGAGCCTCTAACCTTTCCCAACACAAAAACATTTTTATTGCAAATTATTTCTGATCCTGAATTAACATCTCCTATAACAAGTAAATTATCTTTTACATTTAAAGATTTACCACTTCTTATAGGACCTAAGACTATCTTAGCATTGTTAGAATTTGAAATCCTTAACCTATATAGTTCTTTGCTTAGCATTATACCATATTTTTCATAGATTTCCTTCCGGAATTCCTGCCAATCTTCATCTTTTATGTCCTTACCTTGAAAATCCACATATATACTACTTCCTTTCAAAAAACCTTCCTTGCTTTTTATTTCATCGACGATCAAATTTCTTATCTCATCCCAATTAAGATTAGGATCAATAATAATTTTTATTCCTTCTTTTAAATCACCTTTAAAAGATATTTTACTCAATTTTTAACTCCCCCTTTGACTATGTATTCTATTACCTTTTTAGCTATAGGAGCTGCTCTACCACCACCACTTTTACCATGTTCCACAAATACCGTAACCACATATTGAGGATTTTCTGAAGGAAAAAAACAGGAGAACCACGCATGACTTTCCCCATGAGGATTTTCTGCGGTCCCAGTCTTTCCAGATATATTAACTCCAGGTATACGAGTTGCCAAACCTGTTCCCTCATCAACTACTTTTTTCATACCCTTTTTCAATACTGCCCAAGAATTTTGGCTTATACTTACCTTCCCTACCACTTCAGGGTTAATAACTTCTTCTTTACCATCCATCCCTATAATTTTAGAGACCAAATGAGGTTTATATAAAATCCCTTCTGTAGCAATCATACTCATCATAGCATGTATCTCCATAGGCGTAACAAGAATATATCCTTGACCAATAGAAAGATTAAGGGTATCTCCAGGATACCATGGTTCTCTCAATCTTTCCATCTTCCATTCCCTAGAAGGAATAAATCCCTTTAGCTCTCCAGGTATATCAATACCAGTCTTAGAATCCAAAAAAAACCTTTTAGCATAATCTTCAATGCTTTTATCTCCAATCCTTAACCCTACATTAAAAAATACAACATTACAAGACTGAGCTATTCCCTCAATGAAATCTAAATGACCATGTCCTCCTTTTTTCCAACACCTAAATGTATATTTACCTATCTTATACTCCCCAGGACAATAAAATCTATCTTCTGAAGAAACTTTATTATTTTCAAGAGCAGAAAGAGCAACTACAAGTTTAAAGATTGAACCCGGAGGATAAAGAGAGGAAATAGCACGATTATTTAAAGGATTATCAGGATTTTTAATTAATTCTTCCCATTCTTTCTTAGTAAAACCTTCAATAAATTTGTTAGGATCAAAAGAGGGATGACTAACAAGAGCCAATATCTCTCCAGTCCAAGGATTAGAAACAATAACTACTCCTTTCTCTTCTCCTAATGCCTCTTCTGCAACTTTTTGAAGTTCAATATCAATAGTTGATACTATTGACCTACCTGGAATAGGATCTTTTTGGGCAGTAATAATCTTTTTCTCTCTATAAGCATACAAAGAAATCCCTCTAAAACCCTTTTTACCCCTTAATATTTTTTCATAACTCGCCTCTAAACCATATTTTCCACTCTTTTCTCCTAAGGAATAATCTAATTCTTCATTTTCTAATTCGTCTTTACTAACCTCTCCCATATAACCGATTATATGAGAAGCTATACTTCCATATGGATAAAATCTATCAAACTCCATATTTATGGTAAAGGAAGGAAGGTAATCTCGACTTACCTCTAATAAAATAATTTCCTTTGGGGTAAGTTTTCTTTTTAACAAATAAGCTGGCATATAAGGTGATATTTTAGAATAAATTTTTTGGAGATCTTCCATCTTGAGCCCTAATATCTCTGCTAAGTTTTTTACTTTTTCTTTGTCAAACTTATAAGGAGGAATTAAATATACAGAATAAACTATTTTATTCTCCGCTAACACATTATTATTCCTATCATAAATTAAACCTCTAGGAGCAGGAAGCACCATTGATTTTAAATAATTTCTTTGGGAAAGATCCACATAAAAATCCTTGTTATAAACTTGCAAATAGAAAAACCGTAACAAGATTATTACCAAACAGAGTTCTATGATTCTTTTGAAAATTAATTCCCTACTCATTCTTTTTCTTCATTAGAATATATCTCAGGAATTAGAAAATAAAGAGGAATAAAAAATAAAAGATTAATACTCAAATATTTTAAAAAATTCAGCCAGTAATTAACATCAACTCTATAACCTGTTCTCCAAAAGATAAAAGAATAAACACTTAAGCTTATTACCAGAAAAAAAGAGGCACTCTTATGTATATAGATGAAACTTCTTCTCCATATGCCTATTATTACTTCCATGATTGCCCAATATAGCACTATTCCTACCACAGGGGCTGAGGAAAACATCCTTGAGATTAAGATAAAAATCAAGGAAATTCCTTGAAAGTATTTTTTCTTAAAAACTAAAAAAACAAAAAATATCACTAAAAAATCAGGAACAACACCTAAAACTCTTATTTGGGTTTGCAATATTCCTATCAAAAATGCAAAAACAAAAATTAAAACTTTACGCAAATCGCAACTCCCTCGATATTAGAAATATCCTCAAAGGGCAAAATTTTCATATTTGAAAAAGAGAATATTGCTTTTTCTTTTAAATCAGCAATGTACCCAATCTTAAGCCCATAAGGAATGTTATCCTCTGTTCCAGACGTTATTATTGTATTTCCTTCTTTTATACCGTGATCAGAGAAAAGATAAGCCATCTCCATATGGTCGTATCCCCCTCTTAATATTCCTTGATCCTTAGTCTCTAAAACAGTGACTCCAAGTACAAAGTTAGGATCATATATGGTCCTAACTATTGAATAATGCTTTTCGGTCCTTACAACTCTACCAACCACTTGATCTTTGTATAAAACAGGCATTCCTACCTTCACCTTATCCAAATACCCTTTATTTACTTTTAATTCTAAATTCCATTTAATAGGATCTCTTCCTACAATATCCGCATAGATTATCTCTATATTTTTATCTGCCAAGTCTTTTAACCAAGGGATATAATCTTCTCTTTTCTTTATATTTTCTAAAATTAGCTTCAAATTTTGATTTTCCTTGTATAAACTGAGTATTTCTGTTTGTAATTCTGCAATCTCTTTTTGTAAACTTTCTGTCATAGTTATGTATGACTTAATATCGTCAAAAGTTCTTTGAAGATTATAAAAAAAACGATTAAAAGAGTATTGTATTCTAAAGGCTATACTTTCCAAATAACCAGCAGACCATAGAATTATGGTTAAAAAGAGCAAAAATAGAATTATCCTCCATATATTTTTATTTTTTCCATCAATAATTTTCCGATGCATTAGAAAGTACTTGTTTATATCTTTCAAATTCTTCAATGATTTTTCCTGTACCCTTAACCACACAAAGAAGAGGCTCCTCTGCTACTATGGTTGAAACACCTATCTGTTCAGAAATATAAGTATCTAATCCTCTCAAAAGTGCTCCTCCACCTGCAAGGACTATACCTTTATCAATTATATCTGCAGCAAGTTCTGGTGGAGTCTTTTCAAGAGTTTCTCTTATTGACTCCACAATAATGTCAACAGTATCTTTTAAAGCATCCCTTATCTCTTCAGAACTAAGTTCCACGTTTCTTGGAACACCTGTCAGAAGATCTCTACCCTTTACCTCTATATACTCCTTCTTTTCTTCTCCAAAAGCAACATTTCCGAGTTTAATTTTAATCTCCTCAGCAGTACGTTCTCCGATGAAAAGATTGTACTTCTTTTTAATATAATGAATTATTGCTTCGTCCATCTCGTCTCCAGCAACCTTTATTGATGTACTTACCACTATTCCTCCCAAAGAAATCACTGCTATTTCCGTAGTACCACCACCAATATCTACAATAATATTCCCAGAAGGCTCCCAGATAGGAAGATCTGCGCCAAGAGCACTGGCTATAGGCTCAGTGACCAGTAGTACATCTCTTGCTCCAGCAGAATAAGCCGTGTCAATAACAGCCCTTCTCTCTACAGGTGTAGTACCTGAAGGGATACCTATGACCATCCTAGGACTTACTAAGAAATCTCTTTTATTATGTACTTTATCGATAAAATAACGTATCATCTTTTCTGCTGCATCAAAATCAGCTATAACACCATCTTTTAAAGGTCTTATAGTTATTATCTCTTCTGGGGTTCTTCCAAGCATTCTCTTTGCTTCTTCCCCTACTGCGACAACCTTCTTATCGCTTCTTCTTATAGCAACCATTGAAGGTTCAAAAGCAACAATTCCTTTTCCTCTCACATATACTACTGTATTAGCAGTTCCAAGATCAATTCCTAGATCTTTTGAAAAAAGCCCTGATAAAAAGTTAAATGCCATAACTCCTCCTTCTTTCCATTTTAGGATTTTTTTAATTTATTATAAAAGGCTATATCCAAATCTATTCAAAAGAGAATTTAGCCTTACCAAAGGCAATCCAACTATATTATAGTAATCGCCCTCTATTTTTTCAACGAGCAAAGCTCCTTTCCCCTGAATTCCATAAGCACCTGCTTTATCCATAGGTTCCCCTGTAGCTACGTACCTTTCAATCTCTTCATCAGAGTAATCTCTCATCTTAACCTTACTTCTTACTACAGAAGTTAGTACTTTCTCCTCAGGAGTTTCCATAACAGCAACCCCTGAAAAGACAAAGTGATATCTATCTCTTAATCTCTTTAATATCCTTATGGCATCCCTCTCATCCTTAGGTTTTCCTATAATTTCTCCATCAAGTACCACTACAGTATCAGCCCCAATTATTATTGCATTTCTATACTCTTCAGCAACTTTTTGAACCTTTTTAAGGGCATTACTTTTAACTATGTCCACAGGAGACCTTCTCTCACTATTACCCTCCTCTTCAACATTAGGCGAAACTACTTTGAAATCTATGCCTATTTGACCTAATAAATAAATTCTTCTTGGTGAATTAGATGCTAATATTATTTCTTTTCTCATCTTTGAAAAGATTTGAATCCCTCCCCTAATACTTCATGGGCTGGAGAAATTACCACAAAAGCTTTCGGATCACAATTATGAATAATCTCTTTTAGTTTTGCAACTTCCGATTGACTCACTACACAGTATAAAATCTCTCTATCCTTTCCTGTATACATACCTTTACCGTAAAAAATGGTTACTCCTCTTCCGAGATCTCTAAGTATTCTTTCCCCAATCTCTCTGGGTTTATCAGAAAAAACCAAGGCTGCCTTAGTATAAGATAAACCTTGTTGCACCAAATCAATAGCATATCCTTGAATCAAGATTACAAGTAAAGCATAAAGCGCTAAAACAAAATCAAAAATAAAACCAGCAGAGAGTACAATCATACCATCAATAATAAGTAAAGCTTGTCCAAGATTAAGTCCTGTAAAATGAGATAAAACTTGAGCAAGTATATCAGTTCCCCCAGTAGACCCTCCATATTTAAAAACAATTCCAAGACCAATACCTCCTAAAATACCACCATAAACGGTAGCAAGAATAGGATCTCTCACTTGAGGAAGTCTAAAGATGGTTAGGAAATCAATAAATAAGGAAAGAATCACAGTGCCGTAAACAGTCTTTATCCCAAAATGAATTCCAAGAACTTTAATTCCAAGTAAAAATATAGGTATATTCAAAAGAAGCATCATGATTCCAACAGGAGTTTTAAAAATGTGATATAAAATAATAGCAATACCACTAACTCCCCCTCCAACAAGTTTATTGGGTACTAAAAAGATATCTATACTTAAAGCTATAAGAAAAGCTCCAAAAGAAATACCCAAAAAATTAATTAACTTCTTCATGATCCTTATACCTAAAATAAAATCTTATAAATCTTATAAGATTTGGAAATCTGCTTAATATTCTTTTTGGATCTTGTAATAACCTATAGAACCACTCCAAATTTAACTCTCTTATTATTTTGGGAGCCCTTTTCTTTTTTCCAGAAAGAACATCAAAACTTCCTCCAACCCCTATAGCTATATTCACTTTCAATTTATCCTTATATTTATCAATAAAAAACTCCTGCTTAGGAAATCCCAAAGCAACGAATAATATTTTTGCACCCGAATTATTGATTTCGCTAATAATATTTTCTTCTTCCTCCCTTTTAAAATAGCCATCCCTATATCCTGCAATCACTAAGTTAGGATATCGAATCTTAATTCTATTCACCATACTCTCAACAACTTCTTTTTTTGCTCCGAGAAAATATATAGGAATTTTTAAGTCTTCTGCTAACTTTAAAATTTCAAGCATCGCTTCAATTCCAGGAAATCTATTTATTCTAATTCCTTTCTTCTTAGCAAGGAGAAGTATTCCAACTCCATCTGGTAAATTAACTTCAGATCTTTTTAAAACTTCTCTAAAACTCTTATCCTCAACAGTTCTTGCAATCATCTCTGCATTTGGGGTAAAAATACTTTTACAATTATCCGTACTTAAAAAGTTTTTAATATGATTTCTAAACTCATTCATATTATCATATGAACTAAATTTGATGCCAAATATTTTTATAATCTGCATATTTCTCTCTCAAAATCAAGTATATCCTCTCTAATTTTCTTTCTCAGACTCTCCCTCTTTGAAAGTAAATAATTCCTATAATACTGATAATCCTCCTCTATTTCATTAACATAACATAAAATTTTATCCTGTGAAAAGTCTTTTATTACAAATTTCCAATCTATTTCATAACAAAAAGCCTCCACTTTTTCATCATAGGATATAGCAATAAAGGGAATACCTAAAAGCACACTTAAAATACAACTGTGAAGTCTCATTCCTATAAACAATCTGCAGGATGAAAAATAACTCAAAAATTCCAGGTCAGTGGGGTTAATCAACCTAATTTTTGACTTAAAGTCATTTTCTATAAGTTCATAAATTTGTGAGTCTTTATCTTGAAAAGAAAAAAAATAAAATTCTCCGTATTTCTGGATTAAATTTTCAAGAATAGGATTAAATTCTTCAAACTTAAATCCTCTCCACTCTCTGAGACTTATTCCTACTGCCCTACTATTATTTTTTAACTCAAAAGGAAAATCCAACAAAAATACCAAATCTGCAGAAAGAACTATTTTCTCAGGTTTAACCCCCAACTTCACAAGATACTCTTTTGAAAAAGAATCTCTCACATATATCTTTTCAATTCTATTAAGAAAAACTCTTAAGAAAACCTCGTTTATCTTACTCTCTAAGGGAGAAAAACTCTGTCCAAGAAGATAAACTCTTTTTCCAAAAAGTAAAGATAAAAACAAAACAAAAATATAGTAGTAAAAAGATCTACTACTGGTTTTATCCTGAAATATTCCCCCTCCCCCACCTACCACCACATCAGCCCATCTTACACCCTTGAAAACATCAGTAGAAAACTTATAAAATTCTCTGATACCTTTTTGTTGCTGTTTTCTATCACTTCTATTTGTTAAAACCCCAAGATTATATTTATCTCCAAAGACTGTGATTAGACTTTTTAAAAGAAGATCATCCCCTAAATTTCCTTCACCATAATATCCAAAAAAGAGTAGCTTCAGCATGTTTAAGACTTATTTTTCTTTTTAAATTCATTAAAAAGGTAAGCCTCTATGAAGGGATCTATTTCCCCATCAATAACCGCTTGGACATTCCCAATTTCAAGACCTGTTCTATGATCTTTAACCAAAGTATAAGGGTGAAAAACATAAGATCTTATTTGATTGCCCCAACTTATCTCTTGAACTTCCCCCTTTAAAGATGCAATTTTTTCTCTTCTTTTTCTCTCTTCAAGCTCTTCCAATCTCGCCTTTAAAACCCTTAAAGCCATCTCTTTATTAGCATGTTGAGATCTCTCATTTTGACATTGAACCACTATACCTGTAGGGATATGGGTGATTCTTACAGCCGATTCTACCTTGTTTACATGTTGTCCCCCTGCACCCCCAGCTCTAAAGGTCTCTATTTTCAAATCCTCAGGCTTTATCTCTATAGTACTCTCGGGAAGTTCAGGAATTACTTCAACCAACGCAAAAGATGTATGTCTTCTGTGATTAGCATCAAAGGGTGATATCCTCACTAATCTATGCACTCCTTTTTCACCCTTTAGATAACCATAAGCCTTATCACCTTCAATTAACAAAGTAGCACTTTTTATTCCTGCTTCTTCCCCAGGTGAGATATCAAGAATTTTCACTTGGTATCCTTTTCTTTCAGCCCATCTTATATACATTCTCAAAAGAATCTCAGTCCAGTCTTGAGCATCAGTACCGCCCGTTCCCGCATGCAAAGACAAAACAGCATTTGCCTCATCATGAGGATCCTGCAATACCATTTCAATCTCAAAATTTTTTAAACTTTTCTCTACTTCTTTTAACTTTTTTTCAAATTCCTCTTTATATTCATCTCCTTCCTCTAACAAATCTTTCCATTCAGAAAGCTCCTCTATATCGGTTTTGAGTTTTTCCCAACTTTCAATTTCCTTTTGTAACTTATTGAATTTAGTAAGAATAGGTTTTACCTTTTCTGAATTATCCCATCTATGATTAGCAATTTCCATTTCAAGAGCTTTAAGGTCTTTTTTCTTACTTTCAAGGTCAAAGATAACCTCCTAACTTGTTGAATGTTTCAATTATCTCTTCATATTTGATTATTAGATCATTTATAGATACTACCAATTAACTTCTCCTCCCTTTTGTGGTAGTCTTAGTCTCTTGAGTAGAAATATGAATATTAAATAGATATCTTATACTTTCCCATTCAAAACTTTCTACCATATCTTGAAACATTTGATAAGCTTCTTTTTTATATTCCACTAAAGGATCATGATGAGCTATGGCTCTAAGTCCAATACCATCCCTTAATGCCTCCATATCATTAAGATGTTCTATCCATAGTTTATCTATAACATAAAGAAGTACAATTCTTTGAATTTCTTTCCACATCTCCTCTCCAAATTCTTCTTTCCTTTTTTCGTATCTCTCTCTTATTCTACCCTCTAATTTTTCTCTTACCTCAGTGTAATCCTCTTCTTTAATTATCTCTTCCCAATCGAAGGGTAAAAAGCCAAAGGTCTCCAAAAACATATTTTTCCAACTCTCTCTATTCTCTTGATTAAACATAATGGTGAAGAACTTATCAAGAACTCTGTTCATTATCCTTTGTACAATCTCTTCTAAGTTATCCATAAGTAGGATCTTTCTTCTTTCTTTATAAACTATATCCCTTTGAGTATTTAACACATCGTCATATTCAAGTAACTGTTTTCTTATTTCAAAATTCATTCTCTCTACCTTTGCCTGACTGTTCTCAATGATTCTTGTAAGAAGAGGAGACTCAATAGGTTGTCCTCTTTCCATACCTAACCTTTCCATAAGAGCTTTTATTTGATCTCCACCAAAAAGCCTAAGCAGATCATCTTCAAGAGAAAGATAAAACCTTGAAGATCCTGGATCTCCTTGTCTTCCTGCCCTACCTCTTAGCTGATTATCAATCCTTCTACTCTCATGTCTTTCTGTTCCAATCACATGAAGACCTCCAAGTTCCGCTACACCTTCACCTAATACTATATCTGTCCCTCTTCCAGCCATATTTGTAGCTATAGTCACTGCATACTTTTGCCCCGCTTTAGCTATAATTTCAGCTTCTTTTTCGTGATATTTAGCATTTAAGACATTGTGGGGAATTCCCTTCTTTTTAAGCATTTTACTTAACCGTTCAGATTTTTCAATAGAGGTAGTTCCCACAAGTACAGGTCTTCCTATTTTATACATTTCTTCAATTTCCTTTACAACTGCCTCAAATTTTTCTTCTTCTGTTCTAAAAATAACATCAGGATAATTTATTCTCCTCAAAGGTTTGTTAGGAGGTATAACTACTACTTCTAATCCATATATTTTGACAAATTCTTCCTCTTCAGTTGCCGCAGTACCTGTCATACCTGCAAGCTTTTTGTACATTCTAAAATAATTTTGAATAGAAATTGTAGCAAGGGTAACATTTTCTTCTCTTATTCTTACTCCCTCTTTAGCTTCTATTGCTTGATGAAGCCCATCACTATATCTTCTTCCAAACATCAATCTACCAGTAAATTCATCTACTATTATTACTTCCCCATCTTTAACTATGTAATCTCTATCCCGATGATAGAAGTTCAAAGCCTTTAAACATTGTAAGAGAGCATGAGCAAGCCCCATGTTTTTAAAATCATATAAGTCTTTAACGCCAAGAAAACTTTCAGCTTTTCTCAACCCCTCCTCGGTAAGAGACACGGTCTTTGTTTTTTCATCAGTAGTATAATCTACATCCTTTTTCAAATATCTTGCAGCCCTTATAGCAAGCTTATAAATGTGACTTTCTCCTTTAGCAGGACCAGAAATAATCAAAGGTGTTCTTGCCTCATCTATTAGTATGCTGTCTACCTCGTCCACAATGGCATAATTAAGCTCTCTTTGAACAAGTTGATCAGGTGATAAAGCTATATTATCTCTTAAATAATCAAAACCAAATTCATTATTAGTACCATAAGTAATATCTGCCATATAGGCTTTTTTTCTTTCAAGAATAGGAGTATCATTTTGCAAAAGCCCTACCTTTAATCCCAAAAATTCATATATAGGACCCATCCAATATCTATCCCTCTTAGCAAGGTAATCGTTCACTGTAACTATATGTACACCCTTTCCTTCTAAAGCATTTAGATAAGCAGGAAGAGTTGCAACCAAAGTCTTTCCTTCACCTGTCTGCATTTCTGCAATCTTTCCTTGATGAAGGACAATTCCTCCCATAATTTGAACATCAAAATGCCTCATTCCTATAGTTCTCTTAGCTACTTCTCTTACTACAGCAAAGGCTTCAATCAAGAGATCATCCAAAGTCTCTCCTCTCTCTAATCTCTGCTTAAATTCGGGAGTCTTCCTTTTTAAATCCTCATCCGATAATTTGCTTATTTCAGGCTCTAACGCATTAATCCTTTTTACGTATTCTTCTAATTTCTTTAACGTACGAGCGTTGGAATCAAACAATTTTGACAAAAATCCCATTATTCCTCCTCACTTACAATTAATCCATACTTTCCATCTTTTCTTTTATACACTACTTCTATTTTATCAGTTTCTGCATCTCTAAAGATGAAAAAGTCATGTCCTAAAAGTTCCATCTGCAAAATAGCTTCCTCAAGATCCATAGGTTTCAACAAGAATCTCTTTACTTTTACCACCTCTGGTTTTTCTTCTTTGGTCTCCTCTATTAAAATCCCTCTAATACTTTCGGTTCTTCTTCCTTTATCTACCAACTTTTCTTTTAACTTCTTTAGCTGAGCTTCAAGTTTGTCTACTACAAGATCCACACTACTCCTAAAATCCTGATTTGCCTCCGAAGCCTTTATTATTTTTCCATTAGCCTTTAATGTGACTTCCACTCTATGTCTTTTGCTTCCATCTCTCCAATCCTCTTCAGAAAAGACCACCTCAATATTTTCAATATTATCAAAAAACCTTGATAGCTTAGAAAGTTTTTTCTCTGCATATTCTTGAAGATTCTCAGTAATATTCACGTTCTTACTCACATAGTTTATCTGCATAATAAAACCTCCTTACAAAAATTTTTTAAATCAGAACTCTTACAGCAGTGAATATATAAACTTTATCTAAATTAAAACTCTTTTTCAAAGTTCTTGTACACTCCTTCAAGGTAGTCCCTGTTGTATAGACATCATCTACAAGAAGGATATTCCCATTAATCTCTCTATTTTCAATTACTCCAAAAGCATTCATCATATTTTCTTCTCTTTCTTTCAAATTTAATGTTTTCTGGGGTTTTATATTCTTTTTCAAATAGAGTAAAGGACCATAAGCAACCTTTAGACTCTTACTTAAAAAATAAGCAAGATATTCTGATTGATTATATCCCCTCTCTTTTAAAGTTTTATAACTTAAAGGAACATAAGTTATATAATCAATTTTCCATTTTTTTCTTAAAATCTTTTTGCTTCCAATTTGTGAGAAAAAATCTGCTATATAAGGTTTATTTTTAAACTTAAATAAGCTTATAATGTCTTTCCATCCATCTTCATAGTAAGCCACAAACTCATAACCATCCCATTTCCTCTCCTCTTTATTACAATTATAACAAATTTGCAAATCCACAGTAAGAGGCTGTCCACAGCTTAAGCAGTAATACTCAGGAAATTTCAACTTTTTCAAACAATTTTTACACACAAAACCCTCAGAATACCTACCACAAAACACACATTTCTTGGGAAACAAAACATCTAATAGAAAATTTTCAAAAAAAGAGATCATGGATTAAATTCCACTGGAGGAAAATCTCTAAATCCAAAGTAATAAAGAAGTATGTCTCTTATTCTTTCACTTGCCCTACCATCTCCATAAGGGTTTATTGCTTTAGACATGCGAGTGTATTCTTCTTTATCAAGGATAAGAGTTCTCAATTCTTTTATAATATTCTCCTTATACGTCCCAACAATCTTCACAGTCCCCGCTTCTACTGCCTCAGGCCTTTCTGTAACTTCTCTTAAAACAAGAACAGGCTTTCCTAAGGATGGGGCCTCTTCTTGCAATCCACCAGAATCGGTCAAAACAAGATAACACTTATCTAATAGATATACCATAGTTATATAGTCTACTGGAGGAATCAATATAGCCTTTTTATTTTTTCCAAGTATTGAATATACTTGTTCTTTTACTATGGGGTTAGGGTGAACTGGAAATACCACATAAAGATCATCAAACCTTCTTAAAATCTCGTCTAAAGCTAAGACAATGTTTTTAAGGGGTTCTCCCCAATTTTCTCTTCGATGAGCAGTAACGAGAATAAATTTTTCCGGAAGTTCTTCGACTAATTTTGAGGGTTTTAGTTTATCCATATTCTTATGGACAAAGAGTAATGTATCTATGACAGTATTTCCTGTTATAAATATGTTTTTTTCAGATATTCTTTCATTTATTAAATTCTCTTTTGCCTTTTTAGTTGGAGCAAAATGTAAGTCTGCAAGAACTCCAGTAAGATGCCTATTCATTTCTTCAGGATACGGCTGATATTTATCATAAGTTCTTAATCCAGCTTCTACATGTCCTACAGGGAGTTTTTTATAAAATGCTGCAAGACTCGCAGAAAAAGTTGTAGTAGTATCTCCATGAACAAGTACCATATGAGGAGGATCTTTCTGCCATATAAAATCAAGACCCTCAAGAACCTTTACAGTAATTTGGGTAAGAGTTTGTTTCTCTTGCATAATATTTAAATCATAATCCCCTTTTAAGTCAAAAATTTCCATCACTTGATCTAAAAGCTCTCTATGCTGAGCTGTTAATATAATCTGAACCTCAAAAAATTCAGAATCCTTTAAAGCCTTTGCTACAGGTGCCATCTTTATGGCTTCGGGTCTTGTACCAAATACAAGAGATATCTTCTTTTTACTCATGCTCTTAAAGAATATTTTTTATAATAACCTATAGTTTTATAAATTAGCCTTGCTGCCATATAATCAGGATACACTAATCCTGGAATTGGAGAAAATTCCACAAAATCGGCCCCTATAACTTTTTTATTTTTGAAAACCTCTCTTAACAAATAAAGTACTTGATACCAAGAAAGTCCTCCAGGCTCCGGCGTACCCACAGCAGGCATTTCTGAAGGATTGAACACATCAAAATCAAGAGTTATATAAACTTCTTCCTCTAAATTCTTTAAGATATCCTCAACTACAAAGGCATCAAATTTCTCTTGAAGTTTGTAGTCAAAATATATTTTTATGTTCTCTCTCTCTTTAACATAATCTTTTTCTTCCTCAGACATACTTCTTATACCAACCTGAACTATCTTAATTTTCTCCGAAGCCTCTCTTAAGGCACAAGCATGGCTATTTTCTGTCCCCTCGTATTCACCTCTTAAATCCGAGTGAGCGTCAAGATGTAATATAGAAAAACTATCATATTTCTTAGTATATGCTCTTAATATCGCCTTAGTAATTGTATGCTCCCCACCTAAAAAAACAGGAAAATGTTTGTAATCAATAATATTGAAGGTAAAATTTTCTATTTCTTCAAGAGCTTTTTTTAAATTCCCTAAGGATAAAGAAAGATCTGGGTGAGTATATATCCCTACTTCAGCAGGAATATCATCGAGCTCCTCATCATAAAGCTCTAAATTATAAGAAGCCAACAATATTGCTTGGGGACCTTCCCTGGTACCCTTTTTATAGGTAGTTGTTGTTTCAAGAGGACATGAGATAATGAGTACTTTTGAATCTTCAGGATTTCTAGAGGGAAGGCCCCCAAAGGAGGGTGTATATCTATACTGCTGCATTCCTTCCTCTTTTAAGGAGATTGATAGGAAATTCTCTACCTCTTACCAAGATTTCCCACTCTGTTTTTTGGGCAGAAAGTTTCTTTTCGATTAATTCTTTTGCAAGGTCAATGTTAAAGGTCTTACAAGAAAAGATATCTACACTAGCATAGTTTAAATCTGGCCAGGTATGAATCGCTATATGGCTCTCAGCAATCAATACCACACCTGATATTCCCCAATCCAATGGATCATCCTCAGGAACATACCTCATCACATAAGGTGGCATGATTTTTTGCATGCCAATCTGTTCTGGAAGCTCATCCAGGAGATCGTAAATAAATTTTACATCTTCCAACTTCTCTTTTGGACAACCATATAAATCTAAAACTAAGTGCGGTCCTAACATCTTTTCTCCTTACTTCCCCTTTCTTCAAAATGATGTTCAACGCTAAATATAATACAATTAACCCCCTATGTCAATAATTTTTGGAGAAATTTTTATAGATTTTCCACCTCAAGGGCAATGTCTTTCCGGTAATACATGTTCTCAAAGCTAATATTATTGATATTTTTATAGACCTTATCTCTTGCCTCTTTAAAACTCTCTCCAAGAGCAACCACATTTAACACTCTACCTCCAGCAGTAACGAGCTTACCATCAACCCATTTAGTACCCGCATGAAATATAATTACTTCTTCACTTTCCCTTATTTTTATCTCTCGTCCCACTTCGTAGTTCCCAGGATACCCTTTTGAAGCAAGCACTACACAAACAGCTTTTTTATCCTTTATCTTTTTGTCTTTCCATGTCCCCTCTTTAAAGGAAAGAAAGGAAAAATCTAAAAGTGGTAAGATAACTTGTGCTTCTGGATCTCCAAGTCTTACATTAAATTCAAGAACATAAGGCTCTCCATCCACCAATATAAGCCCACCATATAAGAAACCTTCGTATTGAAGTCCCATTTTATGAATTTCATCCATAAGAGGCTTAAAAATCTTTTCATCACATACCTTAATAAGCCTCTCATCTATCCAAGGTACAGGAGCGTAAGACCCCATTCCTCCAGTATTAGGTCCAGTATTACCCTCTCCTATTCTTTTATAATCCTGAGCAGGTGGTAAATAATAAATCTCCTCCCCCTTAATTGCTGCAATAAGAGAAAATTCTCTACCATTAAGAAATTCTTCAACAACCACTTTCTTTCCAGCCTCTCCCAAAATCTCTTCGTTAAAAAGTTTATTAGCAATTTCTAATCCTTCCTCTACATTATTTACAATAAACACGCCCTTTCCTGCAGCAAGTCCATCAGCCTTTATTACCAATGGATATCTTTCCTTTTTTAAAAATTCTTTTATATCACCAAAATTATCAAAAATTCTAAAATTTGCAGTTGGTATTCCAGCCTTCCTCATAATCTCCTTTGCAAAAGCCTTGCTAGCTTCAAGTTTTGCCAAATTTTTAACAGGACCCCATATCTCTAATCCATTTTCTTTAAATTTGTCAGATATCCCAATAGCAAGAGGTAATTCTGGTCCCACTATCGTCCAATCTATTCTATTTTCTTTAGCAAACTTTACTATAGAGTCTATATCTTCAACCTTAAAAGGTAGACAATTAGCAATACTACTTATCCCTGCATTTCCAGGAATAGCATAAATCTTATCCACATTACTATCCTGTGAGAGTTTCCAACAAATAGCATGCTCTCTTCCCCCACTTCCTACAACTAAAACTTTCATAATCTTTACCCCCTCTTCTTAAAAACTACTCTCCTTCCAATTATCTCAAAATCTTCCGTTAATATTTTTTTCACCGACTCAACTATAAGCTTATGTTCCTCTTGAAGAATTCTTTCTGCTAAAGTCGCAGGAGTATCATCATCATAGACAGGAACTGCTCTTTGTCCAATTATAGGACCCGAGTCTATACCTTCATCCACAAAATGCACAGTACAACCCGAGATTTTTACTCCATACTCCCAAGCTTGTCTCTGAGCTTCAAGTCCAGGAAAAGAAGGGAGAAGAGATGGATGAATATTTATAATCCTATTGGGAAAAGCTTCAAGTAGGGTCTTACCCACAATCTTCATATACCCAGCAAGAACTACTAGATCTACTTTAAAATTCTGTAGAACCTCTTTTATTTTCTCTTCATACTCCTTTTTGCTTTTATAATCTTCCCTTCTTATTACAAATACAGGAATATTTTCTCTTTTTGCCCTCTCTATAGCATAAGCAGAAGGATTATTACTTATAACCACTACAACCTCTGCAGGATAATTCTCATCCTTAGATGCATCAATCAATGCCTGAAGATTCGATCCTCTCCCTGAGACTAAAACTCCAAGACGTTTTCTTTCCATGCGATCTTTACTCCTCTTTCTCCCTTATTTAATTCACCAATAATATAAGCTTTCTCTCCCAAATCTTTTAAGTCTATTAAAATCTCCTCTGCTCTTCCTGAAACAATAAGTATTAGTCCTATTCCCATATTAAATACTCTAAAGGCTTCCTTCCAAGTTAAATTACCCTTTTTAATAAAGAATTTAAAAATCCAAGGTATATCCCAAGAAGAAGAATCTATTTCTGCCTGAATATTTTTAGGAAGAATCCTGGGGAGGTTTCCGGGTATGCCACCCCCAGTTATATGGGCTATTCCCAAAATATTATCCCTATATTTTTCTAACAAGGGCAGAACTACAGGTGGGTAAATTTTAGTGGGCCTTAGTATTTCTTCAAGCAAATCATATCCATCTATCTTTTTTTTGAGGGAGATTCTCTTTTTCCTCAAAATATATCTTACTAATGAATACCCGTTACTATGAAGTCCAGAAGAAGCTACTCCTATTAAAACATTTCCTTCTTTAATTCTATCCATCTTAGGGAGTAAATTTTCTTCTTCAACAATACCAACTACGAATCCTACAAGATCTATTTCTTTACCTCTATATATTCCTGGCATTTCTGCAGTCTCTCCTCCGACAAGACTACAATCTACCTTCTTACAAGCATTAGCAATACTTATGATAACCCTCTTATACACCTCTGGATCTATCTTACTTCCTGCAAAGTAATCCATAAAAATCAAAGGCTTCGCTCCTGCGGTAAGTATATCATTAACATTCATTGCTAAAAGATCATCTCCTATGGTGTCTAAACGGTTATGTTTCAAAGCTATAATAAGTTTTGTCCCTACCCCATCAGTACTTGTAATAATAAGCGGATTCTTATACTCCTGAAAAGGAATTTTAATAACACTAGCAAAACTGTTCCAATAATTAAATACGTAAGGTTTATAAGTAGAGACAATGTATCCTTTAACTTCTTCAAGAGCTCTTTCAACCTTATTTATACTTACTCCACTTAAACTATAAGTAATAGCTTTCCCTTTTCTTTTTTTACCATCTTCTTTCCAAAACATTCTCCGCAATATCCCCTTTCTGGAAGAATACTTAAAAGTCCTTCCATGCTTAAAAAAGCCACAGAATCAAAGCCTAGAATTTTTGAAATCTCCTCTGGAGAATAGTAATAACTAATTAGCTCCTTGGTATTGGGGATGTCTACTCCATAATGGCAAGGATGAATAAGAGGTGGAGAGGAAAGTCTTAAATGTACCTCTTTTGCACCCTCTTCCCTTAACTTTTCAGCAAGAATTCTACCAGTAGTTCCCCTCACCAAAGAGTCATCTACAAGAACAATTCTTTTCCCTTTGATTAAATCACCTATAAAAAGAAACTTCATTCTTACCCCCGACTCTCTTTCTTTTTGTTTTGGCTGGATAAAAGTTCGTCCCACATAATGACTTCTCATAAGTAACATTTGCAAAGGAATGCCAGATTCTTCACTGTATCCTATTGCTGCAGGAATACCTGAGTCGGGCACTGGAACAACCCAATCTGCATCAACGGGAGATTCTTTGGCCAGAACCTTTCCCATTTCTTTTCGATAGTAATATACCGTCTTCCCATCATATATACTATCAGGTCTTGAGAAATAAATGAACTCAAAAAGACAAAATCTTGAAATACTACTTTCTAAAAATCTTTCTCTATTTATCTCCCCATTTTTATTGATATAAATTATTTCACCCGGCTCTATTTCTAAAAGATCAACCAAATGATATTCTTTTAAAGCACAAGTCTCAGAGGCAAAAATAAAGGTACCATCATAAAGTCTCCCTAAGAAAAGAGGTCTAAAACCATAAGGATCTCTAATTCCATATATGCCTTCCTCAGACCCAATAACCAGAGAATAACTACCTTCTAATTTTGATAAGGCTTCTTTTAGTCTTTCTTTTAATGTAGTCTTTTGAGATTTGGCTATAAGATGTAAAATCACTTCTGTATCAGAACTGCTTTGAAAAATAACTCCATCCTTTTCCAAAACTCTTCGCAAAGAATCCGAATTAGCTATGTGTCCATTATGAGCAAGGGCAACATAACCATATCTTGGCAAATTAACTAAGAAGGGCTGTATATTTTCTTCCTTTGACTTTCCAGAGGTAGAGTATCTTACATGTCCTATAGCAATTCTACCTTTTAATCTCTTCAATATCTCCTCATTAAAAACTTGAGAGACAAGTCCAAAATTTTTATGCAAATAATGATCATTACCGGAAAAAGTCACAATACCAACACTTTCTTGTCCTCTATGTTGCAATTTCAAAAGTACCCTATAGGCTATAAAACTTGCCTGTCCTTTTTCTTTAGTAACTACACCTACAACCCCACACTCCTCTCTTATCTTCATAATATTTCACCTTCTTCGTAAAAATTCATTAATATTCCTTTTAATAAAAGGCTCTACTATAAATTCCTTCTCTTTTACTATACCAATTTTTTGAGTTTTTAATCCGTATTTCTCTATAAAATCTAAATACTTTATTTCTTTGTCTTTATTAATCTCAACTACTATTAAACCTGAGCCTTCTCCAATTAAATTCTCAATTTTATCTGAGGGCAAAACTATTTCTACTCCTTTCTCTCCCCAGAAGCTCATCTCAAGAAGAGTACTAAGAAGCCCACCCTCACTTATATCATGAGCTGACAGGACAATATCCCTTTCTTTTCTTATCTCCTCCATGAAAAACTTTAGTTTTCTCTCCCATATGAGATCTACATAAGGAGGTTCTCCTTCTATCTTACCAAATATGTCCTTTATGAATTTAGATCCTCCTAAGGATAACCAAGAAAAATCCCCTATTAAATAAACAGGATTTCCAACCACTTTAAATCCAGGTTTTATTAAATAACTTAAATCTTCCAGAATACCAACCATACCTATAATTGGAGTTGGAAATATAGTATTTTCAGCTTGTCCATTATAAAAGCTAACATTCCCACTTACTATTGGTATTTCAAGAGCCCTTGAGGCAAGGTCTATCCCTTTTATCGTTTCTCTAAACTGATAAAACACTTCTGCTTCATCAGGATCACCAAAGTTAAGTCCATCAGTAATTGCTAAAGGTCTTCCTCCAACACATAAAATATTTCTACATGCTTCTGTAACAGCATACATGGCACCTCTCTTAGGATTAAGGTAACAGTATCTTCCATTTCCGTCAACGACTACAGCAATACCCTTATTAGTTCCCTTTATTCTTAAAACAGCGGCATCTCCGAATCCAGGAGAAAAAACCGTATTAGTTTGTACTGAATAATCATACTGACGATATATCTTCTCTTTTATAAATAGATCATTAACAAGCTCTTCCAAAAATCTATTCACATGCTCTTTCTTGACTCGAGAGCCGAAATCGAAAGCTAAATTTGGAACCTCATAGTCTTTATAAGGAGGATCAAAAATCAAAGATCCATCCACAAGAAGCTCCGTAGGAAGATCGACAACTTTTTCTCCCTTGAAATAGACAACAAACTTTTCCTCCTCTATTACTTCGCCTATAATTTCTGCCTCTAAATCCCATTTCTTAAATATACTTATTATCTCCTCTGCTTTCTCTGGTTTTATAACAAGAAGCATTCTTTCTTGAGATTCTGAAAGTAATATCTCTTCTGCAGTCATATTCTCTTCTCTTTGAGGAACTTTATCTAAATATACCTTCACTCCACTTCTTCCCCTTCTTGCAGATTCTGAGAGGCTGCTAACCAGTCCTGCAGCACCAAGATCCTGAATTCCGATTACCCCCTCAGTAGAGGCTGCTTCTAAGCAAGATTCAATCAAAAGCTTCCCCAAAAAAGGATCTCCTACTTGAACAGAGGGTCTTTTCTTATGTACCTCATCATCTAACTTCTCTGAAGCAAAACTTGCACCTTGTAAACCATCTCTTCCTGTTTTTGCTCCTACAAGAAGTAGAAGATTTCCCTTGCCTTCAGCTTTACCTCTATATGATTTTTGTCCTGGAGTCAGTAAACCAATACACATCACATTTACTAAAGGATTTGAGGAATAGCAATCCTCAAAGACAATCTCTCCCCCTACCACAGGAACTCCTATACAGTTCCCGTAAAAACTAATTCCACCTACAACTCCCTCAAACAAATATTTATTTCTTCCTTTTTCAATAGGTCCAAATCTAAGAGAATCAAGCAAAGCTATAGGTCTTGCTCCAATAGCAAGTATATCCCTTACTATACCTCCAACTCCTGTTGCCGCTCCCTGAAAAGGTTCTACAGCTGAGGGATGATTATGACTTTCTATCTTAAAAACTACTCTATATCCATCCCCTAAATTTACTATTCCAGCATTCTCTCCTGGACCTTGTTCTACCCACTCTGCTTTAGTAAGAAAATCCTTCAGATATTTCCTTGAATGTTTATAACTACAATGTTCTGACCATATAACCGATATTACAGACCACTCTAAATCATTAGGTTCCCTTCCCAGTAGTTTAATAGCATGCTTTATTTCTTCCTCTTTAAGCCCAAATACACCCATTTTTCTTATCACTCCTTGAATTTTATTCTAATAAAGTTAAAAATAGATTTAAACCTGAGGTGCTACCAAGAATCTCTTCTACAGCTCTCTCAGGATGAGGCATAAGTCCCATAACATTTCCTTTTTTATTTATAATACCAGCAATATTCTCCAAAGACCCATTAGGGTTTTCACCGTAATATTTAAGCACTATTTGGTTATTTTCCTTTAATTCTTCAAGTTCCCTTTTAGAGATGTAATATCTTCCCTCTTTATGAGCTATGGGCATCTTAAGAATCTCACCAACTTTGTAATTTTTTAAAAACAGAGTATTATTGTTAATTACCTCTAAGAAAACTTCCTTACATATAAAAGAATTAGTAATATTAGGAAGCATAGCCCCAGGAAGAAGACCAGCCTCAAGAAGAATTTGAAAACCATTGCATATTCCCAATACATAGCCACCCTTTTTAGCAAAATCTATAATTTCATTCATTATAGGAGAAAACCTCGCAATAGCTCCTGCCCTCAAATAATCCCCATAAGAAAAACCGCCAGGAAGAATAACTACATCTACATTTTTTAAATCGTGTTCTTTATGCCATAAATAGACTGGATCATGTCCTACCAATCTCAAAGCATGATAAGTATCCATATCACAATTTGTGCCTGGAAAAACTACAACTCCAACCCTCATCATTCTTCCACCCTTATAACAAAATCTTCAGTAACAGGATTTGCAAGAAAGATTTCACTCATTTTTTTTACCTTACTAATAATCTCTTCCTTGTTCTCTCCAAGGATATCTATCTTGAGTACTTTTCCTATTCTTACCTCTTCCACTTCCTTAAAACCCAAATTATGGAGAGCATCTTTAACCGTCTTTCCTTGAGGATCAAAAATACCCTCTTTCAAAAATATCTCTAAAATTACTGTCCACTTTTTCACCTTTTTAAATCCTCCTTATCTAAACCTCTTGTTTATATATTCCAGATCTTTCAAAAATCACATCAATATTTTTGAGAAAAACCTCTGGAGAAAAGCATTGTTTAATTTCTTCCTCACTCAAATACTCTCTAATACGATTGTCCTCTAAAACAATATCCATAAAATCCCTTTTCTGTTCTACAGCCCTAAAAGCATCTTCCTGGACCCACCCATATGCCACATCTCTTAATACTCCTTTTTCTGTTAGTGCTAAAAGAAGATTTTGAGAATAATAGATACGATAATTCATTGACATGTTTTCTTTTATTCTCTCCTCATTTATCCTCAAATTATTAATAATTCCAATAAGGAGATTAAGTATGTAATCTGTTAAAGAAGTGGAATCAGGAAAAATAACCCTTTCTACCGACGAATGACTTATATCTCTTTCATGCCATAACGGTATGTTTTCTAAAGCAGAATTTATATATCCTCTTATTACCCTTGAAAGGCCACAAATTCTCTCAGAAAGAACAGGATTCCTTTTATGAGGCATAGCGGAGGAACCTTTTTGCTTTTCCCTAAAAGGTTCTTCCAATTCTCCCACTTCAGTTTTTTGAAGATGTCGTATTTCTAAGGCTATTCTTTCACATGTGGAAGCAATCATGGAAAGAGCATAAATCACCTCTGCATGTCGATCCCTTGGTATAACTTGAGTTGCTACAGGTTCGGGTTTCAGTCCTAAGATTTTACATGCTTCTTCTTCAATTTTTGGAGATAAATGAGCCAGAGTACCAACTACACCAGAAAATTTCCCAAAACTAATATTTTCCTTAGCTACTCTTAATCTTTCTAAATCTCTCTTTAATTCCGACCACCAACTTAAAAATTTAAACCCAAGGGTTATTGGTTCTGCATGCATTCCATGAGTTCTCCCCATCATTGGAAGGTTTTTATACTGTATAGCTTTTTTCTTAATTTCCTCCATTAACCTTTTTAAGTCGTCTTCTATAAGATTTAACGCCTCAATAATCTGCAAAGAGAAAGCAGTGTCCATAACATCAGAAGAAGTCAATCCTTGATGGATATACTCCGAGCCTTCTCCTACATACTGAGCAACATTGGTAAGAAATGCTATCATTTCGTGGTTGTTTTCCTTTTCTATCTCTATTATCTCCTCAACACTAAATCTTGCTTTTTCTTTTATTTTTTTCAAAATTTCATAAGGAATTTCGCCAAATTTTGCTCTTGCCTCTAAAACAGCCTCCTCCACCTTCCACCACAAAAAATACCTGTGCTCGTCTGACCATATCTCTCTTAATTCTTTTCTACTGTACCTTAATAACACTTTTCATACCTCCTTAAAAACAAAAGCCCAAGCTTATAGGTTCTCCATACGAGGGAACCTACCCGCCTGGGCTTTTATCCCTTCGGTGTAGCAAGACCTTTAATCTTGCCCGCTCCGCTTGGATCTTTTGACCCTGAGGAGCGCTTCCGCTCGTAGTCAGGCAATTTACGGTTGCCTGGTAGAGACTCCCGAGCCATATTCCCGGGATTATACGAGATCTTAGTCAATTATATTAAGTTATCTCTTAAAATTCAATATTCCTCTGTATAATGCTGCTTCACCCAAATCTTCTTCTATTCTCAGAAGTTGATTGTATTTCGCAATTCTATCAGTTCTACTTAAGGATCCGGTCTTTATCTGACCGCTGTTTACTGCAACAGCAAGGTCTGCTATGAAGGTATCCTCGGTCTCTCCTGATCTATGGGAAATAACAGTCCTATACCCTGCCTGATGAGCAATTCTTATAGTGTCTAAGGTCTCAGTAAGAGATCCTATTTGGTTAACCTTCACAAGAATAGCATTCGCTATCCCTTTTTCAATCCCTTCAGCTAATATTTGGGGATTAGTTACAAAAATATCGTCTCCTACAAGTTGCACCCTCTTTCCCAATTTATCGGTAAGTTTCTTCCAACCATCCCAATCTTTTTCCGATAGACCATCTTCTATAGAGACAATAGGATACTTATCACAGAGATACTCCAATAAGGAAATCATTTCATCAGAAGTTAACTCTTTCCCCTCTGCCTTTAAGATATATTTCCCATCCTCATAAAACTCACTGGCAGCAAGATCTAAAGCTAATGCAACATCTTTTCCAGGCTCAAAACCTGCCTTCTGTATTGCTTCTACAAGTATAGCAAGGGGGTCTTCGTTCTTTTCAAGATATGGTGCAAAGCCTCCCTCATCTCCCACATTAGTATTGAGTCCTTTGCTCTTTAAGATACTCCTTAGAGTATGGAATACTTCAACAGCCCATCTCAAAGACTCCTTAAAAGTAGACGCAAGAGGAACAATCATATATTCCTGAAAATCAAGAGGATTATCAGCATGCTTTCCACCATTTATTACGTTCATTAGAGGAGTAGGAAGTTCTCTTGCTTGCACGCCTCCAAGATAAACATATAAAGGCACTCCTAAGGATGCAGCAGCAGCCCTCGCTGTAGCAAGGGAAACAGCAAGAATGGCATTAGCACCAAGCCTTGACTTATTCTCAGTTCCATCAAGTTCAAGCATAGTTTTATCTACAGTATACTGATTAAGAGCCTCAAGTCCTATTAATTCTTGAGCTATGATTTCATTGATATTTTTTACAGCTTGCAGTACCCCTTTTCCTTTATACCTCTTAGGATCATTATCTCTTAATTCAAGAGCCTCTCTACTACCAGTGGAGGCTCCTGAAGGCACAATTGCTCTACCTACTGATCCATCCTCCAAATACACTTCTGCCTCTACAGTGGGATTTCCCCTCGAATCTAATACTTCTCTTCCATGAACATCCAAAATCGCAGGCATCTTTACACCTCCTGAAGAGTTTGTCATTTAAATAAACTTACAAAAGTATTATAACATTAAAGAAAAAATTGTTTTTTAAAATTTCTTTTAAATTCATTTTTATTAGGATAGAATAAAATTAATACAAAACTTTGAAAGGAGGTAAAAGATGGAATTTATAGCACCAAGTTGGGAAGAAATTTACAATCTATGTCTTGATCTTTCAGATAGAATAAAGCAACAAAAATACGAACCTGAAATAATCGTAGGAATAGCAAGAGGAGGCTGGATACCTGCAAGAATCCTTTCAGACCTTCTTGGTAATTCTTATACTGCAAACCTAAAGATTGACTTTTATAGAGGAGTAGGAGAAACAAAAGATAGACCTGTAATAACTCAAACCATTTCCACAATAGTAGAAGGTAGAAAAGTACTAATCACCGATGATGTAGCAGATAGTGGAAAAAGTCTTAAAGTAGCAAGAGAACATCTGGAACAATGTGGAGCCTCCCAAGTAAAAATAGCTACCATTTATTACAAACCATGGTCTATAGTGAAACCTGACTTTTACATAAGCGAAACTGAAGCCTGGATAGTCTTTCCTTGGGAGAGAAAAGAATTTGTCTATAAAATGTATGAGAGCTTAAAGTCAAAAGGTCTAAATTCAAAAGATGTTTTAAGGGAACTTCTTAAAACCGGACTTCCTGAAGACCTTCTTAAGAGATTTCTTAAAGATATCACAGGAGAAGAATTATGAAGAAAGCATTAGCATCTGGAGGAGTAATTATAAACAAGAATTCAAAAAAAATATTAATCCTTAAAAGAAAAAATGGAAACTGGGTACTTCCAAAAGGTCACGTAGAAGATGAGGAAAAGCCTGAAGACACAGCCATAAGAGAGGCAAAAGAAGAAACAGGCTTAAATGTAAAAATCATAGATTACGTTGGAAAAACCCATTATTTTGCTCCCGCTACCGAAAAGCATCCCGATGAAGAAAAAACAGTAATATGGTTCTTAATGGAAACGGAAGAAGATAGTATTAAAGTAGAAGAAGGCATCTTTTCTGACGGAAGATTTTTTAATTTCCAGGAAGCTCATAATTTTCTCACTTTTAATCAAGAAAAAGAGATCCTAAAAAGGGCCTATGAATTATACCTCATAAAAAATAACGAAAAAAAACTACATGTTCTAATGTTAACATGGGAATATCCTCCAAGAATTGTAGGCGGACTAAGTAGACATGTCCATGACCTAAGTAGACATTTAGCGAAACAAAATGTAAAAGTATCCGTCATAACCTGTGAAGCTCCAAATGTCCCTTTTGAAGAGCATTTTGATAACTTGTCCGTATATAGGGTGCCTGAAAAATTAATTGATTCTTATAATTTTATATCATGGATCTATCTTCTTAATATATCCATGATTGTTAAAGCTATGGAGATAAACTCAAAGGAATCTGTGGATATTATCCACTCCCATGATTGGCTTACTACTTTTTCTGCTTATACTCTAAAGCATTCTTTAAAAAAACCTCTAATCTCCACTATACATGCCACAGAGTATGGCAGAAACCAAGGTATATATACTGACGAGCAAAGGTTTATTCACAACGTAGAATGGTGGCTTACTTACGAATCTTGGAAGGTTATTGTCTGTAGTCTTAATATGAGGGAGGAAGTAAAAAAACTTTTCAATCTTCCTGAGGATAAAATAATCGTGCTTCCTAACGGGATAGATATAGAAAACCTAAAGACAAATCTCAATATTGAAGAAATAAAAAATATATATGCTCCAAATAAAGAAAAAATTATCCTCTTTATTGGGCGAATGCATCCCCAAAAAGGTGCCGAATATCTCTTAAGGGCAATCCCTATAGTTCTCAATAGAATTCAAAATGTAAAATTTATATTTGTAGGTACAGGTCCTCAACTTGGTAGTCTTATAGAAGAAGCTAAATACTTAGGAATAATTGAAAAAACTATATTTACTGGATTTATAGATGATAATTTAAGAAATGCTTTGCTACATACCGCTGACATATGTGTATTTCCAAGCATTTACGAGCCATTTGGAATTGTAGCCTTAGAAGCTATGGCTCTTGGAAAGCCTGTAATAGCAAGTAGGGTTGGGGGTTTTTCTGAAATAATTGAAGACGGAAAAGATGGAATTCTTTTTGAACCAAAAAATGTTTATGACTTAGCAGAAAAAATAATATTTACTTTAACCAATGAGGAGCAGATCCAGGTAATTAAAAATAATGCAGTACAAAAAGTAAGAGAAAAATATCTCTGGGATAAAATAGCACAAGAAACTAAAAATCTGTATTTTAATGTTTACCAAGAATATTTAAAAACTGATTGGTAAAGGAGGTTTTTACTTTAAAATGAGAGCCGTAATAATGGCTGGGGGTGAAGGTACCAGATTAAGACCGCTTACTATAACTCGACCAAAACCTATGACCTATGTGGTAGGTAAGCCCATAATGGAGCACATAATTAATCTTCTTTCGGAACAAGGATTTAGGGAGCTAACAGCTACTTTATATTATCTTCCTGAGATAATTCAAGAGTATTTTGCTGACGGTTCAAATTGGAATGTAAATCTGGATTATTCTATAGAAGAATCTCCTCTTGGAACAGCAGGTAGTGTGAAGTACGCTTTAAAAAATAAACCCAAGGAAAGAATATTAATAATAAGTGGAGATGCTCTTACCGATTTTAATCTCAATGAAGCAATAAAATTTCACGAAGAAAAAGAAGCACTAGTTACAGTTGTACTTACAAGTGTAGAGAACCCTTTAGAGTATGGAGTAGTGATAATTAACGAAGATGGAAGAATAATAAAATTTCTTGAAAAACCAAGTTGGGGAGAGGTGTTTAGTGATAATGTAAATACAGGAATCTATATTCTTGAGCCAGAAGTGTTAGATTATATTCCTGAAAATCAACCTTTTGATTTCAGTAAAGACTTATTTCCAATGTTGCTTGAGAAGGGTGCTCCTATATATGGGTATTTAGCACAAGGATATTGGTGCGATATAGGTAATTTAGAACAATTTTTACAAGCAAATTTTGATGTTCTAAACAAGAAAGTAAAAATTAAAATTCCAGGAAGGGAAATTTTACCTGGTATTTACACAAACGAAGACGTAGAAATTGATCCTTCAGCTTTCATAAGACCCCCTGTATATATAGGACAATTCACAAAAATTAACAATAATGTAACTGTATTAGGACCTACAATAATTGGAGATTCTGTTTATATAGATAACGAAGCTAAGCTCCAAAGGTGTGTAGTTTTTAATAATACCTATATAGGCAAAAAGGTTACAATTTTTTCCTCCATAATAGGAAGCAAATGCAACATCAAAACTGCAACAAAAATTGAGGAAGGTGTAACTATAGGTGATAACACAACTATTGGAGAAAGGGTATTTATAAACAGTGGGGTCAAAATATGGCCCAATAAAACCGTTGAAACAGGGACCATTGTCAACAACAGCATAATTTGGGGAAGCCAATGGAGAAAATCTTTATTTGGATATAGAGGCATTTCAGGCAAAATAAATATTGATATAACTCCAGAAATTGCTACCAAGATTGGAGCAGCTTTCGGAACTATTCTTCCAAAGAACTCTTTCGTAGTAATGAGTAGAGATGAGAAGCCTGCTTGTAGAATGATTAAAAGAGCAATATTAACAGGTATACTTTCCACAGGAGTAAATGTTTTTGATATAAGAACTCTCCCTATACCTGTATCTAGATATTCCATAGAAAACCTTCACGCCATCGCTGGGGTGCACATAAGAATTTCTCCATATAATTCTGAAAAAATACTAATAGAGTTCTTAGATAAAAAGGGTACAAATATAGATAAAAATACTGAAAGAAAAATAGAGAACATATTTTTCCGTGAAGATTTTCGAAGAACTTATACTGAGGATATAGGAGTCATTAGGTTTCCCCCTCATATAATTGAATATTATGTGGAAGGTCTACTTAACAGAGTAGACATATCATTGATTAGAAAAAAAGACTTCAAAATTGTAATAGATTACCAAGGTAATAGTTCCTCTTTATTTTTGCCCAATGTATTTTCACGACTGGGAATAGAAAATATATCTTTAAACCTATACGGAGAAGAGACTAAAAGATTTTTAGTACCTGAAGAAGAAGTATTAAAAATAACTCAATCTATAGGAGCTGATTTTGGGATTATCATAAATAATGACAGTGAAGGTTTTTCTCTAATAACCAACGAGGGTAAGATTATAGCAAAGGATGATTTAATTTCATTAATAACTTACTTGATTTTAAAAAGAGATCCCAAGTCACAAATTGTAATACCAGTAACCGTATCAAAAGCGGTAGAAAAAGTAGCCGAAATCTTAGGAGGAAGCATAATACGAAGTAAAACATCCCCATCAGAACTTACAAAAACCATATTAAGATCTGAGGCAAGATTTGGTGCAAGTGAAGATGGATTTATCTTCCCTGAATTTCAACTATCGTTTGATGGAATTTTTGCCTTAATAAAATTCCTCGAACTATTTTCTATGGTTAACATAACTATAACGGAAATAGTTAACACTGTTCCTAAGTACTATAAAGTCAGTGGTACTGTAGATTGCTTCTGGGAAAATAAAGGCAAAATAATGAGAAAACTTATAGAAAAATTTGCTGAAAAACAAATTGATTATATTGATGGAATAAAAATTTATTTTGACCATTCTTGGGTCTTAATTTTGCCCCATCCTGAAGACTCTTCCTTTATAGTTTATGCCGAATCTTCTACCCTTAAAGAGGCACAAGATTTGTTAGAAGAATTTACGAATATTATTAAAGAACTTAATTCCATTTTAAACTAATTTTAACTTGACATTAATATGTTTAAACTTATTATAAACTAAGGAGAATTCTTTTTAAGAGGGAGGTTGAAAAATGCAAAATCTACTCTGGATTGTTCCCCTTTCAGGTTTCATTGGTTTTATCACTGCTTATTTCATTGCTCGCGGAATTTTAAGAGAAGAAGAAGGACCAGAAGAAATAAAAAAGATCATGAAAGCAATACAACAGGGAGCAGATGCGTTCTTAAATCGTGAAATTAGAACTGTATCAATTTTCGTAATCTTATTTGGAATCTTTATGGCTATAGTCTTACAACCTCTTTTAGGGCTTTCCTTTGTTATAGGTGCATCTTTCTCGATGTTAACAGGATACATTGGAATGAAAATTGCTACAAGAGCCAATGGTAGAACCACTTATGCCGCAGCTAAATATGGTACTGGAAGAGCATTAGATATTGCCTTCTCTGGCGGATCTGTTATGGGACTTATGGAGGCAAGTTTAGGAATCTTTGGATCAAGCTTAATATACCTGATCTTAAGTAGATTTATGCCCGATCCAAGGTTAAAACTTGAGATCATCAGTGGATATGCTTTAGGGGCAAGTTTTATTGCTCTCTTTGCCCGTGTAGGTGGTGGTATTTATACCAAAGCTGCTGATGTGGGAGCTGACTTGGTAGGTAAAGTTGAGGCAGGAATTCCAGAAGATGATCCAAGAAATCCAGCGGTCATAGCAGATAATGTGGGAGATAATGTAGGAGATGTGGCAGGAATGGGGGCAGATCTCTACGAGTCTTACGTAGGTGCTATTCATGCGGGGGCTGTATTAGGATTTGCATATGCAGACTTAAAAGGCTTACTCTTCCCCTTCCTCTTAGCAGTAATAGGCTTATATGCATCCATTATTGGGATAATATTTACAAAAGTTTATGCATCAAGAAAGAATGCTGATCCAGCCAGTGCATTGAGGAATGGAACCTTCCTTTCTGCAGGGATAACTATAGTTGGGTCCTATTTCCTTTCCCTAAGTTTGGTAGGGAATTCAGGTCCTTTCTGGGCATCTCTGATAGGTATTCTTGCAGGAATTGGGATAGGACTAATAAGCGAGTATTACACTTCTAATAAGCCTATTGAAAGAATTGCTTATGCAAGCACTACAGGTCCAGCTACTAATATCATTACAGGTCTTTCTGTTGGAATGGAAAGCACTTTCTTAACTATTGTTATCCTTGCCATTGGAACTTATTTATCCTACATTGCCAATGGTATGTGGGGTGTAGCAATAGCAGGTGTTGGAATGCTTGCAACCTTAGGCATTACATTATCTGTTGACGCCTATGGACCTATTGCAGATAATGCCTCAGGTATAGCTGAAATGGCTCATCAAGGAGAAAGAGTAAGAGAAATAACAAGTTCTCTTGATGCCTATGGAAACACAACTGCAGCAATGGGGAAAGGATTCGCCATTGGATCTGCAATACTCACAGCTCTATCTTTGTTTGCTGCATTTAAAGAATGGGCAGGAATAAGTTATATTGATATCTCTAAAGCAAGTGTTCTTGCAGGTGCTCTTATTGGAGGTATGCTTCCTTTCTTATTCTCATCTTTAGCTCTTAAGGCTGTGGGTGAGGCAGCAACTCATATGGTAGAAGAGGTAAGAAGACAATTTAGGGAAATAAAAGGTCTACTCGAAGGAAAAGCAGAACCAGACTATGCAAGGTGTGTAGACATAAGTACAAAAGGAGCATTAAAAGCCATGGTTCTCCCAAGTTTAATTATGATTCTCTCGCCTTTTGTAATTGCTTTTATCTTTGGAAAAGAAGCTCTTGGTGGAATGTTAACAGGTGCAACCATATCAGGTGGCTTACTCGCTATATTTATGGCAAATGCAGGTGGGGCATGGGATAATGCTAAGAAACTCATAGAACATGGTAAATTCGGTGGAAAAGGATCTGATGCTCATAAAGCAGCAGTGGTAGGAGATACTGTAGGGGATCCTTTCAAAGATACAGCTGGTCCTTCCATAAACATCTTGATTAAGCTTATGTCTGTAATCTCCTTAGTATTCCTCCCTATATTCTTCCATTAAACTATACTAGATAAAAAAGGTGAGGGATTACTTATCCCTCACCTTTTTTATTTTTAGAAACTTATAAAACTTGACATAGGTTCTTTTTGTAATATACTTAAACCTAAATTGAGAGCTTTAAGATTTGGAAGGAGGGATATTTTGTTTAAGAAATTACCGTCGCTAATAAACTTCCCAGAGATGGAAGAAGAAATATTAAAATTCTGGAAAGATAACGATACTTTTAAGAAGTCTTTAGAAATAAGAAAAGGTTCTCCAAGATTCAATTTTTATGAAGGACCTCCTACTGCTAATGGAAAACCACATGCTGGACACGTTTTACCCAGAATATATAAAGATCTTTTCCCTCGCTATAAGACTATGCAAGGATATTATGTGCCAAGAAAAGCAGGATGGGATACCCATGGTCTGCCTGTAGAGTTAGAAGTAGAAAAAGAACTTGGTCTTAATAGCAAGCAAGATATAGAAAAATATGGGGTAGAAGAATTCAATAAAAAATGCAAGGAAAGTGTGTTTAGATACGAGAGAGAGTGGAGAAGATTTACAGAAAGAATTGGCTTTTGGATAGACATGGACAATCCCTATATTACTCTAAGTAATGACTATATAGAATCGGTTTGGTGGCTTATTAAAAAAATATGGGAAAAAGGACTTTTATATAAAGGCTATAAAATAGTTCCTTGGTGTCCAAGGTGTGAGACAGCTCTTTCAGATCACGAGGTGGCTCAAGGTTATAAAGAGACAGAAGACCCATCTATTTTTGTAAAATTTAGAGTTAAAGATCAGGAAAATACATATTTTCTTGCATGGACCACTACCCCTTGGACTTTAATCTCTAATGTAGCCCTTGCAGTCCATCCTGAAGAAGAGTATGTAAAAGTTAAACATAATAATGAGTATTACATTCTTGCTGAAAAAAGGCTTCCCTACATATTCGAAGAAGGAACCTATGAAATTGTAGAAAAGAAAAAGGGAAAAGAAATAGAAAAAGCTTACTATGAACCACTATTTACTTTCCTTCCTGTAGATAAAGATGCTTACTACGTGGTCTTAGGTGATTTTGTCACATTAGAGGATGGAACAGGAATTGTACACATTGCTCCAGCTTTTGGAGATGAAGACTTCCAATTAGGTAAAAAGTACGACCTTCCTTTCTTACAGCCCGTAGATCAAAATGGTAAATTTATAAAAGAAATAAAGCCTTGGGCAGGAATGTTCATAAAAAAGGCAGATCCTCTAATAATTGAGTATTTAAAAGAGAGAAATCTCTTACTTAAAGAAGAAAAGTATACCCATACTTATCCTTTCTGTTGGAGATGTGACACTCCTCTTATATATTATGCAAGATCTTCATGGTATATAAAAACCACAGCTATAAAGGAAGATCTACTCAATAACAATAGAAAAATAAATTGGTATCCAGAACATATAAAGGAGGGAAGATTTGGAAACTGGCTTGCTAACAATATTGATTGGGCATTATCAAGGGAAAGATATTGGGGTACACCCCTTCCTATCTGGGTATGTGACTCTTGTGGCCACGAAGAATGTATTGGAAGTTATGAAGAATTAGGTATTACTGATACTAAGAATTTTGATCCTCATAAACCATATATAGATCAGATTACCCTTAAATGTCCTAAATGTGGAGGGACTATGCACAGAGTTCCCGAGGTTATTGACTGCTGGTTTGATTCAGGAGCAATGCCTGTAGCCCAATGGCACTATCCTTTTGAAAACCAAGAGGAATTCAAAGCATCCTTTCCCGCTGACTTTATATGTGAGGCTATAGATCAAACAAGAGGATGGTTCTACAGTTTACTTGCTATCTCAACCCTTGTATTTAATGAACCAGCTTACAAAAATGTACTTGTTACCGAATTAGTTCTTGATGAAAAAGGCGAAAAAATGAGCAAACACAAAGGAAACGTAGTAGATCCATGGATAATTCTGAACAAATATGGAGCTGACGCTCTTAGATGGTATATCTTTACAGTAAGCCCACCATGGGTACCACTAAGGTTTGCACCTGACGCTGTAAATGAAGCTCTTAAAAAATTCCTATTAACTTTGTGGAATACTGTATCTTTCTTCTCTATTTATGCGGAAATTGATGGCTTTGATCCCAATTCCCATTTTGTACCTTTCAATGAACTCGAAGATCATTCTGACAAATGGATCATCTCACGTTTAAACTCATTAATTGTAAAAGTGAAAAATGATATGGAAAATTTCAATGCAACCCAAGCAGCAAGATCAATTCAGTCCTTTGTTATTGATGATCTGAGTAATTGGTATATCCGCCTTAATAGAGAAAGATTTTGGAAGTCTGAAAAGGACAAAGATAAATGGACTGCTTATACTGTTACTTACACTGTAATAAAAGAACTTTCTAAATTAATAGCTCCTTTTATTCCATTTACTGCTGAAAAGATTTACCAAGAAATAGTAAGAGTAGCCGAAAAAAACTCACCAGAAAGTGTCCATCTATGTGACTATCCTGAGGAAGCAAAAGAATTAATTGATACTACCCTTGAAGAAAACATGGAAATTATAAAAGAGATTGTAACAGCAGGAAGAATGCTAAGAAATCAAGCTAACATAAAGATTAGACAACCTCTATCTAAAATATGGATAAAAGTTGATCCTAAGTTGGAAAAGGACATAGAAGCTCTTAAAAAGTATGTACAACAAGAATTAAACGTTGAGGAAGTGATTATGGGAAGTGCTGAAAGTAAAGAGGGAGTACTCTATCATAAAGAAGACGCTTTTGAAATTGAACTTGACACAAAACTGACTGAGGAACTATTAAACAAAGGTATCTTAAGAGAATTAGAGCACAAAATTCAAATGTTAAGAAAAGAAGCCAAATTAGATTATACCGACAGAATAAAATTCTACTATGAAGGTTCTCAAAGGATAAAAAATATTATAGAAAATAATAAGGAAGAATTTGCTGAAGAAATTTTAGCTATAGAGATCAAAGAAGGAAATATACCAGACTCCGCATACAAGAAAAACATCAAAGTATATGATGAAGAATTAACAGTGGGCTTTGAAAAGGCATGAATCTTAATAGGGGGTGATGGTTTATGTTTAAAAAGAGAGCCTTAAAATTAATAATTTCAATAGTAATTTTAATATTTATCTTTTCCATTTCTTTTTCTAAAACCCTCCCTATTACTTTAAAAGATGATTTAGGAAGAACCATAGTTATAAATAAATACCCAGAAAGAATCATATCTCTTGCTCCATCCTCTACGGAAATTTTATTTTCCATAGGTGCAGGAGACAAAGTCATCGGAGTGACAGATTTTTGTAACTATCCTAAGGAAGCTTTAACTAAAGAAAAAGTTGGAGGATTTAGTAACCCTAATGTAGAAAAGATTATTTCCTTAAAACCCGATCTTGTAGTTCTTTATAAGAGTTTTCCCAAGGAGGTATTTATTCAACTTGAAAAGAATTTACCTGATACCAATTTTATTGTATTAGACCCTAAAACATACGAGGATGTGATGAAGAATATAATTTTAATAGGAAAAGCTGTAGGAAAGGAAGAGGAAGCAAGAAGAGTCTATAACAACATGCTTAAGACATGGCTAGAAATTCAAAAAAAGACCATTTCTATAAAAAAATCCCCCAAAATTTTATTCCTTGTGTGGAATGATCCCTTTATTTCTGTTTCTCCATCAACCTTTTTAGGGGACCTTATAAAGAAGCTTAAAGCCATCAATATTGTTGAAAATAAAGAACCAGAATATCCCGTACTGAGCATAGAATTTATCGTTTCTAAAAACCCTGACCTGATAATTATAGGGGAGATGTCAGGAATTTCAATTAATTCCATATTAAATCACCCTTTACTAAGAGAAACAAATGCAGCTAAAAATAAAAGAGTTTACTTAATCAATGACGATCTTGTTTTTAGACCAGGACCAAGACTTGCAGAAGGCTTGAAGGAATTATTTAAGATAGTTTATCCTAATCTAAATTGATGAGACTAAAAATTGCACTTTTATCTGCAGTTCTTATAATCTTAACATTCTTATCAGTTTATGTAGGAGGAGTTAAAAAACTCTCAGATGAAGTCCGGGGAAAGATAATATGGAACATAAGACTCCCCCGGACTCTTCTTTCAACTTTGGTAGGTGGGAACTTAGGACTTGCTGGGGCAATCTTGCAAAGTCTTTTTCATAATCCTTTAGCAGAACCCCACATAATTGGCCTTTCTTCGGGAGCCTTATTGGGAGCAACTTTATATTTTATTCTTTCTGGAAGCACATGGGATATTGATCCTTTATTGACTCCATTGTTTGCTATAACAGGTTCCGTAATAGTGCTTATTTTACTTATTTTGTTAAACAAAAAATTCCAATCATCATATACTTTGATTCTCCTTGGAATTTCATTAAACTCTCTCCTTTCATCTGTTATTGCTTTAATACTCTTTTTAAAACAAAAAACCTTTCAGGGAGTTTACTTTTGGCTCCTTGGGGGATTTAATGGTAAAACCTGGAACCATTTTTGTTTGTTAGCTTCTTACTCTAATATTGGAATTCTATGGGCTTTCTTATGGAGAAATAAATTTAACTTATTATTCTTAAGCGAAGAAGAAATGTACAGCTTAGGTTTTTCGCTAAGAAAATATCAACCTCTTATAATAATACTTCTCTCTTTTCTTATATCTCCATCGGTAGCTGTATCTGGAAGTATCGGATTTGTAGGACTTATAGCCCCCCACTTAATGAGAGTATGGGAAACCTCTGATTATAAATGGTTGATACCATCAAGTTTTCTTGCTGGCGCAAATTTACTTCTTGCTTCAGATATATTATCGAGGATACTTTTTTATCCTACCGAAATTCCTGTGGGTATCATTACCTCTTTTTTAGGAGTTCCATTTTTTATGTATCTCCTAATCAGAAAAAAATGATTAAATTTATAAACGTTTCTGCTGGATATAAAAATAAGATCGTTATAAAAGATTTTTATTGGGAAACTCCAAATCAAGGATTCGTAGGAATCATAGGTCCCAATGGCGCTGGAAAAACTACACTTTTTAGATTACTAATTAAGTATATAGAGCCCACAAAAGGAGAAATCTTTATTGAAGATCAAAACCTAAAATATATTAAACAAGAAGAAATAGGAAAAAAAATAGCTCTACTACCCCAAAAACCTTTTTTTGAGATAAATCTTGCGGTGGAAGAATATGTCTCCTTAGGAAGGTACCCTCATCATCCCTATTGGAGACCTTTGAGTAAAGAAGACATAAACAAGATTAATGAGAGCTTAAATATTACTAATACCATGCACCTTAGAAAGAAAAAATTGGCCGAGCTTTCAGGAGGAGAACAACAAAGAGTTTTACTTGCGAGAGTATTAGCGCAGAATCCTCGTATTTTACTCCTCGATGAACCAACCAACAGTTTAGATCCCTTTTATCAAATACTTTTTTTAAATTTTGTAAAAAAACTTAGTTCAAAAATCCTCGTTATTTCAAGCCTCCATGATATAAATATGGCTTCCATTTATTCTGATCATATTCTCGCAATTAAAAATGGAAGATTAATAACTTATGGAGAAACCAATAAAGTACTTTCTAAAGCACTTTTAGAAGAAATTTTTCATGTAAAATATACCGAGATAAATTTTGAAGGGAAAAAATTCTTCCTTCCCACAACGTTACCAATCGGGAAGACTGATCTTTGATAGTCTTCTATCAATAAACCAGACCCTTATAATAAGAGCAAAAATAGCTCCCAAAATAATATTGGACAAAGTCATAAGATAATAGAAAAATGAAATTATTAAGAATATCTTTGCTTCATTCTTCTTTGAAGAGTAAATAAAATGCTTGCTTAAGGTTATCTCGCCTTTTACACTTCCCGGATATTCTCTGTAAGTCCAGATATTACTTATATACCCAGGAATATCCAAATAGAAGAAATAAAGGGCTATAGTAAACCCTGCGATTATTTCATACACCTCTTTGCTGAAGCCATGATATCTTGTAAGCACCCATACAAAAAGAACATAAAGTATCAATATGATGTTTAAAAGCCAAAAACCAAAACCTCTCTTAGGCTTTTCTGCCTTTTTCTCTCCCTGCTTTCGCCAAGGAGGAACAACTTCTTCGCTTCCCTCTACTTTTATATACTTCTTAGCATCCTCCTGATAATGTAATTCTTCTTTTTTTTCTAAATAACTTCTTAAAATTATAAAGAAAATTATAGTTATAGGAATAAACCAGGGCTGATATACCAATCCCATTCTACACCTCCTTATATCTTATAGATTTCATCTTTATAATAACTTCTCTTGGATTTTCCGAATTAAATATACTATTACCACTAATTAATACGTTAGCTCCTGCCTCTATCACTAAGGGAGCAGTATGAAGATCTATACCTCCATCTACCATAATGTCAAGGTTAATTCCTTCTTTAACAGCCATCTCTCTAAGAGATTTTATTTTTTTTAAAGAGAAATGCAAAAATTCCTGTCCTCCATAGCCAGGATTTACAGTCATGATTAACACCATATCCAACTCTCCTAATAGATACTCTATGGTATTTAAAGGAGTCGCAGGATTTAAAGTAATAAAAGGACGAATATTATGATCTCTTATGTACTTTAAGAGTCTTTGAGGATGGTGGGTAGCTTCAACATGAAAACCAAGGTGACTTGCTCCAGCTTCTATAAACATATCCACAAAATTCTCGGGTTTTTCCACCATTAAATGCACATTTAATGGAATGCTGTACCTATTTCTTAAAGCTTTTACTAAGGAAGGTCCATAACTCAAATTAGGGACAAAATGTCCATCCATGATATCTACATGAAGAGCATCAGAAAGATCTTTTACTATCTCTATTGACCTCTCCATATTAAGAAGATCCGCAGAAAGAAGGGAAGGATAAACTTTTATCTCCATTTTTTATTGTCCCCCTGTATAAGGCTCTGTGGTGTAAGAGGTATAAGTAGGTTCCTGAGGTGTATAAGAATAAAGAATAACTGTAGCATTTTTCTCTATAAAAAAGCCTGATTCAGGTATTTGCCTTACAATATAGCCATTTTCTCCATTAATAATTTCTACTCTTAGTCCTAACTTCTCAAGAATATTTCGTGCTTCCCCTGTATCCTTGTGTATTAGGTCAGGAATCTTAACAATTTGAGGCATATTTATCCAAAGAAATATTATGCTTCCTAAAGGTACTTTTGTATTTAAAGGGTTTTGATCTAACACCATAAGTGGGTCTTTATTTTTATCAATTAAAATTCCTCCTATGACTACTTTGAAATTATTTTTTGCCAAAATATCAGTAGCCTCTACTAAATTTTTGCCCCGAACATCGGGTGGGAAAACCAAATTAGGATTGCTGTTTATAGACTTCTGCAAAAAGAAAATTAAAAAAACTAAAACAGCAAAGTTTACAAAAATAAGTAAATATAGAATTAATTCTCTTATAGAAATTTTCTTAAATATTTCCCACTTTCTCATATTGTTTCCCCTTTATTTTTCAAATACAAAGCTCTAAGCTGACCACACCCTGCTTTTATTTTACTACCATAGGAAATTCTTAGAGTAACATTAATACCACTATTAGCAAGAATTTCCTTAAATCTAAATATATCTTTTAGATCAGAGGTCTCCCAAGGATACTCTCTAACTTTATTCCACGGTATAAGATTTACATGAGCAGGTTTACCTTTCAAAAGCCTTACAAGTTCCTTAGCATCTTCTCTTCTATCATTAAAATTCTTTATTAAAACATATTCAAAGGTTACCCTTCTCCCAGTCTTTTCAGCATAATAAAAGGCGCTTTCCAAGAGTTCTTCAATAGGATACTCCTTATTTATTGGTATAATTTTACTCCTTAATTCATTATTAGAAGCATGAAGAGATATAGCAAGCCTAATTTTTAGATTCTCTTCCGCTAATTGATATATCTTAGGAATTATCCCAATAGTGGATAAGGTTATATGTTTTGATCCTATATTAAAGCCCCATTCTTCCTTTATAATTCTTATAGACTTAATCACATTATCATAATTTGCAAGAGGCTCTCCCATACCCATGTAAACCACATTAGAAATTTTTTCTTCCTTTTTCTCTAAATCTTCTTGAATTACCATTAATTGACCTATAATCTCATGAGTCTCTAAATTTCTTTTAAGCCCAATAAGCCCAGTAGCACAAAATTTACAACCTATAGGACAACCTACCTGAACTGAAACACACACTGTATTTCTATTCTTATGAGAGATAAGCACTGTCTCAATATTCTCTCCGTCCTCAAGTTCTAATAAATATTTTTTAGTGTTTCCATCTCCAGTGATCCTAACAACTTTAGGAATTTGAAAAGAAAAATATTCTAAAAGTTTTTGTCTCAAAGTTTTAGAAAGATTAGTCATATCCAAGGGGTTTAAAACTAACTTCTTATAAATCCAATCAAAAATTTGATCAGCCCTATAAGAGGGCTCTCCCCATCCTTGCAATATATTTCTTATTTCATTTATTTCAAAGGAAAGAATGTTATTCATAACCTATTAACGCAATAAAAAATCCGTCAGTATTATACTTATGAGGAAGTACCTTCATTATTCCTGGAAAAAGTTCTCCTTTATACTTAAAGTTAACTAACTTAAATTCAGGATTTCTCTGTAAAAATTGTAGCAATACACTTTCATTCTCATGCCAGGTAATAGTACAGGTGCTATACACCATCCTTCCTTCTCTCTTAAGCAGTTTTCCTGCCCTTTCAAGCATCTTCACCTGCATCTCAGAAAGATTATAAATATCATCTCTTTTCAATCTCCATTTTATTTCAGGTTTATGACTTATCACCCCTAAACCAGAGCATGGAGCATCTAAAAGTACTCTATCAAAAGATCTATCCAAGGAGGAGGGCAAGTTTAAGACATCTTGAGAGAAAGTCTCAATTATTGAAATTCCAAGTCTTTTAGCATTTTCTTCTACCAACCTCAATCTGTTCTTGTTAATATCTACTGAGATAATTTTACCCTGATTCTTCATCAATTCTGCTAAATGGGTACTTTTTAATCCTGGAGCAGAACAAAGATCAATCACTCTATTTCCTGGTTTAGGATTTAAAATTAATGCAGGCAACATAGATGCCTCACTTTGAATCACAAAATAACCTTCATTAAATAGATCAGATCTCTCAAAATCAAAGCCATCCTCAATTATGAGGGCCTGATCTACAAGATTACCATCTTTGAACTTAATCCTTCTTTCCAACAGTTTTTCCTTTAAATCTTTTTTAGAAATTTTTAAAGTATTAACTCTTATAGAAACGTTATGACTTCTATTTAACCAACTTAAAGCCTTTACAGCCTCCCCTCTACCTATATAATCAAACCATTCCTCCAAAATAAAATCTGGAACCCCATAACGGATATGGAGAGGGATAGAATTTAAATTCAAATTATTTTTCTCTCTTATTATATTTCTTGAAACCGCATTTATTAATTTTGCTTCCTTAGGAACCTTTTTTTTAGCTATTTCTACAATCTCATTAACAGCAACAGGCAAAATAGTATCTTTTAAAAAGTAAACATGATATACCACTAATCTCAAAAGGACTTTACTAAAAAGGCTAAGGTTATCTCTTCTTACAAATCTTGACCATATATAATCAAGAGTTATTTTCCATCGAGTTACCCCATAAACAAGTTCAGTAATGAAATGCTTCTCTTTTAAAGATAAGTCATAAAAGGGAAGCCTATTCCTTAAAAGAATATTTAAATAAGCTTCCCTCCTCTCCAAGTCATACAGAATTTCTGCAGCTCTTAATCTTACTTCCATTAGTCTCTTCTTCTCATATTTGCAAGAAGTATCAAACGAAGTAGATTTAATAATGCTGTCAAAGCAGCAGCAAGATACGTAAGAGCAGCTGCATTTAATACCTTTTTTACCCCTTCAGCCTCTCTTTGAGTAACAAGACCAAGAGATAGTAAAACTTCTTGAGCTCTCTTACTAGCATTAATTTCTACAGGAAGAGTTATTAAATAAAACAAAACAGCCAATGAAAAAGCTAAAATACCTATATTCATTAAGCTTGAACTTCCAAATATAAATCCTAAAAAGAACAATGGAAAAGCAAGATTAGTACCAATATTAGCCACAGGTACGAGAGAGGATCTTAAAGCCAAAGCGTAATAACCTGTAGCATGTTGTATTGCATGTCCAATCTCGTGAGCCGCAACTCCAAGAGCTGCAACTGACGGCTCTGAATACACAGGTTCAGAAAGTCTCAAAACCTTTGTGGTAGGGTCATAATGATCAGTTAAAGTCCCTGGAATAGGTTCTATTCTAACATTATCTAATCCTATACTTCTTAAGATTATTTCTGCAGCTTCCCTTCCTGTAAGCCTACGAGAATTAGGTATCTCAGAGTAGTATGCAAAGGTGGACCTCACTTTCATACTTGCATATATGGAGAGAATTAAAGCAGGCAAAAGTAAAATATAGGTAGGATCCCACCAAAATAACATAGTATATTCACCTCCCTAACTATTTTCAAATCTTTCACCAATATTTAAACGGTATCCGTTCATAAATTCCAAGAAGCTCATTCTCTTCTTACCCTCTGGCTGAAGTTCCAGAAGCCATAATATTCCATTATTTACTTTGACTCCTATACCTCTTTTTTTATTCTGCTCAATTATTGTACCATTTATTATCTCCTCATTAAAAATTTTTTCTTCGAAATCTGCCTTAAATATCTTTAAAATCTTACCCCTAAAAAAAGTCATAGCTCCAGGTTCAGGAGAAAGAGCTCTTATTTGACACCATATCTTCTCGCCCCTCATATTCCAATCTATTATCTCCTCTTCTTTACTTAATTTAGGTGCGTAAGTTGCTAAGGATTCTTCTTGAGGTACTGGACTAAGTTTTCCGTCTTTTATAAGAGGCAAAACCTCAAGCAAAAGTTCTGCACCTAAATGGGCAAGTTTTATTGAAAGAGTACCTCTGTTATCATCAGGAAGTATCGGAATTTTTCTTATAGCGTAAACAGGACCAGTATCAAGACCTCTTTCCATCTTCATTATAGATACCCCTGTTTCCTTTTCACAATTCATTATTGCTCTTTCTATAGGAGCAGCACCACGATACTTAGGAAGAACAGAAGCATGTACGTTTATTCCGCCATATGGAGGAATATTCAGAATATCTTCAGGAATGATCTTGCCATAAGAAGCTACAACTAAAGCTTCAGGATTTAAGCTTCTAATAATTTCAAAAAATTCCTTGTTTCCTTTAAGCTTTTCTGGCTGATATACAGGAATACCCTTAGAAATAGCAAAATCCTTTACAGGAGAACACATTATTCTTTTGCCTCTTCCTTTTGGCTTATCAGGTTGAGTTACCACAGCAATTATATTAAGATAGGGAGATATCCTTTCCAGAATTATTCTTGAAAATTCGGGAGTCCCAAAATATATAATTCTCATTTCTCCTCCGCTAAAGTAGATTCTTCCACAGCTCTATCTAAAATTAATATTCCTTCAAGATGATCAACTTCATGCTGAATCACTCTTGCAAGAAGACCTTTTGCTTTATATCTTTTTGTCCTTCCCTGTAGATCCTGTGCTTTAAAAATTATTCTTTCAGCCCTTTTTATAGGTACCTCAACTCCAGGAACACTTAAGCATCCCTCATAATCCAGAACTTCACCATCCATTTCTAAAATCTCTGGATTAATAAAAGCTATAGGATTTTCTTCGTAATCCACCACAATAATTCTTAGACTTTCTCCCACCTGAGGGGCTGCCAACCCAACCCCATTAGAAAATTTCATTGTTTCTATCATGTCTCTAACTAAATTTTTGACTTTTTCATCAATTTTTTCTACCTTTTTTGCCTTAATTTTTAAAATTGGATCACCTATTTTTCTTATCTCCATAATCATATCCTTCACCTCATGTTAGAATTTCTTCCATATCTATATTAATTATAAATCTCAAGTTTGAAAATGGAGCTTTACTTTTTTCACATATCCCTCGCAAAAAAGCACCATCTATTAAACCTTCCTTATCTTTTATTATAATCTGATATCTGTATTTATCCCTAATAAAATAAGGAAAATATGGTGCAGGTCCAAGAACATCCAAAGTAACAAAATTACTCCTTATCTCCTCAACAATCCTACCTCCTTCTTCTAATATCTCCCTCTCATCTATATCCTCCAGAAGTATTTGATGAATCTTAGAAAAAGGAGGATAATTCAAAGACTTCCTATTAGAAAGTTCTCTATTCAGAAAATCCCCAAAGGAATTGATTTTTAAAGCTTTCACTACATAATGAGAAGGATTATAAGTTCTAATTATTATCTCTTTTCCTTTATACATACCAACTATTCTCTTCATCATATTGAAAGTCTTTTCAGGACTTGCAAAATCAGGAATATGCAAGAAATTATCTAAATTATATATAATCAAAAGCCCAATTCCATTATCGTCAAGCCAAGGTTCTATCAACCTTGTACCTACTATTATATCCGCTTCATGAATCAAAGTCTCATCTTGTAATTCTATCTCACTGTCAACCCTTAAGACTTTTGCCCATCTATACGTATTGACAATATAGCGATACAATTTTTCCGTCCCGATTCCGCTTTGTATAAAACTGTATCCTTCACAAACTGGACATCTTTCAGGAGGCAACATCTCAAACCCACAATAGTGACACTTCATAATTCTTTCCTCTAAGTGATAAACAAGTGAAGATTTACAATGAGGACACATAAATATGTAACCACAATCCTGACATTGAACATAGGGAGAATATCCAAGCCTATTCAATAAGATAAAAACCTTTTTTTTATTCTTGAGGTTTTCCTCGGTCTTTCTTAAAGAATAAAAATCAAGGATATCATGGGTTTTTTCTCTTCTCAAATCAACTACTGTAATCTGAGGTCTATTTAAGAGAGGTTTTCTGTAAAGCTCCAAATCCTTATAATTTATAGCTCTATAAAAGGATGCTATTGAAGGAGAACTACTACCTAAGACTATAGGTATTCCCTCTAACTGAGCCCTTTTTAAGGCCACAACTACTGTATCATATCTTGGTTCCTTCTCACGCATATTGTAAAATTCATTTTCTTCCTGATCTACTATTATCAATCCAAGGTCTTTAAAGGGCAAAAATAGACCTTTACTTGTACTTAAAACCACAGATTGCTCCGTATTAGTGGTCTTAAAAACAGAATAAGCCTGAGCCTCAGTAAGAAAACTGTGATAAAAATATATAGAAAAAGGTACATATTGAGAGAGAAAATCTCCAAATTGAATCAAACTTTTGATAGTAGGAAAAACAAAAAGCACACTTTTCCCTTTTTGATAAATATGTTTCATTATCTCATGATAAATCTTCCACCTTTCCTCTCTTGCTTCAACAAATAAAAGAAGAGGTTTTTGCATTAAATCCAGAATTTTCCTCTCTATAAGAAAACTTCCCCACGAATCCCCCTTCTTTTCACTCAAATACACATGTTTTCTTGGCTTTTTCTCCTTCAGTTTTATTTCAAATCTTTCCTCAATAGCTCCTTTCTTAAGTAGACTTTTTATAATATTTTCAGAAATTTTTAACTCTTTCTTTAATTTTTTTTCCTCTATCTCACTTTCAACTAAAGCCAAAAATACTTTTTCCTGTTTCTTAGACATATCTACCGCCACATCTTTTGCTTTTAAATAACGATCAATTTCTAATTCAACACCTGATGGAAATATATAATTTGCAGTTTTATATAGGGAGTTAGAATAATAATTGCTTATCCAATTCACAAGAGTTATAAGAGATTTAGAAATAGGCGGTATATTTTCTAATACGCTAAGAATTGGATACACCTCAAATTTAGGATCTTCAATTTCTACAATATCCCAAATATACCCTAATTTCTTGGATTTTTTAAGAGGTACAATAACCGCCTTTCCAATATCAACTAATGAAATAAATTCATCAGGAATAGAGTAATACAAAAAATCCTTTTCTGGAATATATGTGTCAAAAAGTACTACTTTACTCGCTTTCACTAAACTTTCTAATCTTCTAAATCATCTCCTTCTCCATAAGCAATTTTCTCCTGAGCAATCTCTTCCATAGCAAGGATTAGAGGATCCCTCGCGATAGTTTTCAAAAACTTTAACTCCTCAAAAAGTTGCCTTGCTCTTTTTGATATTACAACAGTCAAAACATATTTGTTAGGTATTTTAGAAATAAGTGTATCAATATTTACTTCCTTCATCTTTTACACCTCCAAAGATTCTTAAAAAATGTTCTACTTTTTCTTTGCACAGTCTATGTCTTTCAGCATATATAATACACCTTACTACATCTACTGCTTCATCCAAATTATCATTTACAACAGCATAATCATAATAAGAAATCTTAGAAATTTCAAGAGGGGCATTTTTTAGACGTATATTTAAATCTTGTAAATCTTCGGTTTCTCTATTTATAAGTCTCCTTTTTAGCTCATTAAAATCAGGAGGCAAAACAAAAACTAACTTTGCATCACTAAAAATTCTCTTTACATTAATTCCTCCCTGTACATCTATTTTTAATATTACATCTACACCCTTACTAATATAGTCTTCAACCATTTTTTTAGGAGTTCCATAAAGATATCCATGAACCACTGCCCATTCCAAAAACTCTTCTTTATCGATCATTTCTTTAAATTTCTCTTCATTTACAAAGAAATAGTTTTTACCATCTTCTTCACCTGGTCTTTTAGGCCTTGTGGTATAAGAGATGGATTTAACAAGATTGGGTACAATTCTTAAAACCCTTTCCAAGATTGCGTCTTTTCCAACTCCCGATGGTCCTGATAAAACAAAAAGATTTCCCCTAAACATCTATGAGCTCTCCTCTTCTTTATCCCCACCTTCTATTCTTGCTGCAATAGTTTCAGGATGTAAAGCAGATAAAACTATATGCCCGCTATCAAGAACTAACACTGCCCTTGTTTTTCTACCATAAGTAGCGTCTATAAGTTCATTTCTAGTTTTGGCGTCAGATAAAAATCTTTTTATAGGCGCAGAATCAGGACTAATAATAGCTACAATACGAGAACTAACTACCATATTACCAAAACCTATATTTATGAGTTTCATCTAAACCCTCTCCTTCCTATTCAACATTTAATATTAATTCACGAATTTTTTCAAGCTCATTTTTAATGTCTACCGCATAAAACATAACAGAAGTTTTAGCTGTCTTACTAGAAAGAGTATTAACTTCTCTATGTATTTCTTGGACTATAAACTCAAGAGTTTTGCCTATTGATTCTTCCTTTTTCATTTCATTCTTAAATCTTCGAACAAATTCTTCTATTCTTATAATCTCTTCATTTATATCTGTTTTCATAAGTAATAAAGAGAGCTCCTGATATAACCTATTCTCGTCTATATCCTTAAAATTAAACTCCTTCAATTTTCTCTCCAAAAATTCTTTTGCTTCTTTTTGCCATTTTCCCTCTTCTTTTTTAATTAAAAAAAGTAAACTTTCTATCTTATCAAGACTCCTTTCTAAAGCCTCAAATATGCTTTTTCCTTCCTCTTCTCTTATTCTATTAAATTCTTCAAGAAGAATTTTAGTCTCAGTCAATAAGTTTGAAAAATCCTCGTCTCTGAAAAATCTGTTTTCTACATAAAAAATCTGCGGATTAGCAAGTATTTCCTTCCAATCCCAAATATTCTCTTCCTTTCCTGTTATTCTTCCAATCTCCTCAAGAATATTCATTATCAAAGGAACATTAATTTTATAATTAGTTAAATGGTCTTTAGTTATCTTAATAGAAAATAAGATAAAACCTCTCTTTACAAACTTTTTAATCTCTCTTGCAATCTCTTTCTCAATTGATGATAGAGTATCAGGAAGATTTATTTTAATCTCCAAAAATCTATGATTATAGCCTTTAACTTCTAAGAAAAAATTAAGGCTATCAATAGATAATTCTCTAAATGCTGAAGCAGTCATGCTCTTCATTAGTAGTTATTTTACTTCACCTAAAAATATTTGCCAAGTAGAAAAAAGTTTATATAATTTACTCATGGGTAAATTATATGTGGTAGCAACCCCAATAGGCAATTTGAGAGACATAACCCTTAGAGCTATAGAAACTCTTAAAGCATGTCCTGTGATAGCTGCTGAGGATACAAGACATACCTCAATTCTTCTTAAAACTTATAATATTCAAGACAAAATTTTGATCTCTTACCATAAATACAACGAAGAAAAAAGAATAGAGCTTTTTCTTGACTTTCTACTAAATAAAAATATGGACATTGCTCTTGTCTCTGACGCTGGAACCCCATGTATTTCAGATCCAGGATATAAAATAGTAAAAGCTGTGAGAGAAAAAAATATTGAGGTCATACCTATTCCAGGTCCATCATCCCTTACCGCATCACTCTCTGTTTCAGGGCTTCCTCTTAATGAATTTCTCTTCTTAGGTTTTCTTCCAAAAGAAGAAAACAAAAAGGTAAATAAACTTAGAGAGATTAAAAAAAGCAAAATTAACACTTTCATAATATACGAATCTCCTAAAAGGATAATTAAAACTCTAAATATTATAAGAGAAATCTTCTCTAATTCTATTGTATGTATATGCAGAGAACTTACTAAGAAGTTTGAAAAAACTTATTATGGAGAGATAAAAAAGGTAATCGAAGAAATAAACAATGATCCTTATAAGGAAAAAGGAGAATACACAGTGATAGTCTCATGGGAGGACAATATGGAAAGGGAAGTCTCTTTCTCTATAGAGGCTCTATTAATAGATCAAATTGTAAAGCACAATATTTCTTTGAAAGAGGCTATATATAAGGTTTCAAAATTGTATAATATACCTAAAAAAGAGGTCTACAAAAAAAGTCTAGAATTAAAAAATAAGCTAAAAGAGGAGGACTTTAAGATATGAAGATAGCTTTAGATGCCATGGGTGGAGATTACGCACCTATAGAAACGGTAAAAGGTGCCTTAGAGGCAATTAAAGAAAGCAATATTTCTGTGGTTCTTGTAGGTAAAGAAGAAGAGATTAAAAAAATTCTCCAAGACTATCATTATAATGAAAGTAAAATAGAGATTGTCCATGCGGAAGAAGTAATAGAAATGCATGAACATCCTGCTTTTGCAGTAAAAGAAAAAGAGGATTCTTCTATAGTAAAAGCTATAAAATTACTAAAAGAAAAAAAAGTAGATGGTGTGGTCTCCGCAGGAAATACAGGAGCTGTAATGAGTAGTGCTTTACTATATTTAGGAAGAATAAGGGGAATTAAAAGACCTGCTATATCAACTCTTATTCCCACATTAACTCAGATTCCTTCAATAATCCTTGATATAGGAGCAAATGTAGATTGCAAAAAAGAATATTTAGAGCAATTTGCCCTTATGGGTAAAGTATATATGGAAGAGATTTTTAACGTAAAAAACCCTAAAATAGCCCTTTTAAATATAGGAGAAGAGGAAGGAAAAGGAAACCAATTAGTACAAGAAACATATACCCTTCTTAAGAATAATCCCCTATTTAATTTTATAGGAAATGTTGAAGGGAAAGACCTCTTTAAGGGGACAGCCAATGTGATTGTCTGTGATGGTTTTGTAGGAAATGTGGCTATCAAAACCGCCGAAGGAGTAGCTGAAACCCTATTTGACCTTCTTTCTTCTGAGATTAAGAGCTCTCTCTGGAGTATCATTTTAGGACTATTATTAAAGCCAAAATTCAAAAATGTAAAAAAGAAGCTCGATTATAGTGAATTTGGAGGAGCTCCTCTTTTAGGAGTAGATGGAACTGTAATCATATCTCACGGAAGATCAAAAGCTAAAGCCATAAAAAATGCATTAAAAGTTGCAGAAAAAATGGTAAAATTAGAAGTAAATAAGAAAATTTTGGAGGGACTAAACAAAATAACCGATAGGGGGGATTAAAAATAAAACCAGAGAGGTTTGAAAAGATAATAAACCTTGCATTAAATTTAGAGGCATCAGATATTCATTTGAAAGCTGGAACTCCTCCAGCAGTAAGAATTATGAAAGATATTGTCTTTCTTAAGGAAGAGCCTCTAACCCCAGAAGAGGTTGAAAATTTAGCTTTCAGCATAATGCCTCCTGCAGTAAGAGATATCTTTCTAAAGAATAAAGAAGTAGACTTTCCTTATGAGAAAAAAGGACTAGTTAGGTTTAGAGTCAATGTCTACACTCAGAGACAAACCATAGCTATATCTATGAGACTTATTAAATTAAACATCCCTTCTATAGAGGAATTAGGGCTTCCCACTATATTAAAGAACCTTGCCACTAAAAAGGCAGGATTAATATTAGTTACAGGACCATCAGGAAGCGGTAAATCTACAACTCTTGCCGCCATGATAGAATACCTTAACCAAAATGAAAGCCTAAATATAATAACTATTGAGGATCCTATAGAGTATGTATTTACTGATAAATTATCTCTTATCTCTCAAAGAGAAATAGGAATTGACACAAGCTCTTTCTATGCAGCTCTTAAAATGGCTTTAAGAGAAGATCCCAACATAATAATGGTAGGAGAATTGAGAGATTTGGAAAGTGTATCGGTAGCCCTTCAAGCTGCAGAAACAGGACACTTAGTACTTAGTACACTTCATACTATAGATGCCGTTTCTACTATTTCAAGAATTGTAGATATGTTTCCTCCTTATCAACAAAACCAAGTAAGATATCAATTAGCAAGTACCCTTGTAGGGGTCATATCTCAGAGACTATTAAAAAGAAAGGATAAAACAGGGCTTGTCCCTGCATGTGAAGTGTTAATAGGTACCTCTACAGTAAGGAAATGGATCAGAGAAAATAAACTCTCAGAAATTCCTAAGATTATAGAAGAAGGAAGATTAGAAGGAATGCAATCCTTTAATCAGCATCTCTTAGAACTATATAGAGCCAATATAATAGATGCTAATGAAGCTTTAATGGCAAGTCCAAATCCTTCAGATTTGGAGCTTGCCATTAAAGGAATTGTTTCAGGTTAAGATATAGCAATTTCTTCTTTGAGATTAACTATTTCTTTTATGGTTAAATAGGAAATAAGATAAGATAAAATACTTTCTGCACCCTGATTAAGATTAACACCATATTCATTTATACCATCAAAGCAACCCCCACTTTCCACATCAATCATACTTACCCCCTTTGAATTCCTTCCATGAAACCACATAAAGGTTTCTTTTGCTTTGTTTATATATTTTACATCTTTAAATTGTTCATAAGCCTCTCTATAAAGAAGAATCATTTCACTTGCCTCAATAGGTTGTTCATCAAATTCAGCTATCTTTCCTCCCCTTACATACCAGCCATTACATCCAATAGGTTTGAAATATCCATATCTAAATACTATTCCTTCTAAAAACTCCATACTATCAATGGCAACTTCTTTAAAATTCTCATTCTTCAAAACTTTATAAGCAACCAATAAAGACAGGGGAAGTATAGCATTGCTATATGCCATTATATCTTCAAACCATCTCCAAGAAGAGTCATTATTTTCTCTAAATTGTCTTACTAAGGATTTTGCAAGTTGATCTATGTAATCTATAAGTTTGAGACTACTTAGAGATAAATCCTTTTGCGCATAATAAAGGCCTAAAATAGTATAAGCTTTACTCCGAGGAGACCTTAGATTTTCTATGTATTTTAGGGCTTTTATAAATAGTTCCCTATGTAAATTCCTTACCCCTATGGGGATTTCCTTTGAGGCTATACCAAAACCCAATCCCCATAAGGTCCTACCAAAACAATCCTCTGAACCCTCTTCTTCTAAAAACCTTCTCTCATAGGACATAAAATTCCTAAAGTTTCCCTTGTCTGTCTGAGCATTCAAAAGGAAGGAACTATACTTATAAATAAGATCTAAATATCTCTTTTCATGATAATTTTTGTATAGCATTATTGCTACAATTAGAGCTCTTGAATTATCATCAGTAGTATATCCAAAACGTGGATCAGGCACACCAAATTTTGAATGTTGCAAAATACCTGTATCATCAGTTAATCGGAATAGGTGGTCAACTCTAGGGTAGAAAAGCTCCATTTCTTCCACCCCCCAATTTCTGCATTTTTTTCCAAGATTACTTCATGGAAGAGTGTTATGTATTTTTCTGCAACTACATTCCACCACATGCTTTTACCATACTTAAAAGCCTTTCTTTCTATTTCTTTTCTTTTCTCCTCATTATTTAATACATCTCTTATAGCTCTGTAAATTCCTTCTGAATCTCTAAACTCTACTAAAATACCTCTACCATCAGCCAAAAGTTCCTCAGCATATCTGTAAGCAGTAGATACAATAACTCTCCCGCAAGAAAGAGCGTAACTTAAAGTTCCACTAACTGCTTGCTCTTTATTAAGATAGGGAGTCATGTAGATATCTGACGCTTGTAGATACTTGAGAATTTCTTCCTGGGTCAAATATCTATTCACAAATAAGACATTCTCTTTCACTCCTAAGTTCTCTACCATTTTTAACAATTTTTCTCTATAAGATTCACCTTCATTTTTCACAATTCCAGGATGAGTTCTACCTAAAATTAGGTAAACTATATTAGGAAATTCATTCTTCAGTTTTGCTATTGCCTCAATGCCATATTCAAGCCCCTTTCCAGGTCCTATTAAACCAAAAGTACTCACTACTATTTTTCCTTCTAATCCAAGTTCTTTTTTAAGATTTTCCCTTTCACCATAGTATATATATGGCACTCCATGAGGAATATGTACTATTTTCCTCCTATCAATGTCATAAATGTTTTCTAAAAGTTCAATGGTATTTTTAGCCATAGTAACAACCCTTGTAGAATATTTTCCAATTTCCTTCAAAACATACTTTTGTTTATCACTGGGATTTATTAAAACCGTATGAAGCACAGTAATAAAAGGTATCTTTAAGTGATAAATTAAATCTAAAAGATATTCGCCACTTTCTCCTCCAAAAATCCCATACTCATGTTGTATTACTAAAAGGTCAATATCAGAGTCATTAAGATATTGAGCAAGTTCAAAATAATCTACTTTATTGAATTGATTTATTTCTTTAATAACCTTAGTATCATAAGTATACTTATCGTCACTTACAGCAATCACCGAGGTGTCTACATAGGGATTATATAAGGGGGCTATTTTATCAATCTCCTTTATAAGATCCTCTGTAAAAGTTGCAAGTCCACATGCTCGAGGAGGATAAGTGCTAAGAAATGCCACATTAATCTTGTCCAAATAATTCCTAATCATAAGTGTCACCTCCTTTATTGGTTTAAAAGGGAGTTTAAAGTTACTACGTCGATAAGATCTTACTGGATTATGATTTATTAATAGATATGATTAGTTTATCTATATTAATTATAGATATATTTAGGGGATTTGTCAACTATAAAAGAAGATTTGTCCTAAAAATCTTAGATGAGTAAAAAAGACAGTCTTTAGTAGTACTAAAAACTTACCACAAAATAAATCTAGTAGTTAATTTATCTATTAACCCGCTTCTACTTAATTAAAAAAGATGTCAAGCTTATTAGCAGAAAAAGCTTTCGTAATAGTAATATATTGATAACCTTCCTCTTCTTTCAGAGTAACTCCATAGGGAAGATCTTTTATAACAAAATCCTTAGGAAGGGCAAGAGTTATACCTTCTAAACCTTCTTTGTTTACTATAGTTATTCTCTTGTTAGAAAAGTTAATACTATATTTAGTATTCAGAAATCTAAGAAGCAAAGTAGCAAAGTATGACATAGGTTTTACTTGAATAATACCTTTATTTTTCAAAGTGTTTACATAATCCCAAAATTCTCTAAGAGCATTAGGATATAAAGGAATATCATACGGATGTGAATATATAAGTCTCAAAGTGCGATTTTTAACCACATAATATACAATTGAAAAGAGCCATCTCTTAACCTCATCCTCGGTTTTCCCACCTTTTTTCACTTCCAAAAAAGAAGCATACTTACCAAATGAAGATATTGGAAAAGCTATAACTTTATGAGACACCATTTTACCATTTATAAAAGTTCTATTAGGAGAGGATCCATTATCTCCTGTATAATAATAGCAAAGCATGCCTAATTTTTCTAAAACTTTTGTGGTTATAGGCTGAGGATGTACACCGTTAGGAGCAGAATATTCTAAAATCTTATAGTTTGTTATATTTTCCAAACACTCATTGTTCCTCAAAATATACTCGTAAATTTCCTTTTCTCCAAAAATTCCTTTCAGGATATTATCTGAAAAGAAGTTATGTGCCCCCCCACCATGGGAACCTATAACTCCAAAATTAAGAATCATTTTTACATATTTTTTACCTTCTCCACAAGCATCAAACCCCAACTTATCTCCTTGTTTATCTCTAAAATCTCCCGCAGTTATATGAATAGAATATTCGATTCCTTTTCTTAGATAATTATTCTGTAGCATATAAGGAATACTTTTCCAATCAATACTTGAATCCACATGCCAGTTTATCACAATCCCACCTATTCCATATGGAGTATTTAAAAGATGAGGAATTTTCAAAATCTTAAAGAGAAAAACTCTTAAAAAGGTTCTAATAGGAAAATCATCAGCATAAGCCTTCAGGTGTCCCAAGGGAAGATTTACATACATCACTTTCCCACGGCTATAATTTCTTATTATAATTCCAGGATATTTTTTTCCATCTTGAGAAATTGTCAGCGCATAAATTTCATTCTCTTTAATATCTTTTTCTTCCTCTACTCTAACTATAGGATATTCAAGATTTCCATAAGCATAACCCCCTAAAAGATTTTCTTTTTCTAACTTACCATCTGGTATCTCTAAAAATTCTTTCCGAGTTTTATCTATATATAAGTATCCTAAGGTGAAACAGGAAACCTTATATTTTTTATTATGTGATATAATTTGCTCCCACAAATTCAGAAAACAAAGCCTTTTCAAGATATTCATTTTTGAAATCTTTTATCCCTGCATCATAACTCACAAAAATATTTCCTCCATAAGAAAGATAGTTCCTTACCCATGGCCCTGCTTCTTTCGGCAAATACTAATTTAAACCATTAGGAAATATAATTATTTTCTTAAAGTCTGCAACTATTTTAGGATCAAAAGTGATTAAATTAAAAATACTCACTTCTTTATAAATAACACCTTCTTCCTCCAAAACACTTCTATAAGCATTCATTATATAAGAATGTTCTTTAAGAAAGTTGGGATTATAAACAATCAATACTGCAAAATCTTTTCCCCATAGAGAATATATTTCCAAAAGATTTTTAAAGGAAAATAAAAATATAACTACAAGAATTAAAAACAAAAAGACCAAAAACTTTTTCAATTTACTTTACCCTCTCCTTCTGTCATCATATAACCATATACCTTTACTTTTCCTTTAATATGTATCCCCTTTTTCTCTATAGCCGATTTTATTTTTCCTTTTTCTCCAATTTCAGAATTATTTTCCAAAACTACTTTACCTTGAGAGAAAACATTCCCCTTTTATAGTCACATTTTCTCCTGTTTTTAAATCGCCCAACATATATATAATTTTATTTAGCTCCATTCCAGAAGGAATGCTATCTATATGGTAGATTTTAATATCTTCACCATGAAAATCCAAAATTCCTGTCCCGTCCAATGCTTTTAAGACATCCTCAATTTTTATTGTCTCATGCAACTTTCTCTTAAAAGACTCGGAAAAATACCTAGGATTTCTGGAATAATTAAAATCAATTGGCAAAGGCAAAATATCTCTAGGATTGAGATATTCTTTTATACTTGGCAGGAAAGGAAATAGGAGAAATAAAAGAAAAATAAGGGTTATGAGCAGCAATTTACATCTCCCCCATTTCTAAATCTTTCAGTTTTATGCCAAACAGGATCTCTTCTAGTAATTAAATCTAATACTGAATCAAAAAAACCTAAAGAGGAATACCACATATTGAAGAAAAAATTGAAAAGTGGTAGTGGCAAAAGAAATATCCTATAAGTTGCTCCATCGAGGAGAGCTCCTAATCCAATTTCATAAAAAGGAGCAAAATTTCCAAAGGTATTATATGCAGAAAGAAAAATAAAAAAACTACTACCTAAAATCTGCATTTCTCCTAAGAAGAAAAGAACAATAGAATCTACCAATCCAATAAGAAAAAGAGGGGAAATTAAGTATACACAAAGGAGAAATACACCGTCAACCTTTTCTCTTAAAGAAAGATAAGGAGATTTGATAAGTGGTAATAAATATCTGAACATAACTTGATTATGGCCGCGAGACCACCTTCTTATCTGCTTTGCTCTCACTTCCCATGTTTCTGGTGCTTCTTCATAACATTCTGCTCTATTCGTATAACAAACTTTTACCCCATTAATATATGCCTTAATTGTTAATTCAGTATCTTCTGCAAGAATTTTGGGATTAAAACCACCCAATTTTAAGATTAGCTCTTTTCTAAATCCTCCTACTGTACCTCCAAATTGAGGAATAAGCTTTAAATTATATCTTGCCTGTTGATCTACCTGATATCCTCCAATTCTTTCAAGATCAAAGAGTCTTGTAAGAAGATTCTTAGATATATTTAAAGGTACTACTCTTCCCATTACTACTCCTACTTCGGGATCTAAGAAAGAAACAGCAAGATCTCTAATAATCCCTTTGGGAGGAATATAATCCGCATCAAAAACAATAATAATTTCCCCTTCTGCTACTTTTAAAGCATCATTAAGGGCCGACGGTTTTCCTCTTGGAAGATAAGATCCTCTATATAAAGGCTTAATAAGATGAGGATACTTACTGCTATAATCTTCTAATATTTCTCTTGTTCTATCAGTAGAATTATCATCTATAGGAATAATTTCTATTCTATCCTTAGGATAATCTGTATTAAGCAAGGCGTTTAAAACATTCTCTGCTACCTTTTCTTCATTATGCATTGGAACGAGTACACTTACATAAGGTAAATCTGAATCTATAATATCCTGATATCCAAGTCTCTGTTCTCCAAAAGCTCTATTAAGTGTAAACAAAAAGTGCCTGAGAGCATATAGAGAAGTATTAATATATCCATTTCCATGCCTCTTCAGTTTTCTGCAATTTTTTAGCTATAATACCCACATAAAAAGAATACGTGCCAACAACATAGCTAAAATCTATAAAGAGGCCAAAAATAAAATAAAGAGGAGCAGAGAAAATATAGGAAAAATTTAAAAGAGTATGCATGAAAAAAGCATATCTAACGGATCCAAAAATAATAGAATAAGATAGAGTGAGAAAAACAATTAGAAACTTTGTTAAAAAACTAGATGGAATTGGAATTAAAGCTATACCCATAATTATCGGAATAAAAATCCAAACTCCAATTTGAGTATTCATATAAAGTTCTGAAAAGATTTTTATATTATATGGAAATTTTGATGGAAAAAGAAGAAAGAAAATAGATAAGGATACTTTCCAGGAAAATCTAAGATGTATATATCTTTTAAAATACCATCAATCTTTACTATTTTTACATCCTGGAGAGAATAAGGAAAAGAATTATTTCAAAGGGTAACACTAATAGAAGAAGATAAAATATAAAGTTCCTACCTATGGAGGGAAACTTCCTATAAGCTCTATGGTAAGGAATAAATCTTTCTTTTTTGTCCATATTTATTTATTAAAATACAAAAAAATAGCTTCTAAGGCTAATAAATAACTATTAACTCCAAAGCCTGATATCTGCCCTAAAGCAACAGGAGCTATAACGGAATGATGACGGAATTCTTCCCTTTTATAAATATTACTTATATGGACTTCTATTACAGGTTTTCCAAAGGCCAATAAAGCATCTCTTAAGGAATAACTATAATGGGTTAAGGCTCCTGGATTTATAATTATGGCATCTGCCCAATCTCTATACTCTTGAATCCAATCTATAAGTTGTCCTTCAAAATTGGACTGTTTTATTTCTACCTCTATTTCTCTTTCTTTTGCCTTTTGTAATATTAAATTATTAAGAGTTTGAAAATCTACTCTCCCATAAATATTTGGCTCTCTTACCCCCAAAAGATTTAAATTAGGACCATGTAAAACTAATACTTTAATCATCTCTTAACCTCTCAATAATCTCAAAAGTTATTTCATCTATATCTTTATTATCTACTTCAACAATAATATCTGCGCAGGATTCATATAAAGGTAGTCTCTTTTTCCACAAATTGTATAATTCTTCTCTTCCTTTCTTTAAAAGAGGTCTCTTCTCATGTTCTTCTTTGTTTTCTAAATGTTTCATCAAATTTTCAAATTCTCCTTTTAGATATATAACTTTACTTTTTTCTCTTAAAATCCTTCTATTTTCCTCTCTAAGAACAACTCCTCCTCCTGTGGAAAGGACTATCTTAGGATAAAGAGAAAAAGCTTCTCTTAAAGACTCTGTTTCGATATTTCTGAAATACTCTTCTCCTTTTTCTATAAATATATCAGAGATGGATTTTTTTAATTTTTTTTCTATATACTCGTCTAAATCCAAAAAAGGAATATTAAAAAAAAGGGAAATCCTCTTCCCTATGCTAGTTTTCCCACTTCCCATAAAGCCAACAAAAGAAAGGGAAGATCTCATTATCTACCAATAAAATACATACCCCAGATTATAAAGATACTTAAAAGGAAAAACACAGCTACAACAGCAGCAACTATTCTAATAGCTCTTTCCCTCTTCTCTTTCTTAGATCTTGGTTTTGCCATATCTTACCCCTCCGAATTATAGCCTTCTTTAACATCATAACATTCATTGTAGTGAGGACATTTAGAGCAACATCCTACCTTATGATTTAGACACTCTTTATAATATGGACAATCCTCACAACAAAACATAAAAACCTCCTTTTTAATCCTCTACTGCATATAGAGGAGCGTTATCATAAGCTACTCTCTCCTCTCTTTCTATTAGTTCTCTAAGGTGTTTTGGAAGAGAAAACATCATTTTGTGGGTTTCTCCATCATAAAACTTTAAATTTGCTAAATTCTTGGATTTTAACAAGCTATTTATCTCTTCCTCACTAAAATCTTTTGGATCTATTTTATCACTTGCCCAGATAAAACTCCAAATAAAGTCATATGCTGGTACATAGGCTTGATAAGATCTTACTATCTTAAACACCCTACGTAAAGTAGAATTCATGGCAGAATGAAAAGCTATTTTGAGATGATGAGTTGTACCAGCTTGCATTACAAATATGCCATCTTCCTTCAAATGATCCTTTATAATGTGGTAAAATTCAAAGGTAAAAAGTTTTACTGCAGGGCTACCCTCCATAGGCTCTGAAAGATCACTTACTATTACATCATACTTTTCCTTGGACTTTTCTACAAATTCTCTTGCATCAGTTATATACAATCTTGTCCTTGGATCATCAAAGGCTCCTTGGTGCCATTCAGGTAAATATTTTTTTGACACCTCTACTACTTCCCCATCTATGTCAACCATAATAGCTTCTGTTACATCTTTATGCCGCAAAACTTCCCTCAGGGTAGCCCCCTCTCCTCCACCCATTATCAACACTTTCTTATTAGCAGCTCTATTCAATAGCAAGGCAGGATGCACTAATGCCTCATGATAGATAAACTCATCTTTCTCACTGGATTGAATCCTTCCATCTAATACAAGACATTTTCCATAGAAAGTGCTTTCAATAATCTCTATCTTTTGAAAGGGAGATACCCCTGTATAGTAAAACCTACTTACTCCATGCCAATGTATCTCACTGGGATGATTTTTCTCAATAATCCAATAAGCATCCATTTTTATATTTCACCTTCTTCATTCAAAAATATTATACCAGTCAACCTACAGTTTCTTTTTCCTCCTCTTTTACACTTTCTGGTTTATAAGTGAAATTACCAGCCTCTATAGGCAAAATACCTCTTTTTGCCTCAAAAGTAATGAACTGTTCAGCCTGCAAATAATTATTCAAATACTCGAAAGCTTTCCAAGGATTTACATGATCTCCACAGGTGAAAAGATCAGCTGCTGCAAATCCGTACTCAGGCCAAGTATGAATTGCAAGATGGGACTCAGATATTACTACAACTCCACTTACACCATAGGGACTAAATTTATGAAATACAACTTCCACTACTTCTGCTCCTGCCTCTATTGCGGCTCTAACCATAATTTCTTTAATCTTCTCCACATCGTTTAAAATCTCTCTGTTGCAATTATACATTTCAGCCAAAATATGTCTTCCAAGAGATTTCCCTGTTATTTTCACCTTGGGTCCCGCCTCCTTTCGTTGAAATTTTTTACGAAACAAATTTTATCACTAATATAACCTTTTGACAACAATTTTTCCAGAGAAAATGAACAGAGTTTGAAATTTTTAGCAAATATTCTCAATATTTCTCTGTGTTTTGCAGTATTTAGAGAATTTTTGCAAAATTTCGTTATTTTTTACCAAAACTAACCTTGTAAATAGGAGTATATATGGGGCCCTGAGAGGTTAATCTGCTTTCAAAGAGAGTGATACTATTAACAAAGACTACTTGTTTAGAAAAAGAACTCTCTTTCAAAATTTTAATGTCTTTATCCTTAACTCTACCTAAGGTTAAATGGGGCGAAAATGGTTTATCTTCTTTTTTTAGTCCTTTTTTAACTAATCTCTTCTCAATAAAATCAAAAATCTTTTCTAACTCTTCTAATCCCTCTTCTATTCCAATCCACAAAACCCTTGGACTTTTCAAAGAAGGAAAAGCACCAAACCCCTCAAGAGAAATATAAAAGGGATCAACATAATTAGAAACTTCTTCCAAAATACTCTTGACATCCTCAATCAAAGATTCAGGGGTTTCTCCAAGAAATCTAATGGTTAAATGGAAATTTTCCTTCTCAACCCACTTTATATCCCCTATTATAGAAGCCTTTAATTCTTTTTGAAATTTATAAATGTGTTCTTTAACGCTATCCTCAAATTCTATAGCTATGAATAGTCTTTTATAGTTTGTATTTTTATCAGAAGATCTTTTTGCCATATTTGTAAAAATAATAAAAACCAGAATATAAGGTAAGAATTAAGGATATAATTAATAGTAAATATTTAAAGGGTAAATTCCATAAGTAGAATAAGATACTTATATCCTGAAAAAGGGTCTTTAATTTTCCTGACTTTAAAGCTGGAAGAATGATGCCTCTTTGAACAAGAGAAAGTCTCAAGCCTGTAATCATAAACTCTCTAAAAAGAATAAGAATAACAATCCAAGGTGAAAAATATCTTAACCAAACAAAGTAAGTTAGAATCCCTAATACAAGGATTTTATCGGCAAGAGGATCAAGAAATTTACCTAAATCCGAAACCTTATTGTATTTTCTTGCTATTTCTCCATCCAAATAATCGGTAAATATAGCAAGAATAAATAATAAACCAGAAGCTAAAGGGTTCACATCCATGAGTAAAACTATAGGAAAGACCATAAATATTCTTATAATTGTTAAAATATTAGGTAAATTCATACCAACTCCCCAAGAAGATCATAGGATCTGTACTTTTTTATTTTTACCCTCACCTTACTTCCAATCTTAAGAGTTTTTTCTTTTTCTTTGGGTATCATTATTAATCCATCTACCTCGGGAGCTTCTCTCCAACTTCTACCCACAAAATATTTTCCTTTTTCATCCTCAATTATTACATCAAATTCCTTCCCTAAAAGTTTAGCATTTAGTTTTTTAGATATCTTTTTCTGAGTTTCCATTAAAATTTCATATCTTCTCAATTTTTCATCCTCATCTACTTGGTTTTCAAAACCCTTAGAAATTGTTCCATTCTCATTGTAGTAAATAAAAGCGCCTAATCTATCAAAAGGATATTTTTTTATAAAGTCAATAAGCTCCTCAAAATTTTCCTCTGTTTCTCCAGGAAAACCAACCATTACTGTAGTTCTTATAACAGCATTTTCAAAGTTTTCCTTTATTCTATGCCATAATTTTATGATATCATCTTTTTTATAACTCCTATTCATCCTCTTCAATATCACATCACTTACATGCTGAATAGGAATATCAAAATATGGAACAACTTTTTCAGAATTTTTTATAGCTTCAATAAGTTTCTCACTTATTCGAGAAGGGTAAGAATATAAAATTCTCACATAGAAATCACCTCTTATTTTTTCAATATTTCTCAATAAATCAACTAAGGATGGTCTTCCATATAAATCTTCTCCATATCTCGTGGTATCTTGAGCAATAAGATTTACCTCTTTTACCCCTTTTCCTATCCAGATTTCTATCTCTTTAACAATATCTTCTATGCTTCTACTTCTAAGTCTTCCACGAATAAAAGGTATAGTACAGTAACTACAAAAGTTATTACAGCCCTCAGCAATTTTTACATATACCCAGAAATTAGGAGAAATTAAAATTCTCGGCATTTTGTGGTTATAGATAAAAGAAGAAGCAGGAGAAGAATAAATTCCCCTTTTTCCATTAGAGGTTATTAGGGAAACAAATTTTTCATATTCTCCAGGACCTATGAAAAGATCTACAAAAGGGTATTTATTTTCTAACTCTTCTTTAAATCTTTCCACATAACAACCCACAACTACAATCTTTAAATTCTCATTAATTTTTTTATATTTCTCTAATAGGCTAATATTTTCCTCTGCTTCTTGCCACGCTGGCTTTATAAAAGCACAAGTATTTACAAGAATAAGATCTGCCTCTTCAGAATGAGGAGTAAAAGTATATCCAAGGTTTTTCAAAAAACCCATAAGTACCTCGGTATCTACTTGATTCTTAGAACAACCCAAATGTATAACCCCAGCCTTTTTCATGGCACCTTAATCTTTATAACCTCTCCTTTCTTTCCCAAAACTCCAAGGCTATTATCGTTATAATATATTTCAAGTCCTCCTGCATTACCTATATGAAAATAAAGAGGGGTATAAGTCCAAGTTAAAGTATCACCTTCTTTTAAGGTTCCTTCATAAATAGTATTGTTGTTATAACTAACTCTAAGCCAAACTCTATCTACAGCTACAACCTTTATAGTATCAGTAAAAGTATGCGTAAAATTAACCTCACTATTACTCTCCGTATAAGTCTCTGTCATAGTTAACTCATAATTTCTTATATCAGTTCTAACATTCTTGGGAGTTTCGCGTTGATTAAACTTTGCCGTCAAAAATAAGGTCAAAAATATTATAAATATAACAATCAAATAAACCCCATATTTCCAAGAGCATCTTTCTGACTTAGCAAGCTTAGGCAGACTTTCTTCTATCTTTGTCTTATACTGAGCAGTATAAATCTTAAATATTTCGTCTTCAAAAAGCCCAAGAAATTTAACATATTTCTTCAAAATACCCTTCTTATAAATCTCAGCAAGATTCACCTTATCATATTCATCATCTTCTAGGGCCTTAAGATATCTATAGCTTATTTTAAGAGAGTCAGATACTTCCCTTAAAGAGAGCCCTCTCTTTTCTCTCTCTTCTCTTAGAATTTCTCCTAAGGTCTTAGACTCTTCAACCATTTTATTTCCTCATCATTCAAAAATCTAAATTCTCCTGGTTTTAAATTACCAAGCCTTATCTCTCCTATCTGTATTCTCTTAAGTTTTAAAACCTCATATCCAAATAGCGCCAACATCCTCCTTATCTGTCTCTTCCAACCTTGATACAAAACCACCTTCAATAGAGATCTTTTTGTTTTACTATTCTTCCAAACAACCTCAAATTCTGCAGGAAGAGTTTTCCCTTCCTCTAAAATAACACCTTCCCTAAATTTTTTCAACTCCTCTTCTTTTGGTATTCCATTGACTAAGACCTCATAAATCTTTGGAATTTTATATCGGGGATGAATAACAAAATTAGCTATCTCTCCATCATTAGTGCATAACAAAAGCCCTTCGCTATCAAAATCTAACCTACCTACAGGATAAACCCTTGAAGAAAGTTTATCTTTTAAAAGATCCTTTATGGTTCTTCTACCAAAGGGGTCATATAGCGAGGATAAATATCCCACGGGCTTATATAAAGCAATGTAAAGTTTTTTTTCGGGTTTTATAATTTTGTTATCTACCTCTACCACATCTTTTTCTGGATCAATCTTAACCCCAAGGGTTCTAATTACCTTCCCATTTACCTTTACCCTACCCTCTAAAATTAACTCTTCGGCTTTTCTTCTTGATGTAACTCCAGATCTTGATATAAACTTTTGAAGTCTTTCCATCATCTCCTTAACTCTTCATCATCCTCAATAAAAAAATACCTATAAAACTCATCCCCTATGCCATACAAAAAGGGCCTTCCTATGGTTTCTTTCCTACCCACTATTTTTACCAACCTTTTCTCTAAGAGCATCCCCAAAACACTATCTACTTTTGCCCCTCTTATGGTCTCTATCTCAGCTTTAGTTATAGGCTGATGGTAATAAATTATAGCAAGAGCCTCAAGAGCAGCTTTAGACAATCTTTCCCTCTTCCTTGACACATATCTCCATAAAGCAGAAGCTGTATCGGGCGAGGTGGCAAATTCATAAGCTCCATTTATCTTATAAAGGTTAATTCCTCTTTCTTCATATTCCTTTTTAAGCTCCTGCAAAATATACTCCACTTCTTCCACAGTTATTTCCAAGATCTTTGCAATCTCTTGAGGATAAAGAGGCTTATCAGCTACAAATATTAGTGCCTCTATTTGCTTTTTAATTATTGGCTTTATTTCCTTCATAGATTTTCACCTTAAAATATATCTCTCCCAAGAATTCTTCTTGTTTTAAAATCACTTCATTCTTATTGCTCATATCGCACAAAACAAGAAAATAACCTATAGCATCCAATAGGGGCTTTTTTCTAATAAGCTCCGAAAATCTTCCTTCCTTTTTACTCAAAATTTCCTTATATTTTTCCTCAAAGTCTAAATCATAATCTTCGTCAAGATAAGAAAGATTTAAGATAAGACTATTTTTCTTTTCCAAAAACAAAAAGTAAATCTCAGCTATATTTACCTTTTTTTCTGGCGTAAGCTCGATTTCTTCTTTTTTCTCTCTTCTAAATATCAGTAAACTTCTTTCTTCCTTCTCTCTTAAATACTCCACCAAATCTCTCCAAGAATCATCGTAAAAGTATGATACTTCTTCTTCCTCTTCTATTTTTAAATCTGCCTTTTTGTTAAAAAGTTTTCTAATTTTTCCTTCAAGAAGCTCTAAAGTTACATCCAGAAAAGAAGTAGTAAGCTCAAGATCTTTCCACTTTTCCTCCCCAAGAGAAGAATACTGATCTACTAGATTTTTTAAAGGGAAGAGAGATATATCAACCTCTCTCTGCAACATTTCTTTTATAGTAATGAAAGGATTTATTATCATGTTATTTTAATTCTCATAGCCTCCCTTACAAGCTCCATAGTTTTCTGAGCCTCTTCCCTTGCTTTTTTATTTCCCTCGAGAAGAATACTCCAAGTAAGATCTCTATCCTTTGAATAAATTTTTCTTTTCTCCCTTATAGGAGCTAAAAATTGATTTAACTTTTCTGCAAGCTTCATTTTACATTCTACACATCCTATCTGAGCATTCCTACATGCATAATCAATTTCTTCTATTTCTTCTTTGTTAAAGATTTTGTGATAAGCAAACACAGTACATACCTCGGGATGTCCTGGGTCATTTTTTCTTATTCTTGCAGGATCAGTAATCATACTTCTTACTAATTTCTTAAGCTCCTCTTCTTCTGTGTCTAAGGGAATAGTATTTCCATAACTTTTGGACATCTTTCTACCATCAATACCTACAAGCTCAGGAACTTCTGAAAGCTTTGCTTGTGGTTCAGGAAATATAGGGGAATAAAAATAATTAAATCTTCTTGCTATCTCCCTTGTAAGCTCCAAATGAGGAAGTTGATCTTCTCCTACAGGCACTGTATCTGCTCTATAGATTAATATATCAGCTGCTTGAAGCACAGGATATCCCAAAAAACCGTAGGTCATAAGATCTCTTCCTTCCATCTCACGAAGTTGTTCTTTATAAGTAGGGTTCCTTTCAAGCCAAGGAAGAGGCACTATCATGGAAAATAATAAAAAAAGTTCTGCATGTTCTATTATGTCAGACTGCCTAAATATAACAGATTTTTTAGGATCTATACCAACAGCAAGCCAATCACAAATCATATTTAACACATTTTCCACAACCTCTTCGGTCTCTCGGTAATGAGTAGTTAAGGCATGCCAATCTGCAATCTCAAAGAAACACTCATAACTATCTTGGAGCTCAACCCAATTTTTTAAAACCCCTAAAAGGTGCCCTAAGTGAAGTTTACCAGTAGGTCTCATTCCACTAAGTATTCTTCCGATCTTCATCCATCAAAAACCTCCCTTTAAAATCGTAATCCCAAAAGATATAGAAATAGATTTAACAAAGGACTAATTATTATATACAATCCATTGGTCAATATCAAAATCATCAATATGAGTACACCATAAATACCTATAGACTGATAATATCTTTTGTACTTGTAAGGTAAAAGAGCCTCCAATATATGAGAACCATCAAGAGGGGGTATAGGAATCAGATTAAATATCCCTAAGAATACATTGAGAATAGCAAGCTCTATACAAAAGCTCACAAAACCTATAGGAACAGGTAAATCAAACCTCCAGAAAATACTTACTAAAAAAGCAAGAGAGAAATTAGCAAGTGGACCCGCCAGAGAGACAAGTATGACACTTTTGTCTCCTCTTCTCAGGTTATCAAAATTTACGGGCACGGGCTTTGCCCATCCAAATCTAAAAAGAAGAAGCATCAAAAAACCTATAGGATCTATATGAGCTAAAGGATTTAAAGTCAATCTTCCTGAGAGTCTTGGAGTAATATCTCCTTCTATTTCTGCCATTTTACCATGAGCAAATTCATGAACTGTTATAGCAATTAATATAGCAATTATTCTCCATAAGTAAGTGACTAAATTACTAAATTCCATTCTTTTTTCCTCCTAATTTTACGAAATAACATCCAAAACTATGGGAAGCGGATCTTTTTTCTTATTTCCTATTTTAATTGCTTCTCTAAAAATTTCCTGAGCCCTCTTCAATTTTTCAACATCATTAGCATAAAAAGTCACGATAGGCTCATTCTTCTCTATCTTATCTCCAATCTTCTTGTAAAGTCTTATCCCTACAGAAAGATCAATTTTATCTTCCTTTTTCTCTCTCCCTGCACCAAGAGCCATCACACTTAAAGCTACCTTATAAGCATCTATATCCTCCACGTATCCCCCTTCAAGAGAATAAATCTCCTTTTGAATCTTAGCACTCAACAGAGGACTATAATCATCTACTATTTTTACATCTCCACCTTGAGTCTTAATCATCTCTTTAAACTTTGCCAAAGCCTTTCCATTGCTCAATTGTTCCATCACCTTAGCCCTGATATCCTCATTTTTATAATTAATATTTATTAATCTCAACGTCTCTGTAGCAAGAGTAACTATAAGTTCATTCAAATCCTTAGGTCCTCTGCCCTTAAGAGTTTCTATTGCTTCCATAACTTCAAGGGAGTTTCCAATAGCAAAACCTAAAGGTTGATCCATTTGAGAAAGTACTGCAACAATTTTTCTGCCAAATCCTTTACCAATACCCACCATAATCCTGGCAAGTTCTTTCGCAGAATTTATATCCTTTATAAAAGCACCTCTCCCCACTTTAACATCTAGAATTATTACATCAGAACCGCTCGCAATTTTCTTACTCATAACACTACTTGCTATTAGTGGTATGGAGTCAACAGTCCCTGTTACATCTCTTAAAGCATATATTTTTTTATCCGCAGGAACCAAATCTTCTGTCTGACCTACTATGGCAATACCTATCTCTTTAACTTGTTTTATGAATTCTTCATCCTTCATACTTGTTTTAAAACCTGGAATAGATTCCAACTTATCTATAGTCCCTCCTGTATGTCCCAAACTTCTGCCAGACATCTTTGCTACAGGATATCCCATAGAAGCAATTAGGGGTGCAAAGATTAATGTAGTTTTATCTCCTACCCCACCAGTACTATGCTTATCTACTTTTATCCCTGGTATAGAGGACAAATCCAAAACCTTTCCAGAGTAAGCCATCTTTTTCGTTAAAGTAATGGTTTCTTCTATATTCATACCCCTAAAATAAATAGCCATTAATAGGGCAGACATCTGGTAATCTGGAATATCTCCTTTTACATATCCGTCCACTACAAAACTTATCTCTTCTTCACTTAAAGCCTCTCCATTTCTCTTTTTAATGATAATATCAATCATTCTCATGATCCTTTCCACCCCTTCTCTATTTCATTCAAAAAACTTTCCCCACAAAGATCATTCTCCACCTCAAAAAACTCTGCAAGGGTCTTACCAAGATCCGAGAAAGTTTTCCTAATTCCTAAGGAAAAAGTACGTTTAAAATTAGGAGAATAAACAAGAAGAGGCACATATTCTCTTGAATGGTCCGTGCTTGGAGTCGTTGGATCATTTCCATGATCAGCAGTAATTATTAATAAGTCAAAATCAGAGAGGAGACCCATTACATCAGGCAAGGCATCATCAAATTCCTTTAGAGCTCTCGTCATTCCCTGAGGATCATTTCTATGTCCGTACAACATATCAAAATCTACAAGATTCACAAATATTAGTCCTTCCCTTAATTTTTCCCAGGCTTTAAAGATATTATTTATACCCTCAGTATTATTTTCTTGATGAAAAGATGAAGTTAACCCTTTTCCCGCAAAAAGATCTTCAATCTTTCCCACTCCTATAACATCGTAATCATTTTGTTTAAGATAATCTAATAGTGTAGGTTTGAAAGGAGGCAAAGAAAAATCCCTTCTTCTTGGTGTTCTGTAAAAATTTCCAGGAGAACCCGCAAAAGGTCTTGCAATAACTCTTGCCACTGCATGATCACCTTGTAGCATAGCTCTTGCAATTTCACACATTCTATAAAGTTCTTCTACTGGAATTACATCTTCATGAGCAGCTATTTGAAAAACACTATCTGCTGAGGTATAAACAATAGGATATCCTGTCTTCATGTGATATTCACCCAATTCTTTTATAATTTCTGTTCCTGATGCTGGCTTATTTCCAATCACCTTTCTCCCTATAGCTTTTTCAAAAGCTTCTATTATTTCCTTAGGAAACCCATTGGGATATACGGGAAAGGGTTTCTCAAGAATCAAGCCTGCAATTTCCCAATGTCCTGTTGTGGAATCCTTTCCTGGCGAAGCTTCTGCCATCTTACCATAGAGGGCTATAGGGTCTTCTTCTTTGGGAATTCCTGGAATTTCTTCTATATTAGAAAGTCCCATCTTTCCCATATTAGGGAGATTAAGACCCCCCACAACTTTGGCAGTATTTACTAAAGTATTACTTCCCTCATCGTTATATTTAAAAGCATCAGGAAGCTCACCTATTCCCACACCGTCCAAAACTATTAATATAGCTCTTTTCATTTATCATTCCTCCTTGTTAAAGGGTGAGCCTTTTGATAAACCTCATGAAGCTTGCTAGAAACAATATGAGTATAAATTTGGGTAGTGGCAACATCAGAATGGCCAAGAAGTTCTTGTACAATACGTATATCAGCCCCATTAGATAGGAGATGAGTAGCAAAAGAATGTCTAAAAGTATGAGGACTAACCTTCTTAGGAAGTCCTAAGATTTTAGAATAGGTCTTTATGATAAACCATACACCTTGTCTCGTTATTCTCTCACCTTTTTTATTTAAAAACAACGCCTTTTCATCTTTTGGATTAAAAGAATCTCTCACTAAAAGATATTTTTTAAGACTTTCTACAGCATAATCCCCCAAAGGAATAATCCTTTCTTTATCTCCTTTCCCAAAACATCTAACATATTTTTCTTCTAAGTTTATACTTTGAACATCCAAATTAACAAGTTCTGAAACTCTCATGCCCGTAGCATAAAAGGTTTCAAGAATTGCTATATTTCTAATACCAAGGGGAGATAAGGGATCAGGAATTTTCAAAAAATTCTCTATCTCTTTGTTATCAAGAATCTCTGGAAGATACATAGGAATCTTTGGAATTATCATAAAACTACTGTAATTCCTATTAATATAGCCTTCCCTTAGAAGGAATTTTAAGAAGCTTCTTATAGAAGATATCTTTCTTGCAATAGATTTTATCTTGTATCTGTTATATAAAGATACTAAATACCTTTGCCACTCTTCTCTTTTTAAGTTTTTAATATTTACCTTTTCTTTTTGAAGAAAAATAATAAAATCTTCTAAATCTCTCCTATAGCTATCAATAGTATTAGGAGACATGTTTTTTTCAAATTTCAGATAAAATAAAAAATCCTCTAATTTATCTTTCATAGACTTTCTCTTATCTTATATAGAATAATCCCTACCGCTACCGAGACATTTAAAGATTCCACTTTACCATATGATGGTATTTTTACAAGCAAATCACAAGACTCTCTAACAATCCTATGTAAACCTTCTCCTTCGCTTCCTACTACAAGAGCAAGAGGAAAGTTATACTCTACTTTATTATATAAATTTTCAGTATTAAGGTCTGCCCCTACTATAAACCATCCTTTCCCTTTTAACTCTCTTAAAAAATTTGCTATATTAGAAACCCTTATTACAGGTATGTAAGACAGAGCTCCAGCCGAAGTTTTAAAAGAAACAGAAGTTATTCCCGCACTTCTTGCTTTAGGTATCACTATCGCTGAAACACCCGCAAATTCAGAAGTCCTTGCAATAGCTCCCAAGTTATAAGGGTCCTGAATATGATCCAGCACCACAATTATACTTTTATTATCCAAAGATTTTTCCAATTCTTTCCAATCTTTATATGGAACTGAGGAAAGAATAGCAAGAACTCCCTGAGAATTTCCATCCACCATTTTTTCTATAAAGCTTCTCTCCACATACTTAATGGGAATACTTTTCTCTTTAGCCAACTTTAATATCTCGTTAAATTTATTATCAAAATGAATACCTCTCGCGATATATATCTTGTTTAAAGGAATCTCACTTTTAAGAGCCTCAAGTACTGAATTCTTTCCATAAATTATATCTTCCATCTTATGCTCCTTTCTTTATTAATAACTTACAAGAGCTACAGCAAAAACTGCTATTCCTTCTTTTTTTCCAATGAAGCCTAATTTTTCATTAGTAGTAGCCTTTACACTCAAGCAATCCTCAGGAATCCTCAATATTGAGGACAAATTCTTAATAATTTTATCTCTAAAAGGCATAATTTTGGGTTCTTCAGCAATAATTGTACAATCGATATTAATTATATTCACTCCTTTTTCTTTTAACAAATCTCTTACCTTCTCAAGAATAATAGTGCTAGGAATACCCTCAATGCTTTTATCATCAACAGGAAAAAAATAACCTATATCAGGTAATGCAGATGCCCCTAAAAGGGCATCTGCTATAGCATGTATTAAAACATCCCCATCAGAATGGCCTTTTAAACCCTTATCAAAAGGTATCTTTATTCCTCCTAAAAAAAGCTCTCTTCCTTCCTCAAAAGGGTGCACATCATAACCTAAACCAACTCTAATTTTTGTATAATCCCTTCTATCCATAACAGATCATCCTTAGTGGTAATCTTTATATTTAAAGGATCTCCCTCTACTATATAAACAGGAATATTTAATCTTTCTACTAAAGAAGCATCATCGGTCCCTATAAAATTATCTTCTACCGCTTTTTCGTGAGCCTTTTTAATTATCTCAAAGGGAAACATCTGAGGAGTTTGAATAAGCCATAGTTTGCTTCTATCAAGAGTTTCTATAACTTTCTTGGAATTCTTATCTACCACCTTTATAGTGTCTCTTACAGGAATGCCAAGGATAGCCGAAACTTTTTTCTCTGTACAAAAATCTATAAGTTCTTTTATCTTTTTAGTTGATATAAGAGGTCTTGCTGCATCATGGATAAGTATATAATCGCAGGAAAAGTTAATAGATTTTAACGCATTATAGACAGAATTTTGTCTTTCCTCTCCTCCTGGAATTATCTTATAGATTTTTTCCAATCCCCAATTACTTATTTTCTTTTTATAATACTCTACCATCTCCTCCCTCACTACAAGAATTATTCTTTCTAAGTCTTCTATATCGTTTAATTTTCTTAATGAATAATACACTATAGGCATACCTTTTATATCAATTAGAAGCTTATCTTCTCCAAATCTTTTACTTTTACCTGCAGCCACAATAATTCCAGTTATTTTTTCCAATGCTCTTTCTCCTCTTTTACCCTACCAAAAATTAATCGCCCTGCAGCTGTTTGAAAAACACTGGTAACAGTAACCTTAACAGTTTGTCCAATATACTTCTTACCATTTTCCACTACCACCATAGTACCATCCTCAAGATATCCCACACCTTGTCCGGGTTCTTTTCCTTCCTTTATTATACTTATCAATATTTCTTCCCCAGGAAGATAAATAGGCTTCAATGCATTTGCAAGCTCGTTGATGTTTAAAACCGTTATTCCTTCAATTTTAGCAAGCTTATTTAGACCATAGTCATTGGTAATAATCTTACCGCCTAAAGTCTTAGCGAGTTTTACTAACTTACTATCCACACTTTGCACTTTTGGAAAATCCATATCTACAATGATTACCTGACTGCCAAGTTCTTTCCTTATCTGACTCAAATTATCAAGACCGAATCTACCCCTATTTTTCTTAAGTGATTCAGAAGAATCAGCAAGTTGTTGAAGTTCCTTAAGAACGAAACGAGGTATTATGATTTTTCCCTCTATGAAATTAGTCTTTAAAACATCTACAATTCTACCATCTATAATAACACTTGTATCTAAAATCTTTACATAAGGAAAATTTACAAGATCAAAAAATCTAATTTTTCTTGCAAAAATAATATAAATACTTAAAACCAAAAGAGAAAAAATGAAATTAAACATATTCCATAGATTTCTAAAGTTAGAGCATAAAAGATAAGATGACAGAACAAAGTCGCCCATAAAAGGAATAAAAGTCACTATTAATAATAATTTCCAATTTTTTCTCATGAATTTTCAGTCCCCCATAATAATGTGATTATAAATAAATCCCTTAAAATTAAAATATTAAAAAGTTAAAATTCTCTGCATTCTTGTTAATGCCTCTCTAATCTTTTTAGCCCTCACCTCCCCAACTCCTTCAATATTATCAAGATCCTCAAAACTACTCTCCAGGATTCTTGGCAGATCACCAAAATAATTAACAATTTTTTCAATCACACTTGAAGGTATGGATGCAATCCTATTTAAAATTCTATATCCTTTGGATACCACTATTATTCCTGTATCTATTTCTTCTTTTCTATAGCCTAAGATCTCTCCAGCTATATAAGAAAATTCTTGGAAATTCCCTCTAAAATTAGCAACTAATTCCCTCAAAATGTCCTCAGGATCTTTGTCTTTCTTAGCATAATCTTTTATCACCAAAACAGTCTCTTCTTTTACCCCAGTAAGTAGAACCTCTAGCTGTATCTCTATAAGTCTCCCTTCTACCCCAAGTTCAATTAAATAATTTTCTACTTCTTTCCCTATAGTAAATAACATGCAGGCTCTATGTAAAAAAGATAAAACCTCATATATATTAACTTGGTTCTCCAATTCAAGAGAATTAAGTCTGTTTAAAAGATCATCATAAATGTTTCTATATCTTTCCATGGTTTGAAGAGCTTGAGAGGCTTTAGTCAATATCTCTTCCACATCTCTTAAAACGTACTTCCAATCATTTTGAAACAAAGTTATAGTATCTTTTCTTTGAGAGACGCTAATAACAAGACACCCTGTCTGTTTAGCAACCCTCTCAGCAGTAGCATGTCTTGCCCCAGTTTCAGAAGAGGAAATAGTAGGATCAGGTAATAAAATAACATTAGCAAACAATATCTTCTTTCCGTCCTTAGAAAGTATAATAGCACCATCCATTTTTGACAACTCATATAACCTATTCGGAGTAAAATCTATATCTAAGGGAAAACCACCGTTCATAAGAGGTCTAACCTTTTCTATTTCTCCAACAACAATTAGGGCTCCTGTCTTAGCTTTTACTATTTGTTCCAAACTTTCTCTCAGTGGAGTTCCAGGAGCTACAAATCTTAAAGCCTGTAATGCAAACTTCTTTAACTCCGCCATTTTTCCCCCCAAACTAAATCTATTCCCTCACCAATATCTGTAATAGTCCGCACATTCATATTATATTCATACGACTTAACTTTGCTGTCCTTAGGAATTAATGCTTTATTAAAGCCAAATTTCTTTGCTTCTTTTAACCTTCTTTCTATGTGAGGAACAGTTCTAACCTCTCCCCCGAGTCCTATCTCCCCTATAGCTACCATATCAGATGGAAAAGGTTTATTTATCAACGCAGAAAGTAGAGCAAAGGCAAGTCCTAAATCTATTGCAGGTTCACTTATTTTTATTCCACCCACTACATTTACAAATACATCTTTATCAGAGAAACTAATATTTAGCTTTTTCTCAAGAATGGCCAATATAAGCACCAATTTATTAAGATCTATACCTGAAGTAATCCTCCTGGGATATGATGTATTTGTTCTACTTACAAGGGTCTGCAATTCTATCAATAATGGTTTTGTTCCTTCCATAATTGGTATAATAATAGATCCTGAAACATTAGTATTTCTATTTTCAATTACCTTTGCAGAGATATCCTCTACTTCAAAAAGTCCATTTTCTTTCATCTCATAGAGTATGAAATCATTAGTAGGACCAAATCTGTTTTTAATTACTCTTAATATCCTTAAATCATGATATCTTTCACCCTCAAGATATAAAACCGCATCAACTAAATGTTCCAATATTTTAGGTCCTGCAATATCTCCTTCCTTAGTAACATGCCCGACTAATATGACAGCTATATTATTCTTCTTCGCAAAATCTACTAATTTAGAAGTACATTCTCTCACCTGAACCACATTTCCCGGAGAAGTAGGAAACTCAGAGGAATAAATTGTTTGAATAGAGTCTACAATTATTAGTGAATAGTTAGAATTTTCAAGGTTTGGTAATATATTTTCAATATCTCTTTCAGACACAAAATCAATATTTAACTTATCACCTGAATTTAATCTCCTTAATCTTAGTCCCACCTGTGATAAAGATTCTTCGGCAGAGATGTATAAAACTCTTGTATCATTTTTATCAAGCGATATAGCAAGTTGCAAAAGTAACGTAGATTTGCCAATTCCAGGCTCTCCTGCCAAGAGAATTACTTCCCCCTCCACAATTCCCCCACCAATAACATAATCAAAACCTGTCAGGCCCGTTTTCAACCTGACAGGCTCATAATTCAAAATATCTTCTAATCTATATACCCCCAAATTTTCTTTACTTTCTCTATTATTAAAACCCTGCTTTTTTTCGGTAATCTCAATAAAGGAATTCCAACTTTGACAGTTAGGACATCTGCCAAACCATCTTACACTCTCATATCCACATACTTGACATACAAACTTGCTCTTTACTTTTGACATTTAAAAACTTACTATGAAGGCTCCTTCGCAAGAGTCATCTTTCTAAACACTATTTCTCCCTTTTTATCAAGTTCTGCTCTTATAATATCTCCCTCTTTAAAATCCCCTTGAAGTATAAATTCAGCTAATGGATCTTCAATATAGTATTGAATAGTTCTCTTTAAAGGTCTTGCTCCATACTGAGGATCATATCCTTTCTCAAGTAATAGTTCTTTTACCTCATCACTTATTTCTAATTCCAACTTCTTTTCTCTTATCCTCTCCTGGACTGGTTTGAGTAATAATTCTAAAATTTGCTTCAAATCTTCCTTGGTAAGTGGCTTGAAGAATACAATCTCATCAAGCCTATTCAAGAACTCTGGTCTAAAGTACTTCTTCATCTCACTCAAAATTAAATCTTTAATTTTATCAAAAGACTTTTCCCTATCCTCTTTAGAAGCAAACCCTATACTTGCCTCTTGCTTAAAATACTCTGCTCCAAAGTTTGAAGTCATTATCAAGATAGTATTCTTAAAACTTACTCTTCTACCATGACCATCGGTAAGTTGTCCTTCGTCCATTATTTGCAAAAGGATATTAAATACATCACTATGAGCCTTTTCTATCTCATCAAAGAGAATAACAGAATAAGGTCTCCTATGAACTTTTTCAGTAAGTTGTCCTCCTTCCTCGTATCCCACATATCCAGGAGGAGCACCAATTAACCTTGAAACAGTATGCTTCTCCATAAACTCTGACATATCAAACCTAATTAAAGCATTCTCATTTCCAAAGAGGTACTCTGCAAGTGCCCTTGCAAGCTCAGTCTTTCCAACCCCTGTTGGTCCTAAGAACATAAACACACCTATAGGTCTTCTTGGATCCTTCAAACCAGATCTTGATCTTCTTATAGCCCTTGAGACCACCCTTACAGCCTCATCCTGAGAAATTATTCTCTTATGAAGCTCTTCTTCCATTCTTAATAGCCTTTCTCTTTCTTCAATTAGAAGTTGAGCTACAGGTATTCCAGTCCAAGTAGCCACTACTTGAGCCACATCTTCAGGAGTTACAACTCCAAGATCAGAAGGAGAAGATGTATCTATGAAATTTCTAAGATACTCTTCAATCTTTCTTTCTTCATCTCTTAACTGAGCTGCTCTTTCAAACGCTTGATTTCTTATAGCAATCTCCTTTTGTTCTCTTATTCTCGCGAGTTCAAGTTCTAAATTACTATGCACTGTGCTCTTTTGTTTTCTCAATCTTACCCTCGCTGAAGCTTCATCTATTACATCTATCGCCTTATCAGGCAAGAATCTATCGGTTATATATCTAACTGACAATTTGACTGCTTCTTCTATAGCCTCATCGGTAATTTTAACTCTATGATAATTTTCGTATTTTTCTCTTAAACCTTTCAATATCTGTATAGTCTCTTCAGGTGTAGGCTCGTTAACCATTATAGGCTGAAATCTTCTTTCTAATGCCCCATCTTTCTCAATATACTTCCTATATTCTGATGGGGTTGTAGCACCAATTAATTGTATCTCACCCTTTGCAAGAGAGGGTTTCAAAATATTTGCTGCATCAACCGCTCCTTCTGCTGCTCCTGCCCCAACCAAGGTATGAATCTCATCTATAAAAAGGATGACATCTTTTGCCATCTTAACTTCCTCAATGATCCTTTGCATTCTCTCTTCAAACTCACCCCTATATTTTGTACCAGCCACGATACTTCCCATATCAATAGCAACGATCCTTTTATTTAACAAAGTATCAGGTACTTCACCATCTACTATCTTTTGAGCAAGACCCTCTACTATAGCGGTCTTACCAACACCAGGTTCTCCCACAAGAACAGGATTATTTTTAGTCCTTCTACTCAGTATTTGAATTATCCTCTCTAACTCTTTTTCTCTCCCAATAATAGGATCCAATTTGCCTTGCCTTGCAAGTTGAGTTAGATCTCGACCAAACTCATCCAAGGTAGCTGTTACTGTTCTCTTTTTCTTTAAGGAGTTATTATTAGAAGTATTCATTTGTTGTCTGCCTCTTATCTTAGTTGGATCTATAGGCTCACCAAGAAGTTTTAATATCTCTATAGTAACATCTTCTAATCTTACTCCCATTCCCTCCAAAACATGAGCTGCTACACCTTCACCTTCCTTCAACAGTCCAAGAAGCAAATGCTCAGTTCCAATATAGTTATGATTAAGTTCCTGAGCCGATTCAGAAGCATATTCCAGAACCTTCTTTGCTCTTGAAGTGAAGGGAAGTGCTCCATAGGAGGTACCATCTCCACGACCTATCAATCTCTCTATCTCATTCCTGAGCTGATTCAGATCAAGTCCTAAATTAATAAGGACTTGAGCTGCTATACCTCCCTCCTCACGTATCAACCCCAGGAGAATATGTTCTGTCCCCACCGTAGAATAATTAAGCCTACGTGCTTCCTCCTGTGCTAAGAGTAGTACTCTATATGCCCTTTGTGTTAGTTTATCCATCATTTTTTATGCACCTCCTTAAACGACACCTCCCGGATTTATTTTATAATTTTTAAGAAAACCACGCAACAAATCTGCTCTCACCCCATCCCTCTCTTCAGAATCCATTTCTTTTCCATATTTCAGCTGCAAATGCGCTGGTAGCATTAAGATCATAAGAAGATCCAAAACCTTTAAGGGTATGTCTAACATTTTTAAATATATTCCAAATCTCAAATCTGATAATAAGTTTATAGCCTCAATACTACTTAGATATCTTGCATTACTTAATATTCCATATGCTCTACCTATCACATCTTCCACATACCTTTTTTGTTCCTCAAATAGAAATTCTCTTGTTACCAGCTCTTCAGTTATTATCTTCTTTGCCATCTTTTCCATCTTTTCAATCAAATCTTCCTCCTTAATTCCTAAGGAGGATCTGCTTGTGATTTGGTAAAAACCTGCGATAGGTTTACTTCTTTCCCCATAAATACCCCTTATAAGAATTTTGGCTGACCTAAGTTTCCTGAGAAAGTCTTTTATTTTACCAGAATAGGTTAATCCCGGAAGATGCACAATAAAGGAAATCCTAACTCCACATCCCAGATTAGTTATACAAGAAGTTAAATAACCCAATTTATCATCAAAAGCAAACTTGAAATAATCAGAAAAACTCTCCTCTAAAGAAAGTAATCTTTGCCAACTTTCCTTTAGCTCTAAGCCACTACTCAATACTTGTAACCTAAAATGGTCCTCCTCATTTATCATTACACTAAGTTTACCATCTCTATCTACTAAAAGTCCAGCACCTTTAATATTATCTAAATGATCGTCGCTTATCAGGTGTTTCTCAACTAAAGATTCGAGTACAAGATTTGGTAACTTTTCTAATTTTAAAAACTCATATCCACCAAAATTTAGATCATTTTTATAAACCCATTCCACCTTATTAAGAATTCTTCTTCTTTGAGACTCTGTTGCTTGGATTGGAAAAACAAAATCTTCTAAATTTCTTGCAAGCCTTATTCTAGTACTTAATATCACCTCTCTATTATTACCTTTTTCTTCTCCTAACCATTTAAGATACTTATAATAAAACTCTCTCATCCACCCTTCCCTATATTTTTAAGAAGATCTCTTAATTTTGCGGCCTTTTCATAATCCTCTTCTTCTATAGCCTTGGAAAGTTCAATTTTATATTTTAATATTTTATCCGTTTTAAATTCTTTTTTAATTGGAACTCTTCCTCTATGAACTTTATTCCCATGATATTGATATACCAGTTTACCTATTTCATCTCTAAAATAACTGTAACAATAACTACAACCTAACATACCTGTCTCTTTAATTTCTTCTAAACTTCTATTACATTTTGGACATCTTTTGACTTTTTCGTCTCTCATAAAATAATTACCCTGAAATATATCTTTTATAACCTGCTTTAAGCAATATTCACAAATAGAATATTTTCTTTTCCCTTTTTCATCGCTTATCTCCAAGACATATACAGCCTCGTTCTGATTACAAAAATCACATTTCATCCCTATTCTGAACACCTCTTTAAGAAGTACTCATGTATTCTCAAATCATCAGTAAGTTCAGGATGAAAAGTCAAACCTAATATATTACCTTCCTCTACAAATATGGGTTTATTCTCAAAAGTTGCATGAACTTTCACATTTTTGCCTATCTCAACAATTTGAGGAGCCCTTATAAACACACATTCAAATTCCTTTTCACCAAGAATAGGAATTTTTATATAAGTAGAAAAACTTTCCCTTTGCCTACCATAGGCATTACGAGACACAGTTATATCTAATACTTTAAGAGTCTTTTGATCAGGATGATTTTCTATCCTATTTGCAAGCAAAATTAGTCCAGCACATGTTCCCATAGCAGGCAGCCCATTAGCCAACTTTTCTCTTAATACATCAAAGAGTAGACGATTTTCTAAAAGAGTAAAAAAGGTAGTACTTTCTCCTCCTGGAAGAATTATCCCATTAATAATATCCAAATGTTCTGGCTTTTTTACTAAAACTGTCTCAACCTCTAGCCTTTTTAACATTTTTTCATGTTCTACTACAGAACCCTGTATAGCAAGTATTCCTATCCTCATTTTACCAACCTCTCACCTGCAATAATTCACTTTCAGATAGCTTTCTTACATCAATACCAGGCATTGGCTCTCCTAAATCCTCCGATATCTCCGCCAATACATAAGGATCATCATAATAAGTAACAGCAAGAACTATGGCTCTTGCTCTCTTTCTTGGGTTCTTTGATTTAAATATTCCAGATCCTACAAACACTCCATCAGCGCCAAGATGCATCATTAAAGCAGCATCAGCAGGAGTAGCAATACCACCAGCAGCAAAATTCACTACAGGAAGTCTTCCTAATTTTTTTGTCTCTATTATAAGATCTAATGGAGCCCCTAATTCTTTTGCTTTTGCCACTAATTCTTCGTCGGGGAGAAGAACTAATGACCTTATCTCGTCCATAATTTGTCTCATATGACGTACCGCCTCTACCACATTTCCTGTTCCCGCCTCTCCTTTTGTCCTAATCATAGCTGCTCCCTCTGCAATCCTTCTTAGAGCTTCTCCCAAATCCCTAGCACCACAAACAAAAGGAACTTTGAAAGCGTGTTTATTTATATGATATTTTTCATCGGCAGGAGTTAAAACCTCACTTTCATCAATAAAATCTACCCCGAGAGCTTCTAAAATTTGAGCCTCCACAAAATGACCAATCCTAACTTTCGCCATAACAGGAATACTAACTGCTGACATAATCTCCTTTATCTTTTTAGGATCTGCCATTCTTGCTACTCCACCTTCTGCCCTTATGTCAGCAGGAACTCTTTCAAGAGCCATAACAGCCACAGCACCAGCCTCTTCAGCAATTTCAGCCTGCTCAGCGTTAGTCACGTCCATAATTACTCCGCCTTTTAGCATCTGAGCCAAACCTCTTTTTACTTTATCTGTTCCTGTAAAGACCTGCATCTATAACACCCTCCTTTAAAAAACCATCGATATTTTTCTAAATGTATACTCCTTTTATATGAATTTGTCAAAATATAGTATATTAAAATTTTGTTAAGAAGACTTATGGAAATAAAGATAAATTTTCTCAGCAATTTTTTCAGAGATTCCTGGAATTTTTTTCAAATCCTCCAAAGATGCTTTTTTCAAACTTTCTAAATCATTAAAAGCCTCAAGAAGAATTTTCATCCTTTTTTCTCCTATGCCAGGTATTTTTTCCAAATGAGAATCTATTAATTTTTTACTACGTAATTTCCTATGATAAGAAACAGCAAACCTATGAGCCTCGTCTCTTACTTGTTGGAGAAGATGCAGAGCAGGAGAATCATAAGGAAGCAAAATAGAATCAGAGTTTCCTGGAACAAAAATTTCCTCTCTCTCTTTCGCAAGAGCTAATATAAACTTAGGTTTTATTTTTAATTCCTCAAAAACCTCTAATACCGCATTTAGTTGTCCTTTTCCTCCATCTATGAGCATAATATCTGGCAAGGGATCTTCCTCAATTTTATTAAGTCTTCTTTTTATCACTTCTTGGAGCATTAAATAATCGTTGGGTGATTCTTCTGTATACTTAATCTTATACCTTCTATACCTATTTTTATCGGGATATCCATTTTGAAAATAAACCCTTGCCCCTACTGCTTCTCTTCCTTGAAGATTAGAAATATCATACCCTTCTATAGCAACAGGCAGATTAGGCAAGTTAAAAATTCTCTGAAGTTCGGAAAGAGCTAACCACACCTTTTCTGATCTTAAACTCTCAATAGTCAAATCCTTTAATGCCATATTTAAAAGTTTTTCCTCATCCTCGCTTTCTGGTGTCCTTATTTCTACTTTTGTCCCCTTTCTTCTACACAAAAATTCCTTCAAGTCCACTTCTCCTCCAAAGACCAAAAAGGGGAGTACTATGATCTCAGGGATATCTCTTACTGAATAGTATTGTAAAATAAAACTTTCAAGGAGTTCATCTCGGGAATATTCTTCGGGTAAAGTTAAATTAAATATCCTCTTTTCAACCAATTTTCCTTCCCTTATTAAATAAACAAGCACTTTTGCCTTATGATCCTCCACATAGAATTGGATTAAATCTTTATTCTCTCTATTGAAGGTAAGGATCTTCTGTTTTTCGCTTAAATTCTGCAACAATCTTATTTTATCTCTTACTTTCGCAGCCTTTTCAAATTCTAAATTCTTAGAATACTTCTGCATTTCATTGTAAAGTTTATTTATGATCTCTTCATATCTCCCCTCCATAAAGTCTATTACTTCTCTTACAATCTCTTGATAATCCTCCTTGGTAATATATCCCTGACATGGTGCCTTACAATTTTCAATAAAGTAATTTAAACAGGGTCTTTTAGGCTTTGATTTTGGCAAATTCCAATTGCAAGATCTTAAATTAAAGAGTTTTTTAACCATAGATATGGTCTCTCTTACAGTTCCACTTTGGGTATATGGTCCGTAATATTTTGCCCCATCATCCTCAAAACGTCTTGCGAGAATAAGCCTTGGATATTCCTCATACAAAGTCAATTTCAGTAATGGATACTGTTTATCATCCCTTAGTTGAATATTCATAATGGGCCTATGTTTTTTAATGAGAACCGATTCCAAAATCAAAGCTTCCGTCTCTGTATCAGTTATATAAAACTCTATATTTTGAGCTTTCTTCAAAATATAAGCACTTTTAGGAGACGAATCACTGAAATAAGACAAAACTCTTTTTCTCAGGTTTTTTGCTTTACCTACATAAATTACTTTACCTGAGTGATCGTAAAAGATATATACTCCAGTGCTTTCTGGAAAATTTTCTACTTTTTGTTTAAGGTTTAATATGCTATCATTTTTCATACCATAGATAATTTTAAATCAACTAAAAATAAACCTCAACAAAAAAAGTTGCATTGAATTTTAACATAGGGTATATTATTAAAATAGTTTTTAATAAATAATAAAGCGAGGAATAGAGCATGAGGAAACATATTTATGAGCTCATAAAAAAAGCTGTAAATTCTTTAAAAGAAAAAGAAAATTTTATAGTAGACGATATTGAGATTATTGTAGAAACTCCAAAACAAAAAGAATATGGAGATTACGCAACAGCTGTTGCTCTCCAAATTGCTCAAAAAAATAAAAAACCGCCGAGAGTAGTTGCTGAAAAAATTTCAGAGTACATTAAAAAATCACCCTTTGTAAAAAAAATAGAGATCGCTGGACCAGGTTTTATAAACTTCTTCCTTAATGATGAAGCTTTATGGGAAACTCTCAGATTAATTAGAAAGGATATAGATGATTTTGTAAAAATACCTTCAAAAAAGAAAAAGATACAGATTGAGTTTGGAAGCATCAACCCTACAGGCCCCATGCATATCGCCCATGCAAGAGGAGTAACCATTGGTGATTCTTTAGCAAATCTATTTAAGAGAATAGGTTGGAATACAGAAAAGGAGTTTTATATAAATGATGCTGGGAACCAGATTGATCTTCTTGGCGAATCTCTATATGCAAGATATATGCAGCTCTTAGGTTATGACTATCAAGTTCCCGAAGAAGGTTATCATGGATATTACCTTATAGAGTTAGCAAAAGAGTTATTGAACCAAAAATCCCAGATAGAATCAATGGATGAGACAGAAAAAAAGAAGTTTTTCAAAGAATATGCCCTAAGCAAAATGTTAGAAGACATAAAAACAACACTCCTAAATTTCGGAGTAGAGTACGATGTCTGGTTTAGTGAAAGAACCCTACATGAAAACGGCAAAGTAAAAGAGGTATTAGAAATTTTAAGACAAAATGGGTACACCTATGAGAAAGATGGAGCTCTCTGGTTTTCCTCTACAAAATTTGGAGATGAAAAAGACAGAGTTCTCATAAAAAGTGATGGAAAAGCAACTTACTTTTTAGCTGACATTGCTTATCATTTAAATAAAATTCAAAGAGGTTTCGATTGGATAATCGACGTGTGGGGAGCAGATCATCACGGTCACGTAACTAGGTTAAAAGGAGCAATTCAAGCCTTAGGATATCCTAAGGATATCTTAGAAATAATCTTAGTACAAATGGTAAGACTTATGAGAGGGAATGAAGAAATAAAGATGTCAAAAAGAACAGGAGATTTTATAACCTTAAAGGAGATTCAAGAAGAGGTTGGAAAAGATGCAATAAGATTTTTCTTCTTATTAAGAAGCCCTGAAAGTCAGCTTGACTTTGATATAAATCTTGCTAAAAAGCAATCAGTAGAAAATCCTGTCTATTATGTACAATATGCCCATGCAAGATGTTGTAGTATACTTAAAAATGCAGAAACAAAGGGTTATAATTTGGCAGATCTGGATAAAGCAGATTTATCCCTCCTTAAGGAAGAAAAAGAAAAGGATTTAATATTAAACCTCTTAAGATATCCTGAAAGATTAGAAGATATTACCAGGACCTTAGAGATACATCAGCTTCCTTTTTATCTCTTAAATCTTAGCACTCTCTTTCACGGGTATTACGATTCTTACAAAGTAATAAGTGAAGATAAAGAATTAACCTTAGCAAGACTTGTTCTTGTGGATTGTGTTAGGATTATAATAAAAGATGCCTTAAGTATACTGGGGGTCTCAGCCCCTGAAAAAATGTAAGGGGGTGTGATTATGAAAATAAGATGGTATGGACATGCATGCTTCCTCTTCACAAATTCAGAAGGTAAAAAGATTCTTACAGATCCTTTTGACTCTTCTGTTGGATATCCTCTACCTGACGTGGAACCTAACATAGTTACCGTAAGTCATGAGCATTTTGACCATAATGCGGTCCATCTTTTAAAAGGAAATCCTATATTAGTACAGGGAGAAGGTGAAACTCAAATAAATAGCGTAAAGATAAAAGGTCTCAATACCTTTCATGACGAAGAAAGAGGTAAGAAGAGAGGAACAAATACCATTTATTTAATTGAAACTGATGGAATTAAAATATTACATTTAGGAGATTTAGGACATATTTTAACGGATGAATATAAAGAAAAAATCGGAGAAGTAAATATACTTTGCATCCCTGTAGGAGGAACCTTTACCATTGATGCTAATGGGGCAGTGAAGGTGGTAGAGCTCTTAAAACCCAACGTGGTAATACCAATGCACTATAAAACTCCCCATTTAAAATTTGACCTTGCTAAAGTAGAAGACTTTATCAACAAAGTTAATTATCCTGTAAAAAAATTTGAGGAAAAAGAGATAGAAATAAATAAAGATACCCTTCCTCCTTCTACCGAAGTTTGGATCCTATCCTACTAATCTCAAACTCCATAAAATTCATAGGAGGCTAATTATGAATAGAGACGAAGCCTTAGACAAAGTTAAAAAGTACGTAAAAAATAAAAATTTAATAAAGCACATGCTGGCTACAGAAGCCATTATGAGGGCTCTTGCTAAAAGATTTAATGAAGACGAAGAAAAATGGGGACTTACTGGACTTTTACATGATATTGATTACGAAATTACAGAGAAGGAACCTGAAAAACACAGTCTTCTTGCAGAAGAATTACTTAAAGACGAAAATCTGTCTAAAGATGTTATCGATGCTATAAAAGCCCACAATGAAATACATAATCTACCAAGAGAAACCCTTCTTGCAAAGGCACTATATGCGGTAGATCCTCTAACAGGACTCATTGTTGCTGCAGCATTAATACACCCTGAAAAAAAGTTGGCTCCTTTAGACGTGAATTTTATCCTCAACAGATTTAAAGAAAAAAGTTTTGCAAGAGGAGCAAATAGAGATCAAATTAAAACCTGCGAAGATTTAGGACTAAGTTTAGAAGAGTTTATAGCGATAGGTTTGGAGGCTATGAAATCAATCTCTGATGAATTAGGATTATAAGGAGGAACTCTTATGAGATCTAAAAAGGTTGCGAAAATAGCATTGTATGCTGCTTCTTATTCAGTACTTACTGTAATTTTAAGTCCCATAAGCTATGGTCCTATTCAAGTAAGAATATCAGAATTCATGACCTTATTTCCATTTATAGACAAGTTAGCCATACCAGGACTTTTTATAGGCTGTGCAATAGCTAATCTATTTAGTCCAGCTGGTTGGATAGATGTGATTTTTGGGAGTTTATTCACTTTAATTGCAGCCTATTTGACCAGAAAAATGCCCAATGTTTATCTTTCCCCTATTCCTCCAATACTTATAAATGCTTTCGGGGTTAGTTTGTATCTTCACCTCTTTTTTAAGCTACCTTATTTGTTAAATGTGCTCTACATAGGAGTAGGCGAAACTATTGCTACATACATTATTGGGCTTCCTATTCTTCTTTACATATTCAGGAATGAAAATTTAAAGAAATTCTTTACCGAGGAGTAGACAGAGATGAGAAAACTAAGTATTGAGGAAGAATTAGAGATATTAAAATCTAATGTGGTAGAAATAATTCCTGAAGATGGCTTATATGAAAAACTAAAAAAAGCACGAGAAGAAGGAAGGCCTTTAAGAGTAAAATTAGGAGCAGATCCTTCTGCTCCTGATCTACATTTAGGACATGCTGTGGTGTTGAGAAAATTAAAACAATTTCAAGATCTTGGACATCAAGTAGTATTTATTATTGGAGATTTTACTGCAAGAATAGGAGATCCCTCAGGGAGGAGCGAAACCAGAAAACCTCTAACTCCAGATCAGGTTAAAAGAAATGCTTTAACCTACCAAGAACAGGTAGGAAAGATTCTTGATGTCACAAAGGCAGAAATAAGGTATCAAGAAGAATGGTTTGGAAAAATGAAATTAGAAGATGTTTTGGTTTTAACTTCCAAATATACCATTGCAAGAATGTTAGAAAGAGACGATTTTGCTCAAAGATTCAAAGAACAAAAACCAATTTTTATACACGAGATCATGTATCCCCTGCTTCAAGCCTATGATTCTGTAGCTATAAAAGCAGATATAGAACTTGGAGGAACTGATCAAAAATTTAACCTTATCGTGGGAAGAGAAATTCAAAGAGAGTATGGTTTGGAACCTCAAGTAGCAATGCTGATGCCAATTTTAGAAGGACTTGATGGGAAACAAAAAATGAGTAAGAGCCTTGGAAATTACATAGGACTTACCGAGCCCCCTAATGAAATGTATGGAAAAGTAATGTCAATTCCTGACGAATTAATCATTAGATACTATGAGCTTGCAACAGAACTTACCAAAGAAGAGATTAGAAAAATAGAACAGGAAATGAAAGAAGGAAAGCTTAATCCCAGAGATGCAAAGGCAAGATTAGCAAGAGAAATTGTGAAAATATATCATGGAGAAGAAGCAAGTTTAAAAGCAGAGGAAGAATTTAACAGAATATTTAGAAATAAAGAACTTCCTGAAAATGTACCTGAAGTGGAAATATCTGAACCTAAAATATGGGTTGTAAAACTGCTAACTCAGGTGGGTGCAGCAAAAAGTAATAGCGAAGCCAAAAGACTAATCTCTCAAGGTGCTGTAGAAATAGATGGTACAAGAATAGAAGACATAAATTTAGATATTACTATTGATAAGCCCTTCATATTAAGGGTGGGAAAACACTTTTTTAGGAGGATTAAAAAAGGATGAAAAAAACAAAGAAAAGAATTATAAGTGTTACTGTATTTTTTGGAAGTTTAGTCATAATAGCTTCTGCTAAAATTATAGAAACTAATTTATGGAGAAATTTTACCCATTTAAGACCTATAAAAGAGGTCATCATAGTGGATGGAAATAAGAGACCTATAAAAGTTAAAACCAATGCTGGCTTTGTTTGGGAAGTACTCGAAGAAAAGAAGATAAAAGTATCTAAATTTGATATTGTCAGTCCTCCAGCAAGAACTCCACTAACAGAAAGAATAAAAGAGATAAGAATTACAAGAGTGAATGAGACTACTATTAAAAAAATAAACATTATTGAACCTAAGATCATCCTGAAAGTAACCTATGCAAAAACTTATACAGAGAAGATAAAGGACTATGGAAGGTTTGGTAAGATCGAAGAAATTTACAAAAGAAGAACAATCAATGGAAAACCAGAAAAAGAAGTCCTAATCTCTAAGAAAGAGCTTCAAAAGATGTCCCCTAAAATTATAGAAATTACAACCCCCATCCTTAAATACCTCAAATTAGATTCCGCTACTTTTGAAGTGGTAAAACCCATAAAAGTAACTGCAACCGCCTATGAACCCTGGACTGGAGGCGATGGAAACAACATCACTGCTATAGGCTGGAGAGCTATGAAAGGAATAATAGCTGTAGATCCAAGATACATTCCCCTAAAAAGTGCTTTTTATATTCCTAATTATGGCTTTGCTTTAGCGGGAGATACTGGGGGACTCATAAAAGGATGGAAAGTAGATTTGTGTTTTTCTACCTTAAGAGAAGTAAAATATTTTGGTAGACGAAAAATCACTATTTATCTTCTTAAAAGAATAGCTTAAAATGGATTTAACAAGCAAATCAAAGCTTATAGAAATTCTTCGAAGGAATAATATATTTCTAAAAAAAAGCTTAGGACAAAACTTTTTAATTGATAAAAATATTTTAAAAAAAATTATTGATGCTTTAGAGATTTCAAAAGAAGACAATATATTAGAGGTGGGGTGCGGAGTTGGAACTTTAACCCTTGAGCTTGCAAAAAAAGCTAAAAAAGTTATTGGAGTAGAGATTGATAAAAGATTCAAATCCATCCTTGAGGAACTATTAAAAGACTATAACAATGTGGAGATACTCTTTGAGGATGTTCTAAAATTAGATCTTTCAAGAATCATAAATTTACCTTATAAACTGGTAGGGAATTTGCCCTATTATATATCTGGTAGTTTCTTGGGAGAATACTTTCAAAAAGGTCCCTATGCCCATCTTATGGTTATAATGCTTCAAAAGGAGATGGCTGAAAGACTAACTTCCTCACCTGGAAGCAAAAAATACAGCCCTCTTTCTATCTTGCTTCACATCACTTATTCTTATGAAATTATCTCAAAAGTTTCCCCTTCTTGCTTTTTTCCTGCACCTGAAGTAGAATCAGTTGTACTAAAATTAAAATTTAACCCTAAACTTGACAAAATCTATAACAAAGAATTCTTCTTCAAACTCATAAAGGAAAGTTTTAATCAAAGAAGAAAATTTCTCCTAAATAACTTGGAAAGAGCTTTTCCTTCTATAGATTGGAAATACGTATTCACCGAACTTAATATTGATGGTAAAATAAGAGCAGAAGAGCTATCGCCTGAAGGATATATTACCTTATCAAATAAGGCTTTTAATTTATGGAAAAGTTAAACATATATACTTTTGGTAAAATTACCCTTTTTCTTGATGTAATAAACAAAAGAGAAGATGGATATCATAATGTAAAAATACTTCTTCACAATGTAGATTTTTGGGACTTTATGCAGATTTCCCTACTTCCTTATCCTCACTTTATATTGGAATCAAATCTCCCCATCCCCTCAGAAGAAAATCTTGTCTACAAAGCTTATAAAAAATTTATTGAAATCACAGGAGAAAAAGTAGGTGCCAAGGTATTCCTTTTCAAGAAAATACCAACTCAGGCAGGACTTGGTGGAGGAAGCTCAAATGCTGCAGGAACAATTTGGGGATTAAATCTTCTTACCAACTTAAATCTCCCTTTGAGAGATATGGCAAAAATAGGAGAGACCTTAGGTTCAGATATTCCCTTCTTCTTTTATGGTGGCTCTGCTATAGCAGAGGGAAAAGGAGAAATTATCAAAAAAATAACCCATCAAAATTTTAAATTTATTCTTATCTTTCCTCCGTATGGTATAAGTACAAAGGAGATCTATTCCAAAATAAAAAAAGAAGATTTAAATATACATATTGACTTTGAAAATATTCTCTTAAATTTTGAGAGAGGAATTTTATTAGAACCATACAATTTTTTTGAATATATAGTTTTTAAGAGATATCCAGAATTAAAAAAAATAAAAGAGTCAATATCCCCCATCACTTATGTGGCTTTAACAGGAACAGGTTCTACCATGTTTGTGGTAATTAAAAATGATTCTGAAATAAAAGAAATCATCAAAAAGCTTGAAGAATACTTAGAAAAGGGTTATAAAATAAAACTTGTTAAATCAAGTCCTTTTGGAATTAAAATTCTTAAGATAAAAGGAGTGTTTTAAAATGATAAGTCTAAAAGATATAGAATCCTCAAGGGAGAGGATTTCACCTTTTATCCACAAAACTCCTATATCCTTTTCCCAAACTTTTAGTGATATGACAAGAAAAGAAGTATTTTTGAAATTTGAAAACTTACAAAAAACAGGTGCATTTAAAATCCGAGGAGCCATAAATTATATATCTCAACTTAAAAAAATTAAAGGAGTTATAACTGCTTCAGCTGGAAATCATGCTCAAGGAGTAGCATACGCAAGTAAAATCTTTGGCATATCTTCTACCATAGTAATGCCCGAAAACACACCATTGATAAAGATTCTATCTACTAAAAACTATGGGGCAAAAATAATCCTTCATGGAAAAGTATATGACGACGCCTTCTATTATGCAAAAGAATTAGCAAAAGAAGAAAATCTTGAATTTGTACCTGCTTTTGATGATGAAAAGATCATTGCTGGCCAAGGAACAATAGGGCTTGAAATCCTTGAAGATCTAAAAGAAATAGAAGCTCTAATTGTCCCAATTGGTGGAGGGGGTCTTGCTTCAGGTATTTTGATTGCATTAAAGGAAACAAATCCAAAAATAAAAGTTTATGGTGTGCAATCTAACGCCTTCCCATATATGTACGAAAAAATAAAAAAAGTAGAGATACCTCAAAAGCCAGAGCAAACCATAGCCGAAGGTATAGCCGTTAAAAAGCCAGGAGAAATTACATCCTCCATAATTGAGACATATATTGATGATATATTTGTTGTAGAAGAAGAAAAAATTGCAGAAGCGGTACTTTTACTTTTAGAAAGAGCTAAAACTCTGGTGGAGGGAGCAGGTGCTTCAACCCTTGCTGCCCTCCTAAAGTATTATACAGAGATACCCGAAGAGAAAATAGTACTTATCTTGAGTGGCGGTAATATCGACGTAAGTCTATTAACAAAAATCATTGAATTTGGCCTTATGGAAGCAGGGAGGATTGTCCACATGAAAGTAAAACTTCCTGATCTTCCTGGACATTTATCTGAGGTAATTGACGTTATATCCAAAGAAAAGGCAAATATTATTACCATCCATCAAGATCCGTCCTTACCTTTCTTCCCTAAGATAGAAAGTAATGTAGAATTTACCCTTGAAACCAAAAATCCCGACCAAATTAGGAGAATTTTTGATAAAATAAAAGAGAAAGGCTATGAAATTGAAATTTTAGAAAAAGGAGGAATTGTTAAATAATGAGTGATCTATTAAATATGCTCAAAGAAATCACAGAAGCTCCTGGAGTATCAGGATATGAGAAAGGGATAAGAGAAGTCTTAAAAAAATATCTATCTGAAATTGCAGTATTAGAAGAGGATCGTCTTGGAAGCTTGATATTTAAAAAACAAGGCTCTAAAGAAACTCCAAAAGTAATGCTAGCAGCTCATATGGATGAAATTGGATTCATGGTAAAAAGCATAACTTCCAACGGCTTTATAAAATTCCTACCTCTTGGAGGCTGGTGGGATCAGGTTCTTTTATCTCAAAGGGTAATTATACATACCCAAAATGGTCCCATCGTAGGAGTAATAGGTTCTAAACCCCCTCATATATTATCAGAAGAGGAAAGAAAAAAAGTAGTAGAAAAGAAAGATATGTATATTGATATTGGAGCAAATAGCGAGGAAGAAGCCTTAAATTGGGGAGTAAGACCTGGAGACCCTATAACCCCTTATAGTGAATTCCAAGTAATGCATAACCCTGATTTTCTCTTAGCTAAGGCATGGGATGATAGGGTGGGATGTGCCCTTCTTGTGGAAATAATAAAAGAACTGAAAAATATAGATCATCCTAACACCATATATGGAGCTGCTACAGTCCAAGAGGAAATAGGACTAAGAGGAGCAACCACATCCTCTTTTGTAGTTAATCCTGATGTCGCCATTATATTAGAATCTGATATCGCTACAGATGTACCAGGCATAAACGAAGAAAAGAGGATCTATTTAGGAAAAGGTCCTTCTATAATAATTTACGATGCTACCATGATTCCTAACTCCAACTTAAGAAGAATATTTATAGAAACTGCTGAAAAACTAAATATACCAATACAATATTCTGCTCTTGAAAGAGGAGGAACCGATGGGGGAAGAATTCACATTCATGCTAAAGGTGTACCTTCAATAGTAGTTGGCGTGCCTGCAAGATATATCCATTCTCATACCAGTATTATTAATGTGAAAGATTTCTTAAATGCCAAAAAACTGATAGTGGAAGTTATCAAGAGTCTTAATAAGGAAATAGTAGAGAGTCTATGAAAAAAGCAAGAGCTATATCATTAATTTCAGGAGGTCTTGATAGTATCCTTGCTACATGGCTTATCCTACAACAAAACATAGATGTAATAGGAATAACTTTTTCTACTCCCTTTTTTAATTTAGAACGGGCTAAAAGGGCATGTGAATTTCTAAATATACCTTTACATATAGTAGACATAACCGAAGAATATATGGATATCTTAAAAAACCCAAGATTTGGTTACGGCAAAAATATGAACCCTTGCATTGATTGCCATGCTTTTATGGTTAAAAAGGCTAAAGAACTTCTAAAAGAATTTAATGCAGAATTTATCATCACTGGAGAGGTTTTAGGAGAAAGACCCATGTCTCAGAATAAACAATCCCTCAAACTTGTTGAAAAATACTCTGGAACCGAAGATATTCTCCTAAGACCTCTCTCTGCAAAACTTCTCCCCCCTACAAAACCAGAAAGAGAAGGATTAGTAGATAGAGAAAAACTCTTAGATATAAAAGGAAGATCAAGAAAAGTACAGTTAGAGCTTGCTAAAAAAATAGGTCTAAAAGAAATCCCTACCCCAGCTGGAGGATGCCTTTTAACAGAGCCTAATTTTTCCCGTAGATTAAAAGACTTATTAGAACACAACAAAAATATGAATAGAAGAGATTTAGAACTTTTAAAAATAGGTCGACACTTTAGATTAGACAATAATACAAAAGTAATTGTAGGAAGAAATAAAGAAGAAAATGAAGAACTAATGTATCTTGCCACGGAAGAAGACACTATCCTTAAAGCAGAAGAGCCATCTCCTATAGTTATAGTTCCCAATAAAATTGTGGAAAACGAAAAAGAGCTTCAAGAAATTGGAAAAATCACTGCTTATTACAGTGATCATAGAGAAGAGCCAAGAGTTAAGGTGAAAGTCAAATTAGGAAACAGAGAAAAAGAAATAGAAGTAGTTCCCTATAACAAAGAAAATTTTCCTTATAAGCCTATATAACCATGGAAAAAGTGCCTATAATCCTAACCCATACTTATCTTGATTTTGATGCTCTCTCATCTCTCTATGCTGCAAAAAAACTTTATCCTAAAGCTATAGCTTACACAAGCAAGAGCATGGAGAGAAAAGTCTATGAATTTTACCTACTTTATAAAGATATATTAAGATTTGTAGAAAATCCTGAGATAAACGTAGAGATAGAAAAAATAATTCTTGTTGACAATCATTGGTTAAATCGAATAGAAAAAAAATTCCATGACTTTATCAAAGAAAAAAAAGTACCCATAGAAATTTATGATCATCATGAAACAGGAGATATAAAAGGAGATATAGAATTTATTGAAAAAACCGGATCAACTACAACTATTCTTGTGGAAAAACTTATAGAAAAGAGAATTCCTATAGATCCTATTGAAGCTACCATTTTTCTTTTAGGTATATATCAAGATACGGGAAATTTTGTATTTTTAAATACTACTCCTAAGGACCTAAGAATAGCAAGCTATTTACTTGAAAGAGGCGCAGATTTAAATATTATCAATAGATACATTTATGAGAAATTGACCGATGAGCAAAAAGAATTACTAAATGATCTCTTACAAATATCAAAAGAGATATCCATAAGTGGCTACAAAATAGTTATAGCCAAAATAGAAAGAGAAAAATATGTGGAAGGACTATCTATAATTGCGCATAGAGTTCTTGACGAAAAAGAAGCAGATATTCTATTCATTATTCTCCAGGTAAAAGATAAAATTTTTGTCATGGGCAGATCAAAGACTCAAAACATTGATCTCAGAGAAGTATTAAAAGATTTTAATCCAGGTGGACATAAAACTGCCACCACCATCGTTCTTAATTCTCAAGAAACTGACCCTAATTCTGCAGAAAATTTAATAATAGAAAGGCTAAAAAAACATCTTCCGAGGGATTTTTTAGCAAAGGATATCATGTCCTATCCTGTAGTTACGATCTCTCCTGATATATCTGTAAAAGAAGCCTTTAAAATCATGATGAAACACGGATACGGAGGATTATGTGTTGAGGAAAATGGAAAACTTGTGGGAATTATAAGTAGAAGAGATATTGAAAAAGCTATAAACCTTAAACTAACAAAGAAAAAAGTGAAATCCTTTATGTCCAAACCAGTAATAACAGTAACTCCAGAAACACCAATTTGGGAGATAGAGAAAATTCTTGTAGAGAAGAATATTGGTAGAGTTCCAGTAGTGGATAGGGACAAAATTGTAGGTATAATAACAAGACAAGATATTCTAAGATTTAGATTTTTACGTTCTACTATCTACTCACCCCTTGGCAGCATCTTCCAAATAAGTGAGGAAAAAATTAAATCATCTCCATGGAAAGAAATCTTAGAAGAACTTAAAAATCTTACTTCTCAATACAATATATCTATCTATGCTATAGGAGGATTTGTAAGAGATCTATTATTAGGACAGTCTAACTATGATCTTGATATAGTTGTAGAAGGGGATATTCAACTTGTGATCTCAAAAATTATAGATAAATGGCAGAGCAAAGTTATAACTCATCCTCAGTTTGGTACCTCGGAAATACTACTGAATGATAGAAAAAGAATAGACATTGCTACCGCAAGAATAGAATACTATGAGGAACCTGGAAGTCTCCCCAAAGTAGAAAGAAGCTCTCTATGGTTAGATCTTAAAAGAAGAGACTTCACTATAAATGCTTTGGCTATGAGTCTAAACGAAGAAAACTTTGGAGAGATCATTGATCTTTATGGAGGATTAGAAGACCTTACTAGAAAAGAGTTAAGAGTACTTCATAATTTAAGTTTTATAGAAGATCCTACCAGAATATTAAGGGGTGTAAGATTAGAAGTCAGACTTGGATTTAATTTTGAAGAAAAAACCTTCAAACTTCTTAAAGAAGCCATAGAAAACGGCTTTCTAAATAAAATTGCTAAGGAGAGATTAAAAGATGAAATTTTTCTCATACTTCAAGAACCCCAACCTGAAAAGGTGTTAAAACGACTTGAAGAATTAAACGCCCTTTCTTATATACTTCCCGTTAAAAGACTTCCTAAAAATTTTGAAAAGAAAAATCAAATATTAAGAAGAGAATTTCCAGAAAAACTTGAGCTTCATATACTTAATATCATCTCTGAAGCCGATACAGAAGAAGGAAAAAAATGGTTACAAGACTTGAAATTTCCTAAAAAAGTGCTTTATCAATTTATTCTCCTTAAAAAGTATGAAAATACCAATACCCTATCCGAAAAAGATATAAAAAGCCTTTTAGATCTTCCAAATGATTTATTACTTCTTCTTTCTTTAACTGCAAAAAAAATTGGAAAAAACATTCTAAGAATAAAGCTACTCAAAGAGAAAGGAGTACCTTATCTTAAAGGAGAAGATCTTATAAACATGGGTTTTAAAGGGAAAATAATAGGAGATTTATTAAAGAAATTATTTCTAAAGCACTACTATGGAGAAGTAAAATCTAAAGAGGATGAAGAAAAAATAATAAAAGAGTTTATAAATTCAACTCAGTTATAGGATCATTCAATACCTTTCCTTGAAACTTATATATACTTTTAAGCCTTTTTGCAGACCCAAAACCTGTTAGAATCTCGTAAGGAATAGTATTAGATAAAATTGCAAGTTCCTGAGCATCAACCATTTTTTCATTCTCTCTACCCATTACTGTCACTAAGTCTCCTCTTTTTACCTCTTTATCTGTTATATCAATAGTAAATTGATCCATTGATACTCTACCAATGATCTTACAATATTCTCCATTAACAATAACCCTTCCTTTATTAGAAAGATCCCTCCTATATCCATCAGCATAACCTAAGGGAACAATAGCAATCTTAGTACTTTTCTCAGTCATAAATGTATGCCCATATCCCACACCCCATCCTTCAGGAAGCTCCTTTACAAGCGTAATTCTTGCTTTAATCTCCATAACAGGTTTCAGTAATTTATCACCATATCCATATAAAGATATTCCTGGTCTTACTGCATTAAAATGAAACTCTGGAAAATTAAAAATACCCCCTGTATTGGAAAAGTGGAAAACCAAATCTTCATCTTTGAATTGATTATATATGTCATAGAATAGCTTCTTTTGAAAAATATTATAGGGATCTTTTTTGTTTTCAGGATTAGATAGGTGAGAAGAAATCCCTTCAAGGATTAAGTTAGGATATCTCCTTAGGAGTTTTAATATTTCTTCGGATTCGGAGGGAAGAAAACCCTCTCTACCCATTCCTGTATCAAAAATTAGATGAACTTTTAGTTTCTTATCTTTATTATTAGAATATTTCCCTAACTCATCCAGAAATTCTATGTCAGAAATAACTGGAGTAAGTTCATATTCAAAATAATAAGGAATAGAAGATTTCAACTGGGGGGAAAGCACTAATATTTTCTTATTAACACCTATTTTTCTTAAGAAGATACCCTCATCTATATGAGCTACAGCAAAAGTATTAATATTAGCATATTTTTGCAAAAATAAAGATATAACTTTAGCCCCATGACCATAGGCATCAGCCTTAACCACTGCTATTACATCAACCTTTCCCCCAACTTTTTCTTTTATAACTTTTAAATTATCTAAAAGAAAAGAAAGATTAATCTCTCTCCAAGCCAATATCTCTTTCATTAAGATTCCTTCAATCTCAAAAGTCTGAAAAAGTTACTTCTCTCAAGTTCCTCCAATTTAACAGTGATAAGTTTTATGGTCTCCTCTATTTGGGGTATAAGTTTGTACTCAAGGGCATTTACCCTTCTCTTAGTCCTTTCAATCTCCTCAGCAAGAGAAATCAAATATCTTTCTTTATTTGCAAGAGCTATTATATTTTCGAGTAATTTACTCCATCTCTCAACCAATTCGTCCATCATAGAAGGAGTCTCAAGATAACTATAAAAAGGAATATAAAGATTTCCTACAGAGATTTCCTTTACAGGTATGTTCATCTTCTTTGCTAATTTTGAGAAAACTGTAGTTTTACCATCGTTGACTTGAAGCAAAGTCTCCCAAAGAGGACCAGAAAGTCTTATATATACCATGCCTCCCACAGAGAGAAATTCAAGAAATTCTTTTTCTATTAGTTCTCTTAATGTCCTATAGTTTTGAACCTCTTCCATGAACCTTTGAATTAAACCTTCCAACTTATCCTGGAGCAATTTGTGCCCTCTTTTTGCAATAGCAAGCCTTTTTCTTAATCTTAAAAGCTCCATTCTATTGGGATTTACTTTAAGAGGCATCTTCCTTCCCCCAAAATTCATCAAGATATTCAGGTCTAATTCTCTTAAGACTTGCTCTTGGAAGCCTTCTTAATAGTTTCCACCCTAAATTTAATGTCTCAAATATACTTCTATTCTCATATTCTCCCTGCTTAATAAACTCCATTTCAAAAGCTTCAGCAAACTCTAAGAACTGAACATCCTCTTCTGTAAGAGCAGCCTCACCTAAAACCACAGCAAGTTCTTTTGCTTCAAGACCCCGTGAATAAGCAGCATACAACTGATTAGATAAATCTCCATGATCTTTTCTTGTTCTTCCTTCTCCTATGCCACCTCTCATTAATCTTGAGAGTGACTGCAATACATCAATAGGGGGATATATACCACGTCTGTGGAGCTCTCTACTTAAAAATATCTGTCCTTCAGTGATATATCCAGTCAAGTCAGGAATAGGATGAGTTCTATCATCCTCAGGCATAGTCAATATAGGCAAAAGGGTTATTGAACCTTTTTTCCCCTTGATTCTTCCTGCCCTCTCATAAAGAGTAGCAAGGTCTGTATAAAGATATCCAGGATATCCACGTCTTCCTGGAACCTCTTTTCTTGAAGCCGAAACTTCTCTCAAAGCTTCGGCATAATTGGTCATATCACTTAATATTACCAGAACATGCATGTCCAAATCAAAGGCAAGATATTCTGCTGCTGTTAACGCAAATCTTGGGGTTGCTATTCTCTCAATTACAGGATCATTGGCAAGGTTTATAAACAAAACAGTTCTTTCTAAAGCACCTGTACTCCTAAAATTCTCTATAAAGAAGTTTGCCTCTTCAAAAGTTATTCCCATAGCTCCAAAAACTACGGCAAACTTTTCCTCCTCGTTAAGAAGTCTTGCCTGTCTTGCTATCTGAGCAGCAAGAGTAGCATGAGGAAGTCCTGCCCCTGAAAATATAGGAATCTTTTGTCCCCTTACAATGGTGTTCATACCATCTATAGCAGAAATTCCAGTCTGTATGAATTCTTGAGGATATGCTCTTGAATAGGGGTTTATAGGACTTCCATTTATATCCATTCTTTTCTGAGGAATAATTTCAGGACCACCATCTCTTGGTCTACCAAGACCATCAAAGGTCCTTCCAAGAATTTCTGGAGATAAATTTATCTCAAGGACATGTCCCAAAAATTTTATTCGCATTCCTTTCAAAGATAAATCCTGAGTACTAGCAAACATCTGTACTAAAGCAGCCCCTTCTTGAGCCTCAAGAACTTGTCCTTGTCTTATTTCCCCATTTGCAAGCTTTACTTCTACCACTTCTCCATATTTTACATTTTCAATATTCTCCACAAGAACCAAAGGTCCGCTTATCTTCGAAACCGAGGTATATTCCTTAGGCATATTCCCTTGTTCCCTCCTTTATTCCCTCAAGCCTTTTTTTGATCTCCATAAGCAAAGCCTCAAGCTCGTTTATACGATCCTCAGGAACAAATTTCATCCTTGCTATCTTTTCTCTTTCAGGAAGTCTCAAAATATCTTCTAAAGGATATCCCTCTTCTATTAAACTCTGTGCTATGCTATGAAAAGTCATAATATTTTTTAACATCAAATATTGCTTGTAAGGAGAGGTATAAGTATCTACTTCATGAAGAGCATTCTGATGCAAGAAATCCTCTCTTATAGAACGAGCAGTTTCAAGAGTCAGCCTATCTTGAGGGGATAGAGCTTCCATACCCACAAGCCTTACTATATCTTGAAGTTCTGCTTCTCTTTGAAGAATAGCCATTGCTTCTTGTCTCAAATCATAAAAATCTTCTGCCACATTTTCTTTCCAATATCTACTTACAGGTTCCAAATATAGAGAATAACTTACAAGCCAATCAACGGCAGGGAAATGTCTACTAAAAGCTAAACGAGCATCAAGTCCCCAAAATACTTTCGTGACCCTTAAGGTTGCTTGAACCACAGGATCTGATAGGTCTCCTCCGGGAGGTGATACAGCACCTATTATGCTTACAGATCCAATCTTATTCTCTTTCCCAAGACACTTTACTAAACCTGCCCTTTCATAGAAACTGGCAACTCTCGAAGCCAGGTATGCAGGATATCCTTCCTCACCAGGCATTTCTCCAAGTCTTCCTGATATTTCCCTCATAGCCTCTGCCCAACGAGATGTAGAATCAGCCATAAGAGCCACATGGTATCCCATATCTCTAAAGTATTCAGCAATGGTTATCCCCGTAAATACTGAAGCTTCCCTTGCAGCCACAGGCATATTAGATGTATTAGCTATCAAAATAGTTCTTTCCATCAAAGGCTTCCCTGTTCTTGGATCTTTCAATTCTGGAAATTCTATAAGAACTTCTGTCATTTCATTTCCTCTTTCCCCACAACCTATATAAACCACAACTTCCGTATCAGCCCATTTAGCAAGCTGATGTTGAATTATAGTCTTACCACTTCCGAAAGGTCCAGGAACACAAGCAGTACCACCTTTTACAAGAGGAAAGAAAGTATCAAGAACCCTTTGGCCAGTTATAAGAGGAATTTGAGGAGGAAGTTTCTCTTTAACAGGTCTTTGATATCTTACAGGCCATTTATGCATTAACTTTAATTCATGTCTATTACCGTTCTCATCTTCTAAAATTCCTATAACTTCATCCACTGTATAAGATCCACTTTTAATCTCCAAAAGTTTTCCTTTTAGATAAGGAGGAACAAGAATTCTATGTTCCAAAGCCGAAGTTTCCTGCACAACTCCAAGGATATCTCCACCTTCCACATAATCTCCTGACTTGACTCTTGCCTCAAAATTCCATTTTTTTTCTCTATCAAGGGCTGGAAAAGATAGACCTCTACTTAGAAAATCTCCGCTTATCTCAGCAAGTTTATTTAATGGTCTTTGAATACCGTCATAAATTTGACTTACAATTCCAGGACCAAGCTCTACCGAAAGAGGCTCACCTAAAGCATAAACAGGTTCACCAGGTCCTATACCCTGAGTTTCCTCGTACACCTGAATATATACCAATTCATTATCAAGCCCTATGACTTCACCAAAAAGTTCAAGCTCCCCTACCCTAACCATCTCATACATCTTTACATTGGGAAGCCCTTTTGCTACCACAAGAGGACCTGCTACTCTAACTATTTTTCCTTCCATAATATCCCTCTCCTTCAGAAATAATATCAATTCCCAAGGCTTTCTCAGCTATATCTCTCAAAATCTCTTCCCCTAATTTCTTATTAGAAAAGGTATCGGGTAAAATGAGGGGAATCTTCTCTCTTCCTTTCAAATTCTCAACAATTTTTCCAGCCACGCTTTCAAGAACAATAATAAGAGAATATTCTCTCTCAGAGAGACTTTTATAAACCTCGTAAGCCTCGTCAGAATTTTTGACAGGATAAATATCAATACCAAAAACTTTAAAAATCTCAACAAGAATATCCAGTCCTATCACTGCAATTTTACTTTCATTCATTTACTCTCAACAACCCTCTTTCCCAATATTCCTTAGGAATTCTCATCTTTTTATTTTCAAGAAGGAATAAAAGATCCTCCATCTCCCACATCTTAGCATAAAAATAGTAAAAAACCACTTCAGGACCACTTACTACATTTTTAAAGTTCTTACTCATATAGGAATATAGATATTTCTTAATAAGAATATCAGGATCATAAATTTTTGAATCCTCTAGAAATTTTTGCCTTAATTCCTCATCTTCATAGAGTATTTTATAAGAAGTCAGATCCAAATTAATTTTTCTTAAGAATTCTAATGCATAAGGAGTCTTTTCAATTCTTGTCTCTATCTTCATAAAGTTAAGCTTATTCTTTAGAATTACAAAATCTCTTACCTTAGTATTTTCTACATCCTTTAATAAATCCTTTGAAGCCTCCAAAATTCCAAAATCTATTATAATATTCAACCAACCCACATCGCTGACCTGCTGAGAAATTTTCTGGATCTTAGAGGACAACTTGATTTTTAACTCCTTATATGTCTTCCCATAAAGGAAATTAAAAGAAATTTCCATTTTTTCTTTTTCCAATTGCAGAATCTCATTTCTTACATCGTGAGTCAAAAACTCAAAAAGCATTAAATCCCAATAGGGATACTTCACAGTATTTGATATTACTTTTAAATCCTCATACAAAACTTTCAAAAATCCAGAATATCCCTCCAAAAGAGGAGCATAAATAGTCTCTTTAAGAAGACTATAAATATCACCTAAATCAGAACTCAAAATAACTTCCCACTGGCGCTTATCAAGAAGTTTGGGTAGTTTAGCTTTTAAATTTGTAGAAAGAAATAAATATTCTGTATACATATCTACTTTTCTCCACGCAAAATTTGAGCTATCTCAAGTATGTTTTTATTTACCAGTTCTTCTACAATAGTATCAATAGTAAGATCGATTACCAAATTGTCTTTCTGAATTACAAAACCACCCTTACCCTCAACCCTATCTTTTCCTAAGACCAGACCATATTTTTTACAAAAGTGATCCACATCAATCTTATCTTCACCTTTTGCTAAAATTATCTCCCCACCTTTTACTGACTCTTTTTCTACAAAACCATCCCAAATACCATTATAAAGTTCATTAGAGAGAGATTTGATTTTCTCTAATAGCAAAAGCTTAACTCTGTTTACTGTTTCTGCTTCTATGCGTGCCTTTTCAGTATTATATTTAAGTCTCAATTGAGATAAAAGAGTACTCTCTTCCCTATTAAGGCTTTCCTTTAAATTTTTTCGTTGTTGTTCCTTCCACTCTTCTAATTCTTTTTCCTTCTTAGCTACAAAATCCTCATATTCCTTCTCTCTTTTCTTTCTGAGCTCTTCAATCTTTACTTTCTTTTCATTCTCAAGTTTTTCAATTATTTTCTCCAAAGCCATTATAGCTTCACTCCAAAGAATAAGAGAATTATAGAAGTAATAAGAGAAAGAATAGCATAAGTCTCTACAAGAGCCGGAATAATTATAGCTTGACCAGAAGTTTGAGGCTTTTGAGCTACCATTTGAAGGGCAGCAGCACTTGCTCTACCCTGCCATATAGCACTCACATACTCTCCAATCATAAGGGGAATACCCACTGCAAAAACCATTAGTCCTTGTTCTAAAGTGAGATTTGGCACATTACCTCCAAGAAGTCCTAATCTCATAAGTATAAGAAAGGCTCCTATAAATCCGTAAAAACCTTGCGTACCAGGAAGAGCTTGAAGAATTAGTACTGTACCAAAAAGATCTGGCTTTTCGGCAAGAACCCCTGCTGCAGCCTCTCCTGCTATTCCCACTCCCTTACCAGATCCCGCTGCTGCAAAACCCGCACCTAAAGCAGCCCCAATAAGAGCAATTGCCAGACCAAGCATACTAACTACCTCCCATCATAATTTTTCTTTATCCTAAAGAATTTACCTTCTATTTTGTAAGGGAAAAATTTTCTTCCGCCATCTACAAAGAACCTTCCATAAAGCTCTAAAAATTGCAATCTTGTAGAGTGAACAAAAGCAGAAAGTGTGCTAAGGACAAAATTCAAAACTTGTCCGCCTACCCATATTAAAACTAAAAAGATCCAGCCTAAAACAGGTATTCCCTTCACCATATTAGCAAGTTGAGTTATTACAAAACCAAAAATAGAGCCCACAAGATTTAATGCAAAAAGTCTTGAATAGGAAAGTACATCTCCCACAAAAGAAGTCAAACCATACCCTCCCATTATACCGTAAAGACTAATCAGTCCCACTAAAATACGAGCAATTCCTTTTTTATCCCTTCCTTGCGTCAATACGAGTCCTACAAGACTAAAAATCAGAATATATTTAAATATTTCAACACCACTGAATTTTATTCCTAAAACCTTAGAACCAAAATAAACCAGAAGCGAACCCAAGAACAATATCCATAAGCCTGCATCATACAAAGCACCCTCATAATCCTTAATTTTAAGACAAGAGATAAAGCGAAGTATTAAAGCATAGAATTGAGAAGCTACACCTATAAACAAGGATATACCAAGAGCCGTAATTAAATCTTGCGAAGGATTTATAAGAGGAAAAACCTTTAAAAATTTTCCATCAGGTCCCAACAAGGGCTGATTTCCAAAGAAACTCCATGTTAACGTTCCTACTATAATAGATGGAATACTAAGTACTGTCAAAAGATCTAAAAGCTGTTTAGTATCATCTTCAGGTTTATATCTATTTTTTATCCACAAAGAACTTATGAGAAGTAAAAGTCCATAACCTATATCTCCTAAACAGATGCCAAAAAATAGCATATAAAAGGGAGCCATAAATGGAGTTGGATCAATAAATCCGTAAGGAGGAAGTCCATAGAGCCTTGTCAAAAATTCAAAGGGTTTAATTATCTTAGGATTATCAAGGATTACAGGGGGATCATCATCTTTATCCGGATCCTTACTCTCAAAGACAAAATCAGAAATATTTTCCCTTAACATTGATAAAAATTTTTCTTTATCCTTCTTAGGTATCCACCCTGAAAATATAGCAAAGTAATTACTACGATAGGCAAGATTCTTAGCTCCTGTTTCTTTTATCTTAGTTATATAATAATCATACCATGCAAAAATGTTCTTCTTTTTATCTAATAATTCTTTAGCTTTACAATATAAGTTCTTAAGGTCTTCATCTACTTTGTTCAAACTTTTTTGAATTCTTTCCAGACTTTTTTGGGGAGAGTCCTTCAAATAAGGAATACGTTTATGAATAAAATTATGTTTTTGAAGAAGATTTTCAAAAACTTCAGAAAACTGTTTTGGTATAATGAATATGACTTTTACATTTTTATTATTAACGAAGGTCCTATACCAGCTTTCTTCAAGGATGTCTTTACTTTCTTCTAAAAAATTACTCCATTCATCCCTTGAAAAGGTTCCTGAATACAAAATAAATCTTTTAAAAACTCTTGGGAAATTAAGATCTTCATTAATATCTAACCAGTAAGCTGTCTCTTCGTATAACTCAGATAATCTTTTCTTTTTATCTTCTATTACATTTAGCGCTCTTTCTAAGTTCTTTGCTTCTTTATATAAGCTATCAATAGAAACCTCGGTTCTTAATTTCTCAAATTCTTCCTCTGTTATTTCCTCTCTTCCTGAAAAAAACGCTTCTAAAAAACCTTTCCCTTCTGGATAAAAGATCCTTAATATTTTAAAGATCTCATCAAGCTTGGTAACGTAAGAATCATAAGGAGAAGACTTTTCTGTATTTTCCTCTCCTGTCAATTTTTCCCAGTGTACATTCTCAAAATTTTTAAAAGTGTCAACTACTTTTTCTTCTTTTTCCTTAGGAAGAATCAACCAAAACTTTTCAACTTTTAAAATAGCCATATACTTTCATCCTTACCTTTGAATTAATTTACTTAAAAGGAAGTCTACGATATAAGATATTCTGTTTTCCACGTCTTTTCTGTATTTGTTTATTTCATCAATATACTCCTGTTCCATTTTTTCTAACTTTAGTTTTAAAGCCTTACGACAACTTTCTTCTTCGCCCCTTAAATCATTTAAAAATCTTTGTTTTTCTTCTTCCATCTTTATAGAGTATTCTTGAACCTTCCAATAATATTCTTCCTCCAATTCTTTTTTTGCTTTCTCAACTTCAATCTCTACTTCTTTCTCTTTCGCACTTATAAAAGATACTATATCTTTAACCTTCTCTTCCATCATAATCTTACACTACCTTTTGTACTTTTCCAGCCTTCAAACAACGAGTACATACTTTAATAGTTTTAACTTTTCCGTTAACAAGAGCACGAACTTTGTGGAGATTTGGAAGCCATCTGGTCTTTGTCCTACGATGAGAATGGGAAACCTGTAAGCCTGTCCATGGGCCTTTTCCGCAGATTTCACATCTTCTTGACATTTGTTTAACCTCCTTTCTTTATAGATTTTAAGAAATTATCTTTAAACTAATGTTAAAACCTCAACAAATTTTAAGCAAAATCGGTTATAATTATATCATATGAAGAGAAGATTACCATCGGTAGCAGGGTATTTTTATCCTGCAAGAGAAAAAGAATTATTAAATATGCTTTCTCAATTTATAAAAGAGGTACCCCAAAAGACACCTCTTTTAGGCTGTGTAGTTCCTCATGCCGGATATATTTACTCAGGAAAAGTTGCTGGGTTAATATACTCAATTATGGAAGTTCCAGAAGTAGCAATAATAATAGGTCCAAACCATAATGGACTTGGTTATCCTTCTGCTATTTATAGTGAGGGGGTTTGGGCCACACCTCTTGGAGATGTTGAAATAGATTCAATTCTTTCTCGAAAAATTATTAATAATTCTAAATATCTAAAAGAAGATTTTGTAGCCCATCATCCAGAGCATTCTTTAGAAGTTCAAGTACCTTTTCTCCAATACCTCAACTTTAACATAAAAATAGTTCCTATAACAGTAGTAGATTACAGCTATGAAGTGCTTAAAGATCTGGGATATGCTATAGGAAAATCCCTCCTGGATTACGAAAAAAATACTGTAATAATTGCAAGTTCAGATTTTTCTCATTATGAACCCTACGAGATTGCAAAGCAAAAGGATTTTTATGCTATTGAGGCAATTCTTAATTTAGACGAAAAAGAGTTTATAAAAAGAGTAGTAGAGAAAGATATTTCCATATGTGGTGTAGGTCCCATAGTTATTACTATAATAGCAGTAAAATTATTAGGGGGTAGGAAAGCACAACTTGTTGCTTACCAAACCTCAGGAGATATAACAAAAGATATTGATCAAGTAGTAGGATATGCTGGTATAATATTCCCAAAATAAAAAAGTGGAAAGGTTAGGAATAATAGGACTCGGAAATCCAGGATACGAGTATGCTAACACCCGCCATAATGTGGGATTTATGGTAGTTGATTACTTGCAAAATTTTTATAAATTTCCATCCTACCAGAAAACAAATTTTAACTTGCTTACTTTTGGAAAAATATCAAATACTAAAGTCTACTTAGTAAAACCTCAGACTTATATGAATCTAAGTGGTATAGGAGTCAAAGAGTTCATAGAGAAATTTGCTTTTGCTCCAGAAGAGCTCCTTGTGATTCACGATGATCTTGATCTTCCCATAGGAACTATAAGAATTAAATTTAATGGAAAAGATGGAGGACATAACGGAATAAAATCTATTATAAAAGAAATTAATACCTCTAATTTTTACAGATTAAGGATAGGAATTGGAAAACCTCAAGATAAAAATCAAATCGTAGAATATGTATTAGGAAAATTTAATGAAGATGAACTTAAAACAATAGAAAAAATTTTACAAAGCTCACACCAAATAATAGAGACCATAATAAAAGAAGGATGGGATAAGGCACAAAACCTATATAATAGAAAATGTCTATTCTGTTAGAAAAGATCATAAAAAGTAGCGAATTCAATACTCTTGAGAAAGTAATTAACTCTAAAAATCGTCTCAAAATTTTCGGAATATACAAGGGTATTTATCCTCTATTTCTTTTATACCTAAAAAGATATGAAAAACCCGTTTTATGGATAACCAATAACGAAGAAGATCTGAATATATGGGAAGATTTACAGGAAGATTTAGAAATAAGTATATTACCCTCTTATGTGCATCTTCCTTATGAGCGACCTTTAAGATCTCCTCAGATTCAAGGAAAAAGATTGAGAGCTATCTCAAATATAATTTACGATAAAAATTTTTCCATTATTGCTTCTTTAAAATCCTTAATTTATCCAATTATCCCCAAGGATGTCTTAAAAGAGAGAATCATAAAAATAAGAATCGGAGAAGAAATAGCTCGAGAAAAAATAGAAAAATACCTGGCAGAAAATTTTTATCAAAGATTACCTCAAGTAGAAAAAATTGGAGACTATAGCATAAGGGGTGGAATTCTAGATATATTCTCTCCTATATATGAGAATCCTATAAGAATAGAATTTTTTGGAGATGAGATTACTTCTATAAGATTTTTTAATTTGGAAGACAAAAGATCTATAGAAACAACAAAAGAAGTATTTATAACTCCCATTTCAGAGCTTATTGCAAATAAAGATGAAGAGAAATACTTTTTAAAAAATAAAGAGCTTAAAAAGTATATCTTTTCATATCTTCCCCCAAATACCATCTTAATCTTTGAAAATTACGATGAAAGCCTTGCTCTAATCCAAAAATGGACGGAAAAAGGATTAGCAAATCTTGAAAAAAGAAGGACTAAAGAAAATCTTCCAGAAGATTTATATCTTACTAATTCTTTATTAGAAAGTTATACTTCCCATTACCAAGTATTAGATCTGAATAGTAAAGATGCAGACATTGCATTTTCCATATATTCACCTCCCTCTTACCAAGGTACCAATGAGTTTTTTGAAAAAAACATAAAATCCTTCGTTTATGATGGATGGGAAGTATACATTTCATCGGAACATCAAGATATCGTAAGGACAAGGCTTAAGAATTTAAATGTGAAATACTTGGTTGGAGAAAAGATAAGAGAGGGTTTTTTATGGGAAAAGGAAAAAATTCTTGTAATTACTGATTATGAGATCTTTGGGAAAAAAAGGAAAAGAAAAGTTATAAGATATGAAAAAGGACTAAAACCCAAGGACTTATACCTTTTAAAAGATGGCGATTATGTGGTTCATGTAAACTACGGTATAGGAATATTTAGAGGACTAAAAAAACTTAAAGTAGACGAACTAGAAAAAGAATTTATATACATTGAATATGCTAACAATAGCTTTCTATATGTTCCATTAGAAGAAATGCATCTTATCCAAAGATATGTATCCTCCTCTCCCGACCCACCACAGATAAGTAGATTAGAATCTCGCCAATGGGAAGAAACAAAACGAAAAGTAAAAGAATCAGCGAAAGAGATCGCTGAAGAATTACTAAAAATCTATGCTCAAAGGGAAATCACTAAGGGCTTTGCTTTTTCTCCTGATAGCCCACTTCAAGAAGAACTTGAAGCAAGCTTCCCTTATATAGAGACAGAAGACCAAATAAAAGCTCTTAGAGAGATAAAAAAGGATATGGAATCTACAAAACCTATGGAAAGAGTGCTTATTGGAGATGTAGGTTTTGGCAAAACAGAGCTCGCCTTAAGGGCAAGTTTTAAGGCAGTGCTTGATGGAAAACAAGTAGCAATTCTTGTACCAACCACAATTCTTGCTTATCAACATTGGAAGGTATTCAAAGAAAGGTTAGAAGTTTTTCCTGTAAATGTAGAAATCTTGAGCAGGTTAAAACCTAAATCGGAGCAAAAAAGAATAATAGAGAAGATAAGAAAGGGAGAAATAGACATAATAATTGGAACCCACAGAATTCTACAAAAAGATGTGGAATTTAAAGATTTGGGCCTAATAATTGTAGATGAAGAACATAGATTTGGAGTACTACAAAAAGAAGCCTTTAAAAAGAAATATCCCCATGTAGATATTCTTTATCTCTCAGCAACGCCTATTCCAAGAACTTTATCCATGGTTCTTTCTGGAATAAGACAATTTTCAGTACTTGAAACTCCACCTGAAAATCGCTTACCTATTCAAACCTTTGTAGTGGAATATAATCCTGAAATTATTCAAGAAGGAATAAGGAGAGAATTAGAAAGAGGAGGACAGGTATATTATGTGTGTAATGACATAGAAAGATTAGAAAAAATAAGAGAAGAACTATCAAAACTCGTTCCAGAGGCAACTTATGCTATAGCCCATGGCAAAATGGACGATGAAAAATTAACAGAAGTTATGAGTAATTTTTATGATGGAAAAATAGACGTTCTGGTTGCCACTACCATAATAGAATCAGGCATAGATGTCCCTAATGCAAATACACTGTTTGTGGAAAATGCAGAACATATGGGACTTGCTCAGCTATATCAACTTCGTGGAAGAATTGGAAGATCCTATAAACAAGCTTATGCCTATTTTTTGCATGCCCCTCTAAAGAAATTATCCCTTGAAAGTATAAAAAGACTTGAAGCTTTAAAAGAATTCTCAAGCCTTGGATCTGGTTTGAGACTTGCCTTAAGAGATCTTGAAATAAGAGGTGCAGGAAAGATCCTTGGAAAAGAACAACACGGACATATAAACTCTGTTGGGTTTTATTTATATCTTCAACTCTTAGAAGAGGCAATCAATGAATTAAAAAGCAATAAAGAAGGAAGTGAAAAAAATAAAATAAATTGCCATATTATACATCCATTTCCAGCAATTATACCCGAATACTATATAAGTCAAAGCAGTGATCGTATATACTACTATCAAAAGTTGGCTCATCTTGAAGATATTAATGATATAGAAAAAATAAAAAAGGAAATGGAAGATATTTACGGACCTATTCCAGATTCTGTTGAGAATTTATGTCTTCTCTCTCAGATTAAATTTTTTGCTGAAAAAATAGGAATAGAAAAAATTGAAATATCTGAAAACCAGGTAAAACTAACATATTCAAAGGGTATTGAAAGAACCTTAAATTTACCTAAAGGGGATTATAGAAAAAAAGCCCAATTTCTACTCCAATTTCTCAAAGATATCTCCAATATTAAGTAAAATTGTGTTATAATCGCAATCAGGTTTTATTTCAAAAACTGTAAAACATGAGGTGAGATGAGATGAAGAAACACAGTATTTTCAAGATTTTGTTCATTGTCTTTGTTGCAATCTTTATTCTTGGAGGAGCCTTTGTAGCTCTCGTGTATCATCAGATGAAGAATTACCCTGTATTAAAAATCAATGGTATGCCTGTGAGTAGACAAGAGTATAAAGACCGATTAAACTTTATGAAAACCCAATACTCTATTATGTTCAACGTAGACTTTACCACTACCGAAGGACAAAAATTACTCCCCAAGGTAAAAGATGAGACCATCAAAGATCTTGCCCGTTGGAAAATAGTACAAACAGAAGCAAAAAAAAGAGGAATTTCAATTTCAGAAAAAGAAGTTGACACACGATTAAAAGAAATAGAAAAAGAATTTCCAAGCGTCTTACAATTTGAGATGACCCTTGCCCAATACGGTTATGATAGAAATACCTTCAAAGAAGAACTTAGAAAAAATCTTCTTATGAGAAAACTTATAGATGAGATTGGAAAAGATGAAAAAGTAACAGAAGACGAGATTAAAAAATATTATAATGAAAATATTAAGCTCTTTGAGCATCCTAAGGAATATAAGGTTTACTCCATACTTATAAAAGATGAGAAAAGGGCAAAAGAGGTTTATAATGAGCTCACCTCTAATAAAATAACCTTTACCGATGCCGCCAAGAAATATTCTGAAGACACAACTACAAAAGATAAGGGTGGAGAATTAGGATTTATAACCCAAGGGACTCTCCCAGAAGAGGTCGAAAAAATAACCTTCACTTTACCTCTCAACCAAATAAGCAAACCCATAAAAACCAATGAAGGATATTACATAACAAAGGTCACCGAGGTAAAAGAAGCTTATACTACTCCATATTTCCAAGCCAAAGCAGAAATAGAAGATAAGCTACTTTATGACAAAAGGGCAAAGGTTTTCAATAAATGGCTTGAAGATCAGGTAAGCAAAGCAAAAATAGAAAGAGACTTTTCAGACAAGGATATATGGATGAGGATTTGGAGAAAACTTATTGAAATTCAACAGATCTTTTATAGAAAAGAGGCAAAGACACCACTACCAAAAACTGATGAATAAAAAATTTTTGCAATTTCTCAAATAAGGTTTAGTCTTATTTTGTTGAGTTCATTTTTCAAAATATAGCATAGAGGCTTGCTTTTTATAAAGTAAGTGCTATAATTTTAGTGAAATTCATATTTTTAAAGATAAAGAGAAAACCATATGGACGAAAAAGAAAAAATATGTAAAGAGTTTATAGATCTTTACTTAGTAGTAAAGAGAGTCAGGGAGGAATGCCCATGGGATCAAAAACAAACCTCCCAGACTCTTATTCCATATTTTCTTGAAGAATCTTATGAGCTTATAGATGCCTTGGAAAAAGACGATTCAGAGATGATAAAAGAAGAACTTGGGGATATTCTCTTGCATATTCTTATGCAAAGTATAATGGCAGAAGAAAAAAATAGATTTAATTTTGAAGAGGTATGTAAAAATTTAAAAATAAAGTTAATAACAAGACATCCTCATGTATTTGGAGAAATCAGGGTAGAAGGAGTAGAGGATGTTCTAACAAATTGGGAAAATATAAAGAGCAAAGAAAAAGAAGAAAAGGGAATTTTAAGTGGTATTCCTAAGAATATGCCAGCTCTTCTTACTGCTTTTAGAATACAGGAAAAAGCTTCTCATGTGGGGTTTGATTGGAAAAACAGCAAAGAGATATTACCAAAATTGTATGAGGAGATAAAAGAATTAGAAAAAGCAATTCAGGAAGATAACAAAGAAAAAGTAGAGGAAGAAATTGGAGATTTGTTGTTCACTGTAGTGAATATATCAAGGCATTTAGGAATTGATCCAGAATCTTCTCTAAGAAAAACTAATAATAAGTTTACTGAAAGATTTAATTATATAGAAAGAAAAGTAAAAGAATCCGGAAAAGATTGGAAAGATTATAGTTTAGAAGAATTAGACGAACTTTGGGAGGCTTCGAAAACTTTATAAAAGTTTTTATAAAAACCCATATCAGAAAGGGGGTGAATAAGAAATGAAGAAAGCAGAATTTATCGCAAAAGTAGCAGAGAAAGCAAAAATCACTAAGAAAGAAGCAACAAAAGTAGTAAACGCTGTATTAGAAACCATTACCGAAGCTCTCTCTAAGGGGGATACTGTTCAATTTGTAGGCTTTGGAACCTTCTCTGTAAGAAAGAGAGCTGCAAGAGAAGGGAGAAATCCACGTACACAGCAACCAATTAAGATTCCTGCTACAAAAGTTCCAGTATTCCGTCCAGGAAAAGAGCTTCGTGAAGCAGTAAAGAAGTAAAAAACATCTCCGGGCTGGGGAATCCCAGCCCGGAAGCATTTTTTAAAGGAGTGGAAAAATGGCAAAGAGGCTATTTCTCGAAGATGAGCATTTAAAATATGGGGCAAAATTTTTTGAATTTGCGGGTTGGTGGATGCCTCTTGAGTACTCGGGCACCATTAATGAACACCTTACTGTAAGAAAACACGTTGGAATTTTTGATATATCCCACATGGGAAGAATCCTCCTCAAAGGTCAAAAAGTAAAAAACTTTGTTCAATATGTTACTACTAATGATGTGAATAATCTCTATCCTGGGAAAGCTCAATATTCTCTAATATTAAATTACGACGGAACCATTAAGGATGATATTATTGTTTATGAAATAAGTGAAGAGGAATTCTTGTTGGTAGTAAATGCAATAAATACTCAAAAAATTTTAGATTGGCTAAATTTAAATAATAAATTTGAAGTAAATATTTTAGATCTCACAAATACTACAACCCTATTAGCTATTCAGGGACCAGACTCAGAAAAAGTTCTTGAAGAATACTTCAACCTAAATCTTTCAAACATCAAATATTATCACTTTAAAAAGAATCATATGATTATTTCGAGAACAGGCTATACAGGCGAAGATGGATTTGAAATAGTCTCAGATCCTGAAATAGGGAGAAAAATATTCAGGGATTTGGTAGAAAAGAAAAAAGCTACTCCATGTGGTTTAGGCGCAAGGAATACTTTAAGAATAGAAATGGGATATGCCCTCTACGGTCACGAAATAGATGAAAATACGACACCTTGGGAAGCCAATTTAGGTTGGGTTGTAAAACTTAATAAAGGAGATTTTATAGGCAAAGACTCTTTGGTAGAGAGAAAAACAAAAAAAGAAAAGATCCTCAAAGGATTTGTCATGTTAGAAAATGGAATACCAAGAGATGGATACGAGGTGTATTTAGATAAAGAGAGAATCGGATACATTACAAGTGGAACCTTTTCTCCCATGTTGAAAATGGGTATTGGTATGTTATATACTACCAAAGACATAAACCATGAGATACTTATTAAAATAAGAGAAAAATTTTATAAAGCCAAAATTGAAAAACCACCTTTTGTTAAAAATACTTCAATAAAGAAAGGAGAGAGATAAAAATGTATCCAGAAGATAGAAAGTATTCAAAAGATCATGAGTGGGCAAAAATAGAAGGTAATGTAGCAATTATTGGAATCACTTATCATGCTCAAGAGGAACTTGGAGACATTGTACATGTAGATCTTCCAGAAGTGGGGAAAGAGGTAAAACAAAATGAAGTTCTTGCAGTAATTGAATCAGTCAAATCTGCATCCGATGTTTACTCTCCTCTGTCTGGAAAAGTCATTGAAATCAATGAAAGTCTAAAAGGAAAACCAGAACTTATAAACGAGGATCCCTATAATGCAGGATGGCTTGTTAAATTAGAAGTCTCAGATCCAAAAGAATATGAGGGTTTACTTTCTGCAGAGGAGTATAAGAAACTTATTGGAGAATAATTAAATGGCGTATTTTCCTCACACCCCTCAAGAAATTAGGGAGATGCTGAATACCATAGGAGTAGACTCCATAGAGGAGCTATTTTCAGAGATTCCTGAAGAAATAAGGCAAAAAGCAAAAGAAAATTTTAAGCTTTCAGCGTCTCCCTCAGAAATTGATCTTTTAGAAGAAATAAAACAGATATCAAAGAAAAATATAGGGAAAGACTATATTTCTTTTCTTGGTGGTGGAGCATATAGACATTATATTCCATCTTTTGTAAAATTAGTAAGCCTATTTCCTACATTTTACACTTCTTATACCCCATATCAACCTGAAATAAGTCAAGGAGTACTTCAATCTATTTTTGAATATCAAAGTCTTATTTGTGATCTTACAGGTATGGAGGTAGCAAATGCATCTTTATATGAGGCAGGGTCAGGAATAGCAGAAGCAGCCCTTATGTCTGTTAGGATCACAGGCAAAAAAGAGGTTATTGTCTCCTCTGGGTTAAATCCCGAATATATCTCAGTACTTAAAACCTACCTCCAAGTCCAGAACATTGACTTAAAAATTTTACCTTTAGATGAAAATGGCGAAACCGATATTACTGCTCTTGAAAGGACCATATCCCCCAGCACTTCTGGGGTTATATTACAGAATCCTAATTTTTTTGGAGTTATAGAAACAAAACTCAAAGAGATGGAAACTCTAATTCACAAGAACAATGCATTATTCATTCTCTCTATATATCCCATCTCCCTTGGTATCCTCAAACCTCCTTCTGAATATAATGTAGACATTGTGGTAGGAGAAGGACAATCCTTGGGAATTCCATTGGGATTTGGGGGGCCTTATTTAGGAATTCTCGCTACAAAAAAAGAATTCATAAGACAAATTCCAGGAAGAATCGTTGGAGAAACCATAGACCTTGAGGGAGAAAGAGGCTTTGTAAACACTTTACAAACTCGTGAGCAACACATAAGAAGAGCAAAAGCCACATCTAACATATGTACCAATGAGGCATTATCCGCTATATCTGCTGCTGTATACATGGCTCTTCTGGGTAAGAAGGGGATTAAAAAGATTGCAGAAGTATGTTTTTCAAGAGCTCACTACTTAAAGGATAGACTTCAAAAAAAATTAGGAATAGATTTTATATATCCTAATTCCTACTTTTTTAATGAGTTTGTGATTAAAACTCCTGAAAACAGTAAGGTTTTTCTTAAAAAATTAGAAGAAAGGAAGATTCTTGGAGGAATTCCTCTTTCTAAATTCTATAAAGAAAGAGAAAAAGAAATTCTTATAGCTGTGACAGAAAGAAATTCTATAGAAGAGATTGATTATTATGTAAAATCCCTTAAGGAGGTTCTTAAAAAAGATTGAAGAAGAAAATACCTTTGATAAAAGAATTAAGTAATGATGATAGACCTAATATTCATCTTCCAGAGCCATTAGAGGAGTTCTCACCTGAAAAATTATTGCCCAAAGAATTATTAAGAGAAGATCTTCCCTTACCTCAACTAAGTGAAATTGAGGTGGTAAGACATTTTACCAATTTATCTTCTTTAGGATATGGTGTAGATCTTGGCTTCTATCCTCTTGGTTCGTGTACCATGAAATATAATCCAAAAATAAACGAGGAAATTGCAAACAATGAGTATTTTACTGATCTTCATCCCCATACTCCTGAAGATCTCTCTCAAGGAGCTCTTGAAATAATTTACAAACTTGGAGAGGCACTTTCTAAAATAACAGGAATGGATAAGTTCACTTTTCAACCTTCTGCCGGAGCCCATGGAGAGTTAACAGCCCTTCTTATGATAAAAGCATACTTAAAAGATAAGGGTGAAGATAGAAATATTGTTCTTGTACCCGACTCTGCTCATGGTACAAACCCAGCAAGTGCCTCAATGGCTGGATTTGAAACCATAGAAATACCCTCTGACGAAAGGGGACTCATAAATCCTAATATTCTTGCAAAATATTTAAATAAAAACGTGGCTGTACTAATGCTAACAAATCCTAACACCCTTGGACTTTTTGAAAGAGATATTCTTAAAATAGCTAAAATGGTACACGAAGAGGGTGCTCTTTTATATTACGATGGTGCTAATTTAAATGGAATTATGGGATATGCTCGTCCTGGAGATATGGGATTTGATGCAGTACATATAAACCTACATAAAACCTTTTCAACTCCCCATGGAGGTGGAGGACCTGGTGCAGGACCTGTAGGTGTGAAGGACTTCTTAAAAGATTACTTGCCTATTCCAACGGTAGAATTTAATGGAGAAAAATATTATCTAAATTATGATATTCCTAAAACTATAGGACGAGTAAGAACCTTTTATGGAAATTTCTTAGTTATGGTAAAGGCTTACGCTTATATTAGGCTGCTGGGAGACGAGGGACTAAAAAGAACCACCGAGATGGCAGTATTAAATGCAAATTATTTAAAAGAGAAGCTAAAAGAATATTTTAACCTTCCCTATCCATCTATATGCAAGCACGAATTTGTATTATCAGGTAAAAGACTAAAAGAAAAAGGTGTAAAAGTATTTGACATAGCAAAAAGACTATTAGATTATGGTATTCATCCTCCTACCATTTACTTCCCCCTTATAGTCGAAGAGGCATTAATGATAGAACCTACTGAAACAGAGACTAAATATACCTTGGAGGAATTTGTAGATATCATAAAAACAATCCTAAAAGAGATTGATGAAAATCCAGAAATAGTCAAAAATGCCCCCCATAATACTCCTGTAAAAAGACTAAATGAAGCCTATGCAGCAAAAATGTTAAAGGTAAATTGGAGATGACCATAAAAGTAACCCCTATAAGTACTCTGCCCATAAGTATCACAGGAGATTATTGCGCCTTACAATGTGATCACTGCAAAGCACATTTTCTCAAAAACATGACTCCTTTATACCTTTCGGAAAATAAGCTTAAAAAGGATAACAATTATAAAAGTATTCTTATAAGTGGGGGCTATAATAAAGAAGGAGTGCTACCTATAACCGATGTCCATTTAACATACCTTAAAAGATTTAAATCCATGGGATATAAATTAAACTTCCACTTAGGACTTATTAATGAAGAGGATGCTAAAAAACTTAATGGTATTCCTGACATGGTATCCTTTGATCTCATATTTGACAACTTTGTCATAAAAGAAGTATTTCACTTGAAAAGCAAAAATAAAGAAAATTTCAAAGAGTCATTTTTACTTCTCAATGAACACTTCCCAGTAAGCCCTCACATCTTGATAGGAGCAAATTATGGAAAAATAAGTAAGGAGTATGAAGAGATAGAATTTTTAGAAAAAATAAACCCAAAAAAGCTTATATTCATCGTAATCACCCCATTAAAAAATACACCTTTTGAAAAGATAGACCTTCCTCCTATTAAGGAGATAGAAGACCTTTGGAAATTTGCAAAGAAAAAACTTCCCAATACAGATCTATACCTAGGATGCGTAAGACCCAAAGGAGATTATAGATATGAATTAGATTCTCTTGCCTTAGAATTTGAATTTAAAGCAATAGTAAATCCTTATCATGATGTAATGAAGAATTTAGACGATAACAAATTTGATCAATGCTGTGCTCTACTATGAAGATTGGAGTTTCTTCTGGAAGTCTTGAAGTATTAAAAAGAAAAATATTTAAAAAAGACTCTCCCACCACTCTTTATCTTTTAATTGGAAGCAAATGTCTAAATAATTGTGCCTTTTGTATTCAAGCAAGAAACGTAAGAAAAGAAACTATTATGCTGTCAAGAATCTCATGGCCTCCTATAGATTTAGAAGAGCTTGAAACACTCCTATCAGAGTTTAATCCCTTCAAAAGAATATGCCTTCAAGTTACAAACCATTTAGGTTGGAAGGCTAATATTGTAAAGCTTACAAACGCCTTTAAAAAATATAATCTTCCTATCTCTATATCTGCACCCGTGGAGGATTTAGAAGATGTTAACTTCCTTTTTAAGAATGGAGTAGATAGGATAAACATCTCTATAGATGCGGCAGAAAAAGAACTCTATGAAAAAATTAAAGGGAAAAACTGGAAAGAGAAAATAGATCTTATAAGAGAAGCAAGCAAAATATTTCCCAAGAAAATAACAACTCATATCATTGTAGGTTTAGGAGAAAAAGAAAAATCTTTAGTAGAACTTATAAAAGACCTTTCCTGTTGGGAAGTAAAGGTTGCCCTTTTTGCCTTTACCCCATTACCAGGTACACCTCTTGAAAACCTATCCCAACCCTCCTACTTAAAATACAGAAAGATACAAATAGTTACCTATTTATTGCAAAATCATCTTATTGATTCTGAGGATTTAACCTTTGATAAAGACGAGCTTATACTAACTAAAAAGATCTTAGAAAAAGCTTATCTATATTTTCATGAAATATTTAAAACCTCTGGTTGTCCTTACTGCAACAGACCATATTATAACGAAAGTCCAAGAATTATACCCTATAATTACCCCAGAGACCTCACAAAAGAAGAGATAGAAGAGATAAAGTTGACTTTAGAAGATGGATAAAGAGTTATATAAGATACTCTATGTAGTAAGGGAATATGCAAAAGTATATAATATCACTCCCTATATTGTAGGAGGATTTATCAGAGATTACCTATTAGGGAAAAATCCAAGGGATATAGATTTCCTAATTCATCCTTTCAATGTAGATTTCATAGATCATATCGTAAAAATATTAAACGGTAGGCTCGTAATTTTAGATGAAGAGAGAAAATATTTCCGAATAGTAATAAAAAATAAAGAAAAGACTTTTGTCCTTGACTTTACTCCTATATATCAGCAAAATCTTCTCTTTGAGATTATAAGAAGAGATTTTACTATAAATTCCATAGTATTAAATCTTAAGAATTTTAAAATATTTGACCCATTAAGAGGCTTAGAGGATTTAGAAAGAAACGTGATAAAGCTTTCATCTCCCAATTCTCTAAGAGAGGACCCCTTGAGGATATTAAGAGTTTTTAGGTTTGGAGCTTCAGGCTTTAAGATAGATAAAAATGTTCTTGAAAACATAGAAAAGAATAGCCAAAACCTTTCTAAAATAAAACCTGAAAGGATTCATGAAGAGATTTATAAGATATTAAAAAATCCTTTTACCTCTCACTTTTGGAAAGAAATGGAAGAATACGGAGTATTAAAAGAGATATTTCCAGAACTTTCCAAGATAAAGTATATTCCGTGGAGTAAACCCCATCACGAAAATCCCCTTGATCACTCTATAACTACCTTATATGTTCTAGAAGACCTATTCTATAATATGGATTTTCTTTTTCCATCTATCAAAAAAGATCTGGAAAATTATTTTAGCAAAAATTTATTTTCAGAATTTACAAAAAAAGAAACCTTAAAACTTACAAGTTTGCTCCATGACATCGGAAAGAGTAAAACTTATAGTATAGATGAAGAGAATCTTGTTCATTACTATGGACATTCAAAAGTAGGGGCAGAAATGATAAAAGAAATTGCTGAAAGGTTAAAATTAAGCAACAAGGAGTTAACATTTATACAAAAACTTATAAGAAATCACATGTATCTCATTGATCTTATAAAAAACCCAGAGATAAAAACAATCCATAAACTAATCTCAAGGGTAAATGAAGATGTACCATCCCTGGTATTTCTTTTTATATCTGACCAGATAGCCATAAAAGGAAATTTTGAAAATAAAGACTACTTTGAAAAGTTGTTAGAAGAATTCTTTAAACTTAAAAATATCCCCAAACCTTTATTAAGTGGACATGAAATTATGCAATTATTTAATTTAAATCCCTCTCCAATTGTGGGTACATTAAAAGAGAAACTTATAGAAGCCCAAATAGAAGAAAGGGTAAAGACAAAAGAAGAAGCAATAAAATTTTTAAGGGAGATCTTAGAAAATGAAAGATATTCCTCAGGAAATAATTCATAAAGTGATGAGAGACTTATTAGAAAGAATATACTTACCCTTTTCATGGGGTAAGGAAACTCTTTTTTATTTTTATCATTTCCAAAAGGGAGAAGAGGAAAAGCTAATAAAATCCTTTAATTACTTTAAAGATTTTCAAAATTGGATGATCAAAAACAAATCTAAATTTAACAAGCTAATAAGAAGGCTTAATGAGATAAAAGATTTGAGGGGAGAAATTTTAGTTACATTAAGAACTACTGAAAATTTAAATAATATCAGTCTTATAATTGATGACATCAAAAATTTAATATGCCAAGAAAATATAATATTGCCTGAAGATATTTTAATCCCAGATATGAAATACTTATCCTACGAGAATTTCCTTTGGGAAGTCTTATCCTTTTATCTGAAGATGACAAAATTTATAACCTTTGCTATAAATTTTGATAAATTTCCCAAGTTATCAGAAAGATTCAAAGGAAAAAAACTCTACAAATATAATACTCCATATAAAATGGAAGAAGAAAAAAGCTTTTTACAAAACTTAATTCTTGCCATATGTGGAGTTCCAGGATTCGAGGAGATAGAGTTTTCACTATTAAACTCTATCTCCCCCAAGAGAAATTCTTTACCTGAAACCTTAGAAATAAAAGATGATATTTTTATTTTTCATAAATAGAAATTTCTATCTTCTTAAGCCAAAATTCTCCACTAGCATCCTTATCCAATCTTATCTCTACGATATTTGTCTGCCCATTAAGCCAATACTTGGAAATATTAAAAGAAGGTGTAATGTAATAATCGCTTCCAAAATCAAAACCACTAACAAGCTCCTTAGAATTTACTAAAATTACTATTGGTGCCCATGTCTCTTGAGATAAAAGAGATGAAGATATACCAGTAAGCTTAAGTATGACTCTTTTGGGAGATTCTAAGGATGAGACAGGGGTATATATTTTTAAACTACTTCCACCCTTTAAAAATGCCAAATGATACTCTCCATCTTCTTTTTCCAAATCAACTCCTTTACTAATCTCGTAACTTAAATTACCTTTTGGTGGATTTTTAGTAAAATCTAAAACAAAACTTTGTTTTGCAAGACCAATATTTAACATTAATAAGAGCATCACTCCAAGTACAACATATCTTTTCATATAATTATTCCTCCCTTTCTTTTTTGATAGCTCTTGGATGAGATACAGTATAAGTTCTTCTTATTTGGTCAGTAGTTAAATGAGTATAAATTTGAGTAGTAGAAATTCTTACGTGTCCCAAGAGCTCTTGCACGTACCTCAAGTCTGCTCCTCCTTCAAGAAGGTGGGTAGCAAAAGTATGTCTCAAAGTATGAGGAGAAATCTTTTTATTAAATTCTTTGGTATATTTTTTAATGATCATTCTTACTCCTCTATCAGAGATTCTTCCACCTTTTGCATTAAGAAAGAAGGCTTTTTCAGGTTTCTTTAGAAGTTTAGGTCTTACATAATCTTTATAAAGCTGTAATATTTTAAGAGTTTCTTCACCTACTATTACCACCCTCTCTTTAGCCCTTTTCCCAAAAACCCTAATCTCTCCATAATTCCAATTAATATCCTCCTCATTTATGCCCACAAGCTCACTTACCCTAATCCCCGTAGCATAAAGAGTTTCTATTATAGCCCTATCCCGAATGCCAATAAGATTATCTAAAGAAGGAGAATTCAAAAGTTTCCTTACTTCATCTATGGATAAAAATTGAGGAAGTTTCTTCTCAATCTTCGGTGTTGGAATAAACACGGTAAGGTCCTCTTTAATTTTTTCAAAAGTCAATAAATACTCAAAAAAGCTCCTTAAACTTATTACTTTCCTTACAAAGGTACTATTTTTATAACCTTTTTGGGCTATAAATTGAATATAACTTCTAATATTCCTTTTATTAGTAAAATCCAGATCTTTTTCTTTGCAATACTTATAAAAATCCAAAAGATCTCTAAGATAACTCCTTAAGGTATTAGGAGAATAATTTCTTTCAAATCTTAGATAATTTATATAATTCTCTATTTCTCTCTTTAGATCCAAATTCATACGTTGATCGCAAATCTCCTTATTACATCCTCAAGATCTCTAAGTGCTCTTTCAGCAAGGAGTCTGTTCCTAAGCTTTTTATCTTTTATAGGCTTATCAAGAGGTAATAATATACCCCAATTGGCATTCATAGGCTGATAATATCTCACCGGCACCTTTGTAGTAACATAAGAGATAAGAGCTCCAATCATAGTAGTTGGAGGTAAAATAATCAAAGGCTTTCCCTTATACAAACGTGCTGCATTTATTCCTGCCACAATTCCCATAGCAGCTGACTCCATATAACCTTCTACTCCTATTAGTTGCCCTGCAAAAAACACCCTTTCATCTTTTATAAACTGGAGAGTGGCTTTCAAGAACTTCGGAGCATAAAAATAGGTATTTCTATGCATTACTCCATACCTTGCAAATTCTGCATTCTCAAGTCCAGGTATCATTCTAAAGATTCTTCTCTGTTCTTGAAATTTCAATCTTGTTTGAAATCCTACCATGCTATAAAGGGTTTTCTGAATATTTTCAGGTCTGAGCTGAACTACTGCATAAGGTTCCTTTCCTGTTTTAGGATCTATTAGCCCAATAGGTTTCATAGGTCCATATCTTAAGGTATCAATACCTCTTTTAGCAAGGACCTCTATAGGGAGACATCCTTCAAAAAACTTTTCTTCTCCAGGATAATGGGATTCAACAGTCTCGGCATTAATAAGCTCTTCTACAAACCTTTCATATTCCTCCTTAGTCATGGGACAGTTAAGATAAGTTTCTTCTCCTTTTCCATAACGGGAGGCACTAAAGACCTTTTCATAATTAATGCTATCAGCGTAGATTATAGGTGATACCGCATCATAAAAATACAAAGAGTCAGTATCAAGAACCTCCATTAAATGTTCCGCAAAATCTGAAGAGGTTAAAGGGCCTGTGGCAACTATTACTATACCTTCCTTAGGTAGCTTTTTGACTTCTTCTCTTATTACGGTAACATAAGGACTCTCAAGTAATATTTCTTGAACTCTTTTTGAAAAAAGTTCCCTATCTACAGCTAAAGCAACTCCTGCAGGAACCCTTGTTTCCTCTGCTACCCTTAAAAGTAGAGAGTCTAGTTTCCTCATCTCTTCTTTTAAAAGACCTGATGCATTGGTTATCTCTGTAGATTTAAAGGAATTGCTACAAACAAGTTCTGCAAGGTATTCTGTCTTATGCACTGGAGTTGTAACTATAGGTCTCATCTCATATATCTCAACAGGAATCTTCCTTTTAGCAAGCTGCCATGCTGCCTCTGATCCAGCAAGTCCTCCACCTATTATTTTGACTTTTTCCATCTCTTTCTCCTCCCTGTCCATACAATATAATTACAATCTTTATTACTGCATTTCTTAAATCCGTTCCCCTTAAGCATGGTGCTTCCACACTGAGGGCATTTTTCATTTAATGGTTCATAAGGGGATGCAAAGCTACACTCAGGATAATTTATACAACCCCAAAAAGTCTTTTTTGTCTTTTTTGCTTTTTTCTTTACCACAACCCCACCACATAGTGGACATCTACCTTGAGCCTCTTCATATATAGGTTTTGTGTATTTACACTCAGGATATCGTGAACAAGCATAATACTTTCCATTTTTATTCTCTCTTATAACCAACTTACTACCACAAAGAGGACAAATCTCATCAGTTTTTTCTATCACTTGAATTTTTCCAATATTTTTTGATACTTTTTCAAGCTCTTCTTTAAAAGCTGGATAAAACTTTTTCAACACTTCAATTGCCTTTACCTTCCCACTTTCTATCTTATCTAAATCCTCCTCCATCCTTGCAGTAAATTTTACATCAATAAGGTGAGGAAATTGCTTTGTCAAAAAGTCATTTACCACCTTTCCAAGGGTTGTTGGAACAAGAGTTCTATCTTTAACCTCTACGTATTTTCGTTCTTTTAAAGTCTCAATTATTGTAGCATAGGTACTTGGCCGTCCAACACCATATTTTTCAAGAGTCCTAACAAGAGTTGCTTCAGTATATCTTGGAGGAGGTTCTGTAAAAAATTGCCTTGGGATAAGAGTTGTCAGTTTTACGTTCTTTCCCTCCTCAGGTACATAATCTATATTAACTTCATCTTTTTCCTCTCCATTCTCTTCTTTCTCCATGTAAAGAGACATAAATCCTGCAAATTTCAGCTTCTTACCCTTAGAAAGAAATACATAATCTCCACCTTTTATGTAGATCTCCACCACCTCAAATATTGCATGATTCATCTGGCTTGCTATAAATCTTTCCCATATGAGCTTGTATATCTTAAATTGCTCATCAGTTAAATATTTCCTAATTTTTTCAGGATCCCTAAATACAGAAGTAGGTCTTATGGCTTCATGAGCATCCTGTACCCCTAATTTTTTCTTTTCCTTATGCTCCTTACCCACATATTCTTTTCCAAAGCCCGATTCAATATATTGAACAGCTTCCTCTCTTGCCTCAGGAGCAATTCTTGTAGAATCAGTCCTCATATAGGTTATAAGCCCGATTCTCTCATTCCCTATATCAACTCCCTCATAAAGAGATTGGGCTATCTTCATAGTCTTTCCTACAGGAAAACCAAACCTCTTTGAAGCCTCTTGTTGAAGAGTACTGGTTATGAAAGGAGGCGGTGGTGTTCTTTTCTCTTCTTTTATTACAACTTTGTCAATTCTATAATCAAGACAATTTAATATTCTAATGATCTTATTTACTTCCTGTTCATTTTTAACATTTACCTCTTCATCTTTATATAAAATAAGCTTTCCATATAGCACTTTTTCTTCATCTCTAAATTCTCCATATATATACCAATACTCTTCAGGAATAAATTTTTCAATTTCTTCTTCTCTCTCACATATAAACCTAAGAGCCACCGATTGAACTCTGCCAGCAGAAAGTCCTTTTCTTACTTTTTCCCAAAGTAGTGGACTCAACTCGTACCCCACAAGCCTATCAAGAATTCTTCTCGCTTGCTGAGCCTCAACTCTATCTAGATCTATTTCTCTTGGATTCTTTATTGCTTCAAGAATTGCCCTTGGAGTTATTTCATGAAACTCTATTCGTGTAAATTTTTCCTTCGGAAGCTTTAATTCTTCTACTAAATGCCAAGCAATAGCTTCCCCTTCTCTATCAGGATCTGTAGCGAGATACAACTTTTCTGCCTTTTTTGACAAATCCTTAATAGTATCAATAATTTTCTTTCGAGAAGGTAAAAGCACATACTTGGGTTTAAAATTATTCTCTATATCAACTCCAAGTTCCTTTTCTGGTAGATCCCTTATATGTCCATAAGAAGCCAAAACCTTAAACTCTTTTCCAAGAATCTTCTCTATAGTCTTAGCCTTTGCAGGTGATTCTACAATGATTAATTTTTCGTTATCCATCAATAATAACACTCCTTTTTTTAGCATATCTTAGTCCGGGATATTCTTCTACAAAGCCCTTTCCTTGCAAGGATATTATTATAAACATCAATCTGGATAAATCAATATTTAAATTCTTCATTAAATCCTCGATAAAAATAGGCTCTAAACCCAAAAAATTAAGTACTAATTTTTCTTCTTCGGTCAATTCAAAGTCTTTTTCTTTTCTCACCTCATAAGGAATGTTATATTCCTCAAGAATATCTCCTATATCAATCACCATTTTAGCCCCATCCTTTATAAGTTTATTGGTGCCAATACTCTTCTCATCGGTTAACCTACCTGGAATAGCAAAAACATCCCTTCCTTCATTTGCTGCAAAACCTGCAGTAATCAAGGCCCCACTTTTCTCTCCTGCCTCAACCACCAATATGCCTTGACATATACCACTTATTATTCTATTTCTTTGAGGAAAAGTATAACGCGCAGGTCTTGTTCCAAGAGGATATTCGCTAATAATAGCTCCACTTTCCATGATCTTCTCCGCAAGCTTTAAATTCCCTGATGGATATATATGATCTAAAGAGCTTCCAAGAACAGCAAAAGTTTTTCCTCCACCTTCAATAGCTCCCTTATGGGCATAAGTATCAATACCATATGCAAGTCCGCTTACCACCACAAAGCCATACTTTACTAACTCTCTTGCAAAACTTTCTGCCATCTTAACTCCATAAGCTGAAGGTCTTCTTGTTCCAACAATACCTATAAATTTTTCTCCCTCTATACTTCCCTTATATAAGAGGAGGGGTGGTGAATTCTTAATTTCTTTTAGTAAAGGAGGAAAGTCTTCTTCCCATAACGTGACCATCTTTATACAATGCTTTTCAAGCTTTTCCCACTCTTTCTCCCAATTAAACCTACGCTTAAAAACAATAAACTCTTGAATTAGAGAGGATCCTGAAAATAAATTAATTAACTCACTTTCAGAAAGAAAAAACAACTCTTTTGGACTTATAATATCAATCCATTCTCTCCATCTTCTAAATAAAGGGGAGAAGAAGCTTAAAGCATATATAAAAGGTTTATCTTCAACTCTAAATTGATACATTCCGAATTATTTTACCAAAATTTGGTAAAAAATCAAAAAGGGGAGGAAAAGATCTCTCCTCCCCTCTTAATTCTTAGAAAGCGAAGTAAAGAATAAAGAGTATAGAGAGGATTATTAGAACAGGATTGAGATCCTTAAATTTTCCAGTAAGAATTTTCAATAACACATAACTTAGAATGCCAAGAATTAAACCATTGGCAACAGAATAAGTAAAGGGCATTGCAATAATTGTTACAAAAGCAGGAAGAGCCTCAGCAATGTCCTTAAAATTAATTTTTAGTATAGGCTCCATCATAAGAAATCCAACTATCACAAGAGCTGGAGCAGTAGCTGCCGATGGTATTATACCTGCAAGAGGCCAAAGGATGATAGAAAGAAGAAACAAAAGACCTGTAACTAATGATACTGCTCCTGTCTTTCCTCCCTCAGCAATTCCAGCAGCAGATTCAATATAGGTAGTAATAGTAGAGGTACCACAGAGGGCTCCAGCGATAGTTCCAACAGCATCACTTACAAGAGCCCTTTCTGCTCCCTCAAAACTTCCATCCTCTTTTAAAATATTTAACTTAGAAGCAAGTCCTGATATTGTCCCTACTGTATCAAACATATCCACAAAAGTGAAGGTAAAAATTATAGAAAAGAATCCCCACTTTAAAGCACCTAATATATCAAGAGATAAAAAGGTCTTTGAAAATTCACCCCAATTGGGTAGAGCTATAATATTACCAGTAAAATGGGTAATATATTCTCCATTTGATCCTTTAACAAAAGCTCCCACAATTGTGGTGATGATAATACCAAGAAGAATATTTCCTTTAACATTTAAAGCCATAAGAAGGGCTATGACTATTATTCCAAAAATAGAAAGAAGGGTTTCTGGAGTCTTTAAAGATCCAAGGGTAACCAGGGTAGCATCACTTTTCACTACAATTCCTGCAGACCTTAAACCAATAAGCGCTATAAACAATCCAATACCTACTGACGTGGCAAGCTTTATATTAAGGGGAATTGATTGTATGATCCACTTTCTCACAGGTAATATGGATAATATAAGGAAGATTATTCCATCAATAAAAACTGCTCCTAAAGCTACTTGCCATGGAAGTCCAAATCCGTGACATACTGAGTAGGCAAAATAGGCATTCAAGCCCATTCCTGGAGCAAGAGCAAAGGGAAGCTTCGCATAAAGTCCCATAGTAAGAGTAGCTATACCAGCTCCAATAGCTGTTGCCATTAACACTGCGGACTTTGGCATACCCGCATCGCCTAATATATTTGGATTCACAAATAAAATGTATGCCATGGTAACAAAAGTAGTAAGTCCTGCTATGATCTCGTTAGACCAAGATGTACCCTTTTCTCTAAATCCAAAATATTTAGCTAATGCTCCAAACAAATAAAATACCCCCTTTCAACAAAAAAAATTACAAATTTGAAATGAAATCCTCAAGCCCTCTGTAAGATAAAGCCTCAGCTAAATGCTCTATTCTAATATACTCATTTTTCTCTAAGTCTGCAATAGTTCTTGCCACCTTTATTATCCTATCTACCGCACGCATTGATAAATTCTTTCCATCCACTGCATCCAATAGAAACCTTTGAACATCTTTGGAAAGGACACCATATTTCTTAAGAGTCTTTGGAGTTAATTGAGAATTTAATTGAAATTTTTCTTTTTTATATCTCTCTTTTTGTATCTCTCTAGCTTCGATTACTCTCTTCCTTATCTCTTCTGAACTTTCTTCCTCAGTATCGCTAAATATCTTCTCTTTTTCAATCCTTCCTACATATACTCTAATATCTATTCTATCCAAAAGAGGACCAGAAACTTTTGACCAATATTTTTTTACCTCAAAAGGAGAACAAGTACATTCCTTTTCCTTATCTCCAAAATGTCCACACTTACATGGATTCATACCTGCAAGTAGAATAAACTGAGCAGGATAAACCACAGTATATTTAGACCTTGAAATAACAATCCTACCTTCCTCAAGAGGTTGTCTTAATGCCTCTAAAACATCCCTTCTAAATTCAGGAAGTTCATCTAAGAATAAAACTCCTCGATGAGCGAGGGTTATTTCTCCAATCTGAGGATTAGAGCCTCCTCCCAGAAGACCTGCATAAGATATGGTATGATGAGGGTTTCTAAACGGCCTTTCCAATACTAAAGATTCCTTATCTAAAAGACCAGCAGCACTATAAATCTGAGTCACCTCAAAAGCTTCTTCATAAGTAAGAGGAGGCAATATAGAAGGAAAGGTTCTTGCAAGGAGAGTCTTACCTGTTCCAGGAGGTCCCACTAATAGAACATTATGTCCTCCTGCTGCAGATATTTCCAAAGCTCTTTTAGCATAAGCTTGCCCCTTTATAAAGGAAAAATCTTCACTAAACGTAGGTATATAATCTGGAAAACTATATTTCAAAGGCTTAATCTTGATCTCTCCTGTCAAAAATTTAACTAGCTCTGAAATATGAGATATAGGATAAATCTCAACTTCATCCACTAAAGCACACTCAAATTCATTTTCTTTTGGCACAAAAAACCTTTTATAGCCTTTATTTTTTAATCCATAAACTAAAGAAAGTAAGCCTTTGCCTTTTCTTATTTTACCTTCAAAGGAAAGCTCGCCAAAGAAAGCTGATTCTTCGGGATTAAAATCAAAGTTCATATAATTAGAAAGAATACCTATAGCAATAGGCAAATCGAATAAAGGACTGTTCTTTTTTAGATCTGCAGGAGCAAGATTAATAGTTATTCTCTTTAAAGGAAATTCATACCCTGAATTTTTAAGTGCAGACCTTACCCTCTCCTTAGATTCCTGAATCTCTTGTTCTGCAAGTCCTACTATATTAAAGCTTGGTACACCACTAGAAATGTCAATCTCAATCTCTACTTCATGACAATTTAGCCCTAAAAGAGTTGCTGACCTTATTTTAGAAAGCATTAGGTAAATACTCCCAGTTTAAAACTTCCCCCTTGGGAGAAAGGATTATACTCATAATATCAAATCTTATCTCTTTAAATCTAAGTTGTTTATTCTTTACATATATTTCTGCTATCTTTTTAATTCTATTTTGTTTTTCAAAGCTTACCGATTCTACAGGCATACCAAAATCTAAATTTCGCCTCGTTTTTACCTCTACAAAAATTAAAATATCTCCCTTCCTTGCAATAATATCAATTTCTCCAAAAGAGACCTTATAATTCCTCTCAAGCACAATAAAACCTCTACTACTCAAAAACTCTACTGTAAAGTCCTCCCCCAACTTACCTATCTCTTTATTATTCATAAAAGTTTAAAACCCTTTCTATGAATTAAAAGACTACCCAAGCTTTTTATCTTTTCTCTATGCTCCTTCGTAGCATATCCTTTATGCCTACTAAAACCATATCCTGGATACTCCTTATCAAGCTCCTTCATGTACCTATCTCTCAAAACCTTTGCCACAATAGATGCTGAAGCAATACTCAAACACTTCCGATCCCCCTTTACAATGGTTTCTTGGGGTATATCCATGTTAGGAATAGGAATGTTTCCATCTACAAGTAAATACTCAGGTTTAATTTCTAATTTTTCTATGGCTCTTCTCATAGCCAAAAGGGTAGCTTTTAAGATACCTAATTCTTCTATTTCTTCCACTGTGGCATAACCAAAGCTCCAACATAGAGCTTCTTTCTTAATTATCTCAAAAAGTTCTTCTCTCTCCTTAGGAGATAACAATTTGGAGTCATTTACAGGAATAGAAGATAGGGGAGGAAGAATAACTGCTCCTGCATAAACAGGGCCGGCCAGTGCTCCTCTCCCTGCCTCATCTACACCTGCAATATATCTAAAATAATACCAGAGCTCCCTCTCTCTTTCTCCTAATGTACGAGGCCTATTCTTTGGGGAGGCCATAAGAGGAGCACCGCTTTTCCTACAAGGTTTTTCTTTGGAACAAATCCCCAATATCTACTATCTACACTTACAGGTCTATTATCACCAAGGACAAAATAACTATCCTTAGGTACCTTTACCGGTCCATAGTTATCATAGCTTTTATTCTTAACATAAGGTTCGTCTAATGCTTTTCCATTAATATAAACTACTCCATTTTTTAATTCCACTATATCTCCAGGAATTCCTATTAATCTCTTTACGTACTCTTTTGTTGGATCCTCGGGATATTTGAAAACAATAATCTCCCCTCTTTTTGGCTCTCTAAAATAGTAGGGTATTCTCACTACGAGAACCGCTTCCCTTTCATTTAAAGTTGGTATCATAGAACCAGTAGGAATATAGGAAATCTGCAATATAAAGCTTTTTATTATGAAAGCTAATATAAATGCTAATACAATAGTTTCAAGAAGATCATACCATTCATGCTGTTTTAATTCCTGCCTCTTAGAAAGTATTTTGCTTACAATCTCCAAAATTTTATCCTTCATTTTCTTCCCTCTCAGCTATTTTTGCACTCTTGCCTTTTCTCTCCCTTAAATAATAGAGTTTAGCTCTTCTTACCCTACCTCTTCTTACCACTTCAATTTTTTCTACTAAAGGAGAATGTAAGGGAAAGATTCTCTCAACACCAACCCCTTGAACTACCTTCCTTACAGTTATAGTCTCTCTAATACCTCCATGCTTTTTTGCAATCACTACACCCTCATAAACTTGTATTCTCTCTTTATCACCTTCCACTATACGATAGTGTACCCTTACAGTATCTCCTGGCCATATTTCGGGAATATCCTTTTTCATATATTCCTTCTCTAAATTTTGAATTATAAGATCCATTTTTCTATACCTCCTCTCTTAGCTCTTTTTTTATTTCTTCTAAAAGTTCAAGATCTTCTTGGGTCAAGCTAGTTTTCTCAAGAAGATCAGGTCTTTTTAAGAAAGTTTTCTTTAAAGCTTCCTTTCTCCTCCATCTTCTAATTCTTTCATGATTTCCAGAAAGTAAAATATCAGGAACCTTCATACCCTCAAAATCTCTTGGATGGGTATACTGAGGATATTCCAATATACCCCACTGAAAGGATTCCTCCCTCAAGGAATCAGGATCTCCCAAAACCCCGGGCACAAGCCTAACCACGGCATCTACTATTACCATTGCAGGTATTTCTCCTCCAGTTAAAACATAGTCACCTATAGAGATTTCCCTCGTTATTATACTCTTCACCCTCTCGTCTACTCCTTCATATCTACCACATATCAGTATTAGATGATTTTTCTTAGATAATTCTTCCGCAATTTTCTGATTAAATAAATCTCCACTTGGTGAAAGTAAAATTACCTCACTATCCTCTTTTTTCAAACTTCTCACAGCCTTAAATATTGGCTCGGGCTTCATCACCATCCCCGAACCCCCGCCATAGGGATAATCATCAACGGTCCTATGTTTATCTTCTG